>DATAET010000256.1:0-10034 GCA_036257855.1 Gaiellaceae bacterium | reverse complement strand
GTCACCGTCGAGGTACCGGTCGATGGGCATGTCGGCGTCGAGCTCCGCATTGCGGCTCTTGAGCTCGAGATGCTCCCGGATCGCCTGTGCGAAGCCGGACTCGGTGTCGACGGGAAAGAGGTCGTCCTGATCCACGTGGTTATCCCCTGGAAGAGGCCGAGTCTACCGGACAGGCTCACCTGCCCCAGTCGGTCGAGACGAGCCGAGGCGAGGGGCCCGCGTTGTGCGAGGATGTCGCCGTGCCTTTCGCCGTGCTGACCGTTCTCATCTACCTGCTCCGACGGGTGAAGCCGACGACGGTGGCGCTTCTCGCGTTCGAGACCTGGCGACGGCTGCCTCCTGCACAGCGTCAGCAGCTCCTTCGAGCCGCCCGACGCAACGGGCCGCGTGTCGCCTCGGCGCTGATGCGCCGCGGGCTCCCGCCCGCCTAGCTCGACGCGGCTTCGACGCCGAGGGCCTCCCGCACGATCTGGTCCTGATCGTGATGGTGGCGTGTCGGGTACCCCTCGCTCGTGGACGCCCGCCACGTGCGACCGACGTACTGGACGCGGTCGGAGAGAGGCGCTCGTGCTGCGGCCTCGTCGAGGCGGTGCCGGATCGACCTCCACGCGCCCATGTTCTGGGGTTCCTCCTGAGCCCACACGATCTCGCGCACTGCGGGATAAGACTCGATCAGCGCCGTGACGAACGCGAGCGGGAACGGATACAGCTGCTCGATCCTCCCCACCGCCACGGTTGACGCCTCCTGCCGGAGCTCGTGCCCGACGATGTCGTAGTAGATCTTCCCGCTGCAGAGCACGAGCCGTTGCACGGCGTCGTGCGCTGCCGACGGGTCGTCGAGGACAGGCTGGAACGACCCGCGAGAGAGGTCCTCCAGGGTGGAGGTCGCCTCGCGGAGACGGAGGAGGCCTTTCGGCGTCATCACGACGAGGGGTCGAGCGGTCGCGTCGAGCGCCTGGCGCCGTAGGAGGTGGAAGAACTGGGACGACGTCGTGCAGTTGACGACACGGATGTTGTCCTGCGCCGCGAGCTGGAGGAACCGCTCGAGGCGCGCGCTCGAGTGCTCGGGACCGTTCCCCTCGTACCCGTGCGGCAGGAGCAGCACGAGTCGTGACGTCTGCCCCCACTTCGAGCGCCCGGAGACGATGAACTGGTCGACGACGATCTGGGCGCCGTTCACGAAATCGCCGAACTGGGCCTCCCACAGAACGAGCGCGTCGGGGGCGGCGATGGAGTAGCCGTGCTCGAATGCGAGCGCCGCGTACTCCGAGAGCGGCGAGTTGTAGATCTCGAACGAGGCGGAGGCGTCGGGGAGGTGCTGGAGCGGAGTGAAGGTCTCGCCAGTGCGAGGATCGTGCAGCACCGCATGGCGGTGGGAAAACGTGCCGCGCTCGGTGTCCTGGCCCGAGAGCCTGATCGGAATCCCGTCCTCGAGCAGCGTCCCGAACGCAAGCGCCTCGGCGTGGCCCCAGTCGATGCCGCCTTCGCGCAGGCTTTCGCGCCGCCGCTCGAGCTGCCGCGCGAGCTTCGGGTTGACCTCGAAGCCCTCCGGCACGCGAAGGAGCTGGTCACCGAGCTGTGTCAGGCGCTCCGCCTGCACAGCAGTGACAACGGCGGCTCCGGTGTCCGTCTTCGTCGGCACTTCGCGCGGGGGAGCCGGAGAGGCGAAGCTCGTCCGGAGCTCGTCGTGGGCGGCACGCAGCTCCTCGACCGTGTCCTCGAGCATGCGCGACGCGTCGTCGGCGGCGATCACGCCTTCCTCGACGAGTCGCTGTCCGTACGTCTCACGAACGGGGGGCTGCTGCTCGATGCGCTCGGCCTGCAGCGGTTGCGTGTACGCCGCCTCGTCCTGCTCGTTGTGCCCGAACCGGCGGTAGCCGACGAGATCGACGACGACGTCGTGGCCGAACTCCTCCCGGTACGCGAGCGCAAGCCGGATCGCGGAGATCGCGGCCTCTGGATCGTCGGCGTTGACGTGGACGATCGGGACGTCGAACCCCTTCGCGAGGTCGCTCGAGTAGCGGGTCGACCTCCCCTCGACCGGATCCGTCGTGAAGCCCACCTGGTTGTTGGCGATGAGGTGGAGCGTCCCGCCGGTCGAGTAGCCGTCGAGCGAGTGCAGGTTGAACGTCTCCGCGACGACGCCCTGGCCCGCGAACGACGCATCTCCGTGGACGAGGATCGGCAGCGCGACCGTCGGGTCGTGAATGCCCGCGCCGCTCGAGCGGTCCGTCTGCTCCGCCCGCGCGAGCCCCTCGACGACCGGATCCACTGCTTCGAGGTGGCTCGGGTTCGCGGCGACCGTCACCTGGATCTCCCCGGCCGGGGTCACGCGCGACTGGGACGCGGTGAGGTGGTACTTCACGTCGCCCGACCCGCCCTCCGGATCGGCGACGAGGGCGTCGATCGAGCGCTCGCCCTCGAACTCGCGGAGAATGGTCGCGTACGGTCGACCGACGATGTGGGCGAGGACGTTGAGGCGGCCACGGTGCGCGATGCCGATGAGCACCTCGTGGGCGCCGCCGCGTGCGGCGAGGTCGACCGCTTCGTCCAGCATCGGCACGAGCACGTCCAGCCCCTCGATGGAGAACTGCTTCTGCCCGATGAACGCGCGCCGCAGGTAGGCCTCGAACGCCTCGACCCTCCCGAGTTGGCGGAGGAGGTCTCGTCGTTCGTCGGCGGACATTGCAGCGCGATAGCGACCGGACTCGATCGCCCGCCGCAGCCATACGCGCTCGGCATGGTCGGAGATGTGCTCGATCTCGTACGCGATCGTGCCGCTGTAGACCTCGCGGAGCCGCGGAAGAGCCTCGAGCAGCGTCTCACCCGGCACCGAGAGGCGAAGGAGCCGTGCGGGGATGCGGGCCTGCAGCTCTTCAGTCAAAGGAGGCTCGAGCCTCGTCTCGTCGAGCGCGGGATCCCCCGGCGGCTCGGAGCCGAGCGGATCCAGGTGAGCGATGAGATGGCCGTGCGTCCGATACGCCTTGACGAGCGACATCGCCGCCGCGACGGCGGCCGTCAGCTCGCCGACCTCGGCGGCCGGCGGAGGCTCGGCACGGGGCGCGGGAGGCACGACGGGCTGAGGCGTCGGCGCGGCGACGACGGCCTCAGGGCCCGCAACGCTCGTGCCCCCGTTCTCCGCTTCGAGCCGGCGACCGACGAGGCGGTCGAGGCCAGGGAGCGCGGCGAGCACCGCCTCGTCCCCGTTTTCGAAGAGCTCGCGCCAGGCGGGATCGACTGCCTCGGGATTCTCGAGGTACTGCTCGAGGAGCTGTCCGACGTAGCCGGAATTGAGCCCGGACGACTGGAGTGACGTCATCGGCGCTCCGTCGTCGAGACGCTAGTACAGACCGCTGTCGGTCAAGACGGCGACGACCATCCCGAGCACAAAGGCGACGGTTCCGGCAGCGACGGCGGCCGCAGCCAGGGTCCGGTGCTTCTGCGTCATGCGGGTCGCGACGAGTGCCAGAACGATCGCAGCGGTGGCGAGGAGGCCCGGGTTTCGAGCGATGGCGAGGCCGGACAGCGTGAAGGAGAACGCGCACAGAAACCCGGCCACGCGATCGGAGCGTTGGGTCTCGGCGACGGCGCTCACGCAACCGGCGCTCGTGCAGCTGCCCGTCGCACCGACGCGCGAAGAGGTCGCGGGATGCCTCCCCGCGGACGACTGCGCTTCCACTCGTCCCAGTTGCACGGGGTGAGCGGCACGAGGACGCCCACCTCGTCCGAGCCGGTATCGGATCGTGGCTCGGCGCGAAGCGCCCACCACAGCACGAGTCCGAGGTACACCATCGGGATCTTCAGTACGACGAGCATGAAGATCGCTTCCCACACGGTGGAGCTCACGCCGCCCAGTCTACGCCACGGACGATGCGAGTCCTCGCGCGGTTGCTAACACAAGCCTCACACTGCAGCCGCTAGGGTGCGCGGAGCTTCCGACCGCCCCCTTCCCGCCGCCTCAGGAGACACGTGTGAGACGTATAGCCCGCCTCGTCATCGTTCTGTCCGTGCTCGCCGGGCTCGCTGCGCCGGCATCGTTCGCCGCAGAGCGGATGTGGGTGGGTTTCCACGACGATCCGAGCTTCCGCTGGGTCGCGAACCGCGAGGCGCGGGTCGACGGCGCGGCGCGGGCAAATGCGTCGATCATCCGGCTGCTCGTGCAGTGGAACCTCGTGGCAAAGACGAGGCCGACCACGGCCACGGATCCCTTCGACCCCACCTACGAGCTCGGCGACGTCGACGAGGCCGTGCTTGCGGCGCAGGAGAACGACCAGGAGGTCCTCCTCACCATCTCTGGGACGCCGCGGTGGGCGAACGGCGGCAAGAGCCCGAACGTCATGCCGACGCGGCTTGCAGACCTCACGTCGTTCGCGCGCGCCATCGCATTACGGTATTCGGGCCGCTTCCAGGGCTACCCGTTCGTGCGCTTCTGGTCGATCTGGAACGAGCCGAACCTCCAGCTCTTCCTCACCCCACAGTTCGACAAGCGCGGGCGCTCCGTCGCCCCGGCCAACTACGCGAAGCTCGCCGCGGCCGCCTACGCCGGGATCAAGTCAGGGAACCCTCGGGCGCAGGTCGCGATCGGCGAGACGTCAGCACGCGGGAGCGACAAGGCCACCGGCCTCCGCCCGACGCACACGCCGGGCACGTTCGCGGAGCTCGTGGCGAAGGCGAACCCACGCCTCAAGTTCGACGCGTGGTCGCATCACCCGTATCCCTTCAACCCGAACTCGCCGCCGCGTCAGGTCGTCAAGTGGCCGAACGTCTCGCTCGCGTCACTGCCTCGGTTCGAGGACAACCTGAAGAAGTGGTTCAAGCGGAAGACGGTGCCCATCTGGATCGACGAGTACGGCCACCAGACGAACCCCCCGGATCCGCTCGGAGTCTCGTACGCGAAGCAGGCGGCGTACATCCAGCAGTCGATCTCCATGGCCGCCCGCCTTCCGTACGTGGACATGTTCATCTGGTTCGTCTACCAGGACGACCCCGGACAGCCGTGGGAGTCGGGCGTCTACACGCAGAACGGGACGCCCAAGGGATCGTCTCCCACGCGCTTTCGCCTCAGCGCGGGGCCACTCGACCCGCGGAACGGCGTCGTAGCGGTTCGCCGCGGGACGCTCACGCCGCTCGTCAACCTCTACACCCGCCGGTACTGCGCCACGGATCCCACCGGCACGTCCATCGGCATGACCTGGCGCGTCTACCGAGGTGGCAGGCTGATCGCCGTGGATCAGCAGACGTCTCCGCTCAAGTCCGACTGCACGATCTCAGCACGGCTTCGATTCAAGGTCGTCAAGGGTCAGACCTACATCGCGACGTTCGCCCTGAACGACATCAGCGGGATCGTGCTGAACCGCCGGCTGACGATTCGCGGCACGTAGCCCATCGCCGCGATCGGGAATCCGCTCGCGCGGACTCCCGATCGCGCCAACATCCCTGAATGGCGCCGCTCCGCGGCCGCAGGCTCGGCGAAGGGTTAACCCTCCCAGGCGAAGACCTGCATTCCCTCCCACCACTGGGGTGCGCCCCGATCTTTGCCGTCGAGCGCGAGGATGCGACGGGCGCGAGGCTGAGACGCGAGGTAGTCGTCCATCGCGCGCGAGACGTCGTCCCAATCCGTGTCGTCGACGACGATCAGCGCACCCGGCACGAGGAACGGCTCCGCGATCCGTAGCCCCTCGAGCTGCGACTCGTACTCGTGCGAGGCGTCGTAGTACCAGACCCCGATCGCGGTGTCGCCGAGCGCGCCGGCGGGGACGAGCTCGAACGCGTCGCCGACCAGGATCGTCGGCGGTGTGAGGCCGAAGCGTGCGAGGTTCGCCTCCACCTTCTCGAGCGTCGCGTCGCGAAATCCGAAGCTGTCGACTCCGACGAACTCTTTGTCCTCGTTCCCGAGCATCGCCGCGATCAGGCTGGCGCCGTGGAAGACACCGACCTCGACATACGCCTCTTCCCCGTCGAGACAGCCCGCAGCGAGGTTCAGCAGCGCGAGATTGTTCTCGCGGGCGAGGTTCTCGACCTCCTCCGCGACCGGCGCGAACCGGCGGTCGACTGGGTGCTCGGAACGAGGGAAGTCCTCGAATAGCCCGGGAAGCCGCTCGAGGAAGCGATCGGCGTCCACGGTGCTAGAGGTGGCTCGTCACGCCGGCGAGGCTCGGCTCCTCCGACGGAGGCTCGTACCAGGAGTAGGCGTAGTGACCGTCGTCGAGGTCGCGGGCGAACGTCGAGAGCTTCAAGGGCCGGAAGGTGTCGCACATGACCGCGAGCTCGGTGGTCTGCGCCACGCCGAGCGACTTCTCCGCCAGCCCCGGCTGGGGCCCGTGCGGGAGCCCCGACGGATGGAGCGTGATCGACCCCACCGAGATCCCCTTCCGCGAGCCGAAGTTGCCGGAGACGTAGTAGATCATCTCCTCCGACTGAAGATTGCTGTGGTGGTACGGGATCGGAACCGCCTCGGGATCGAAGTCGAGCTTGCGCGGGCAGAACGAGCAGATGACGAAGTTCTGGCCCTGGAAGGTCTGGTGGGAGGGCGGCGGCTGGTGGATGCGGCCAGTGATGGGCTCGAAGTCGTGGATCGAGAACGTCCACGGGTAGAGGAAGCCGTCCCAGCCGACGACGTCGAAGGGGTGGTAGTCGAGCACGTACTCCTGGTAGCCGCCTCGCACCCGCACCTTGACAAGGAATTCGCCTCGCTCGCGCCGCGTATGGAGCTCGGTCGGCGGATGGATGTCGCGGTGGTAGTACGGAGCGCCTTCCTTGATCTGCCCGTACTCGTTCCGATAGCGACGCGGGATCTCGATGAGCCCCGGTGTCTCGAACACGAGGTAGCGCTGCGGCCCCTCCGGCATGAAGCGGTAGGTCGTGCCGCGCGGGATCACGACGTAGTCGCCGTCCTCGTACGGAACGTCGCCGAAGATCGACTCGAGCGTGCCGCGACCCTCGTGCACGAAGACGACCTCGTCCCCCTCGCCGTTGCGAAAGAAGTAGTCCATGGAGCCCTCGGGCCGGCAGAAGGAGATCTCGACGTCCGCATTCCACATGAGCGTCCGCCGTCCGGAGATCTCGTCCCCCTCAGGCGGAACCTCGTACGTGTTCTGGAGACGATGAGCGTGCGTCTCCGGAATCCACTCCTCGCGCTCGATGGGGGTGAATGCACCGAGCTCCTTCACGCGACAGGGCGACTCGAGGTGGTAGAGGATTGACTCGTTGCCGGTGAAGCCTTCGAGGCCCATGACCTCCTCGGTCAGGAGCCGACCGTTCTCGCGGAAGACGATATGGCGCTTTCGCGGGAGCTGCCCGCGAGACTGGTAGAAGGGCATGACCGCCCCTTTCGCGTCGCTGTCACAGAGGTTCTAGCAGCACGCGTGCGGGACGGCCCGGGGCGGCGAGACGGCGCCGCCCCTCTACCGTCGGATCGAGCGGCTTACGCGCCCGGAGCGCTGTCGTCCGTCTGCCAGAGCCCGAACTCGTTGCCTTCGGGGTCCTTGCAGATCGAGAACCAGCCCATGCCGGGCACGGGCGTCGCCTCGCCGGACTCGCCGCCGAGCTCGGCGACGCGCGCAGCCCCGGCGTTGACGTCGTCCACATCGAAGTACACACGCGTCCCGCGCTTGCCCCCTTCGGCGCCGTAGATCGCTCCTCCCGTGTTCTCGGAGAACCGCGTCATGAAGTAGCCGCCGGGAGCGCCCGGAAACTCCTGGAACTGCCAGCCGAAGAGCGAGCCCCAGAACTCCTGGGCCTTGGCGGTGTCGCCCGCCGGGATCTCGAGGTGCACCATCTGGCCTGCCATGTGTCTCCTCCCTGTCGTCTGGCGCAGCCCACCGCTGCACCGCTGTCATTCAATACGACGACGAACGAGCCACGAAGTAATCGACAGCGTGCCCTGAAAGTGCGGCCTCGAGGTGGAGCCAGCCGGGCTCGAACCGGCGACCTCTTGCATGCCATGGAGACGGCGCGAGTGGACTGGAGTAGACAGGAGGGACGGATGGCTCCAGAACGCCGTTTTCATGCCTGGCGAGTAGACAGGAGTAGACCCGAAGGACGGCGCAAGCCTTTACGGGAACCTATATAGACCTATACGGCTCGTCGTCGTCTCGGGTACGCCTTATATATAGCGTCGCTGCGCGCCAGATATCTAGCGTCACTGCGCGCCCGCGCTGATAGAGCGGTACCTCGGAGGTAGTGAGCCAGGGCGGGTGCTCGGCGCGGCCTAGACTCCTTATAGCCCGGGCGCTGCGGGGAGTTCTCCTGGTGCTGCTGGGGCCGCCCCACCCTTCCCCCGGCCCCTGCATCGGATGCCCACGAGGCTAACCCTGCGCTCGGGCGACCGCCCCCAACGAAGGTCTGGGTATCGCCTGGCGCATCGGAGCTTCGCGGCACCGACTGAGTCCGATACCCGAGACGCTAACTGAGGGTGGATGAAAGAGTCCGTATGAACCCGTGCTCTGGCGAGAGGACCTCGCACAAGTCAGAGCATTGACATGTCGCGAGATGCGAGACTCGCCGTGATGGGTCTTGCTGTTGATTGAAAGTGGGTTCGCAATGGCTGTCGGCATCCGCATCAAGCTCCCGGGGATCACTCAGGAGCAGTTCGACAAGGGTCACGACCACATCAGGGCGTCCTAACAAGACGCCGCCTTTACGAAGGGGGCATCCTGGTTAGCACGGCTCATTAGTACCCCTCAGTGTGCGTGCTCCGTTGGGCATGGTGGCCGCAAGACGAGAGATCGGGCACTAGAACACGCGTGCCGCCTGCCAACAGCCCTCGTCCCCCAGCGACGGAGAGCGGCCCCGATCTCTCGTGGAGAGTATGCGCCTTTCGACACAAGGATTCGAGAATCATGAAACGGGCCGCTGAAGCGTGTCGCCGGTACGCGGCCTTCGAGCACGGCAGGCTTCGAGCTCGACCACTTCGCCAAGTTCTGCCGCGAGCCTATGCGCTACTTCCCGAGAGGGCGACGCGCGTTTTTTGCGGACTTTTCGCCCTGCAGCCAGCCCGCCTCAAGCGTTCGGCTCAGATCGCTGGCCCACCCGGCGTGGGCGATGCCGCAAAGGGGCCGGTCACAAGAGCGAGGTGCTCGGCCTTTGCCGCGACCTCAAACTTGGCGGCGTCGGACACGAGTGAGGTCCGGATCTTCAGCTCAGCGGACCATCCTATGACGGATTGGTCCAGCCCGCCCGCCTCCAGCTCTCGCTCCTCGATCCGTAGGTATCTCGCGGGCTACGGATCATCGTCAGTCATCTCCTGGCTCGCGCCCTCGGCCAGGTACCGCTCAAGCCACCGCAGAGCTGCTCTCTCGAACTTCGGCGAGCCGCGCTCTGCGTAGAGGTGGACAAGCTTGAAGCGCGTCTTCGAGCGGCAGGTTCGGCAGCTCGCGGGCAGCATCCTCCGCCATCCACAGCGCGCGGCGCTCGATCGCGCGGCGGAAGCGGACCTGAGCATGAGCTTCCGCAGTCACGAACGTATGTTCCCACGCCTGCGGTAACGAAGTCAGCACTCGGGTTGTATTGGTCGAGGCAGTCCCCTATGGTCGCCCCGACCGGTGGAGAGAAGGCAAGGGAATGGCTGAGGATCAGAGGCTTGCGCGGATCTTCGGAGTGCTGTTCCTGATCACGTACATCACCTCGATTGCAGCACTCGGCCTCTACCAGCCGATTCTCGACGACCCAGCCGGCTACATCACCGGCGGCGGGCACGACGACAAGATCTACCTCGCCGCCCTACTGGAGTTGTTCCTGATCATCTCCAACGTCGGCACCGCTGTCGTGGCGTACCCGATTTTCAGGCGACAGAACGAACCACTCGCCCTCGGCTACGTCACGGCTCGGATCATGGAGTGCACATTCATCGCGGCGGGGATCATCTTTGCCCTCGGGGTCGTCAGCTTGCGCCATGACTCGCCGGATGCAGGCGACTTGGCCGTGTCGCTCGCCGCGCTGAAGGACTGGACATTCCTGCTCGGCCCGGGCTTCATCGGCCCCTGGGGCAACGGCCTGATCCTCGGATACATCATGTACCGCTCCGGGCTCGTTCC
>DATAET010000255.1:0-1816 GCA_036257855.1 Gaiellaceae bacterium | reverse complement strand
CTCTGGAAGAGAGGTGCTACGCGGAGCCGCGCACCTGCGCGAAGACGCGGAAGCTCGGCTGGCCGACGGGGAGCTCGTGGAACTCGGGGTTCACGCAGCCGAGGTCGTCGGTCCGGCTGAGGTATGTGCTCTCGACCTCGGCCTCGCACATCGGCAGTGGGTTGCGAGTGGCCCTAACAGCACCGAAGCCCGGTGCTCGGGCTTCGGCTTCCTCCAGCAGCTCGAGGTCGATCTCGACGCCGAAGACTTTCTGCATGCAGCCAACGTAGGTCCGCCCCGCCTCTTCGAAGGCGTAGAGGAAGGGACACGAGCGGGCGACACAGGCGGCGGGATAGACGACCTTGTCGCAGTGGATCCCACAGCGGCGGCACTCGACCTCATCCTGCGGGCGAAGCGGGAGCTCACGCGCGGGACGGGTGAGCTCGCCTGACTCCATAGCGGGATTTTGGTCGACGGTCTCCCGCCCGCGCAAGACTTGACAGGCGGCGCAGATCGCGCTAGGCGCCGAGCCGGTCGACCACGTTCAGCACGTCCATCTGCGTGAACGCCTGGTAGTCCGGCTCGACCCCGGCCGGGCCCTCGTCGGCCCGGAACCAGACCGCCTGGATCGTCTTCATCCCGATCCGCGAGGCGCCGAGCACGTCCGCCTCGAGACGGTCGCCAACGAAGAGCGCGACGCTTGCGTCGACGTCCAGCTCGCTCAGCGCGCGCTCGAAGATCGCCGGGTGCGGCTTGCGCTTTCCGACCTCGGAGGAGAGGACGATCGCGTCGACGCGCTCGGCGATTCCCTGCCGCTCGAGCATCGGCTGCAAGAGCCATTGCGGGCTCGCCGTGTTCGAGACCAGCGCGAGCTTCAGGCCCCGGGCGCGCAGCGCCTCGAGGAGCGCGTGAGTCGAGTCCGCGAGCACGTAATGCGAGGACCAGGCTTCGTGCGCAGCCTGGAGGAAGAGGCGGACGTCGTCGTCCGTGAGCTCCACGCCTTGATCCCGGAACGACCCGGACATGACGGCGGCGATGTCGATCTCGTCCTCGCCCGCGGACGGGAAGAGCTCGGCTTCGTGCTCGCGCAGGTAGGCGGTGAACGCCTCAGCGTCCGGCAGCCCGTCCCGGCCGAGTGCGGCAAGGCCCGCCGTGTGGCCCTCGAGCGCGATCTCGTCGCTCCATTCGTCGCTCATCAGCGTCCCGCCCCAGTCGAAGAGAACCGCCCTCAGCATGGTCGTTAGGCTAATCGGGTGGCCAGGAGGATCCTCTGGGGCTCGCTTGCCCTCGCCCCGGCCACGATCTTCGTCCACTATGCGTTTCACCCGAGTGACGTTGTCCAATTCGTGCTCGCCGCCGCGTCACTCGTCCCGCTCGCGTGGCTGATCGGCGAAGCCACCGAGCATGCGGCACATCACACGGGGCCGGGCATCGGCGGCTTCCTCAACGCGACCTTCGGCAACGCCCCCGAGTTGATCATCGCTTTGATCGCCGTCAACGAGGCGAAGTTCGAGGTCGTCCGCGGCTCCTTGAGCGGCAGCGTCGTCGGCAACCTCCTGCTCGTCCTCGGCTTCTCGCTGCTCTTCGGCGGGCGCGGTGCAATCGACCGCGAGTCGAGCTTCCTCTCGCTGGCGCTCGTCGGTCTTGCCGTACTGCTCTTCCTGATTCCGGCCATACCCGGCTGGGAGGGCGACCCGGAGCGACGGTCCATCGCGGTGTTGTCCGTGCCGGTGTCGATCACGCTCCTACTCGTCTACGTCGGCGTCACGTGGTACTCGCTACGTCGCCACCAGCGTCTCCACGTCTCCGACGAGGCTCGGGAGATGAGAGCCTGGAC
>DATAET010000254.1:0-1632 GCA_036257855.1 Gaiellaceae bacterium | reverse complement strand
CGCTTCGGCGCCGGCGACGACCTCGAGGATCTCCTGCGTGATCTCCGCCTGGCGCGCGCGATTCATGCTGAGCGTGAGCGACTCGATGATCTCTCCGGCGTTCTTCGAGGCGTTGCGCATGGCCGTCATGCGTGCCCCCTGCTCCGATGCTGTCGACTCGAGCAGCGCACGGTAGATCTGCGTCTCGACGTAGACGGGCAGCAGGCGCTCGAGGATCTCCTCGGGCTCCGGCTCGAAGATGAAGTCGCCGCGGAGCACGTCGTCGGCACGCTCCTTTTCGTCCGCCTCGAGGATGTCGGCCGAGATCGGGAGAATGTCCTGCTCCGTGACCCGCTGGGTCAGCGCCGAGACGTACGTGTTGTAGACGAGGACGACCCGGTCGACCTCCCCGCTCGTGAACAGCTCGGACACGCGGTGGGCGATGCCCTGCGCGTCGGCGTAGGTGGGCCGGTCCGTGAAGCCGAGGTACGCGCCGGCGAGCTCGCGTCGGCGGAACGTCAGGGTGGAGCGACCCTTCTTCCCGACGGCGACCCAGCGGACGCCCTTGCCCTCACCCTGGAGCGAGCGCTCGAGCGCGAACGACCGGCGCATGATCTGCGCATTGAACGACCCCGCGAGCCCGCGGTCGCCGGTTAGCGGGACGATGGCGACGGACTCGACGCTCTCCCGCTGCTCGAGGAGCGGGAGCCGCACGGACGAGGCGGCCCTCCCCACGCCCCCGATGAGCTCGTTCATCGTCTCGGCGTAGGGCCGCATCGCCGTGATCCGCTGCTCGGCGCGGCGAAGCTTCGCCGCCGCGACGAGCTCCATCGCGCGCGTGATCTTGCGCGTGTTGCGGACGGAGCGGATGCGGCGCTTGAGGTCCTGGACCGTGGCCATCAGCCGGCGACGAGGCCCTTCTCCTCCTCGACGTTGAAGACGCTCTGGAAATGCTCGAGCTCCTTCAGGAGCTTCTGCTCCGTCTCCTCGGAGAGGTCTCCGGTCGTCCGGATCGCCTCGAGGACCGAGCTTTCGGTGCGCAGGTGCTCACGCAGCTCGTCGTGGAAGCGTGGGACCTGGCCGACAGGGATCTTGTCGAGCCACCCGTTGATCCCGGCGTAGATGGCCACGACCTGCTCCTCGGCGGGCCAGGGCTGGTACTGCGGCTGGTTCAGGGTCGCCACCATGCGCTCGCCGCGCGCGAGCGCGTTCTGCGTCGCCTGGTCGAGCTCGGAGCCGAACTGCGCGAACGCCTCGAGCTCGCGGTACTGCGCGAGGTCGAGGCGGAGGCGGCCCGCCACCTTCCTCATCGCCTTCGTCTGCGCGTTGCCGCCCACGCGCGAGACCGAGGTGCCGACGTTGATCGCCGGCCGCACGCCCGAGAAGAAGAGGCTCGACTCGAGGAAGATCTGGCCGTCGGTGATCGAGATGACGTTCGTCGGGATGTACGCGGCGATGTCGCCCGCCTGCGTCTCGATGACCGGCAGCGCGGTGAGCGAGCCTCCGCCGAGCTCGTCCGAGAGCTTGCACGCGCGCTCGAGCAGCCGCGAGTGGAGGTAGAAGACGTCGCCGGGGAAGGCCTCGCGGCCGGGTGGCCGTCGCAGGAGCAGGGAAAGCTGGCGGTACGCGTCGGCGTGCTTCGAGAGGTCGTCG
>DATAET010000253.1:0-3339 GCA_036257855.1 Gaiellaceae bacterium | reverse complement strand
CCGGCTGGTGCGTGGGGCCGTCCTCGCCGACTCCGATCGAGTCGTGCGTGAACACGTGGATGACCGGGATCTCCATGAGCGCGGAGAGCCGGATCGCCCCGCGCGCGTAGTCGGAGAAGATCAGGAAGCCGGACCAGAACGGGCGGAGCTTCGACAGCGCGAGGCCGTTCGCGATCGCGGCCGACGCGAACTCGCGCACGCCGAGGTGAAAGTTGCGCCCGCTGCGCTCAGCAGGCGAGAAGTCGCCGGCGCCGTCGAACGTCAGCCTCGTCTTCGTCGAGGGGGCGAGGTCGGCAGCTCCGCCGACGAGCCAGGGCACGCGCTCGGCGACGGCATTCAGCACCTGTCCCGACGAGTCGCGGCTCGCGAGGCCCTTCGCGTCTGCGGGGAACACCGGGATCTGCGTGTCCCAGTCGTCCGGAAGCGCGCGGCGCTGCATGCGTTCGATCTCGTCGGCGAGCTCCGGCTCGGCGGAGCGATATTCCGCGAACAGCGCATTCCAGGCGGCGCGTGCCTCGGCACCGCGCGCACCGATGCCCTCCGCGAAGTGCTCGCGGACGCCGTCGGGCACGACGAACTGCGAGTCCTCGGGCCAGCCGAAGAAGCGCTTCGTCTCCTTCACGCCCTCCGGCCCGAGGGGCTCGCCGTGGGCCTTCGACGTGTCCTCGACCGGCGTTCCGTAGCCGATGTGGCTGTGCACGACGACGAGAGTCGGCCGCTCCTGCTCTGCCCGGAACGTGTGGAACGCGCGCTCGGCTTCCTCGAGGTCGTTCGCGTCGGGGACCCTCGTGACGTTCCAGCCGTAGGCTGCGAAGCGGGCGGCGACGTCCTCGGTGAACGTCAAGTCCGTGTGCCCCTCGATCGTGACCCGGTTCGAGTCATAGATCCAACAGAGGTTGGACAGGCCCTGGTGCGCCGCGAACGAGGCCGCCTCGGAGGCGACGCCCTCCATCATGCAGCCGTCGCCCGCCTGCGCATACACGTCGAAGTCGAAGAGCGTGAACCCTTCGCGGTTGTAGCGCGCGCCCAGCCACTGACTCGCGACCGCCATCCCGACCGAGGTGGCGACACCCTGGCCGAGCGGCCCGGTGGTCGTCTCGACACCGCTCGTCCAGCGGTACTCCGGGTGCCCCGGGCACTTCGACCCGAGCTGCCGGAACCGCTTCAGGTCATCGAGGGTGACCGCGGGCTCGCCGAGTATCTCGTACTCGGGATCGACCGCACGCACTCCCGTGAGATACAGGAGCGACCAGAGGAGGGCGGAGGCGTGGCCGGCCGACAGCACGAAGCGGTCCCGGTTCGGCCAGATGGGGTCGGACGGATCGAAGCGGAGGAAGCGCTGCCAGAGGGTGTAGGTGACGGGCGCCATGCCGATCGGCGTCCCGGGATGGCCCGAGTTCGCCGCCTGGATCGCGTCGATGCAGAGCGTGCGGATGGTGTCGATGCACGTCTGGTCGAGCTCGGGCGTGGGGGTCATTGCGGAAGCCAGGGGTTCCTCCAGCCGCCGTGGTCGCGAACGAGGTCGTCCGCGGACGCGGGACCCCAGGTGCCGGGCTCGTAGACCTCGACCGGCGGCGGTGAGTCGAGGAGCGGCTGCATCACGCGCCACGTCTCCTCGACCGCGTCCTGCCGCGCGAAATGACTCGGGTCACCGTGCATCGCAGCCTCGAGCAGGACCTCGTACGGCGTCGGCCCTTCGCCCCCGAAGCTCGCGAACTCCATGTCGAGCTGGACGGACCGGAGCGCGTCCCCGTCCGCCGCCTTTGCCTGCATGCGGAGGCGAGCGCCCGGGCGCGGGCCGACGCGAAGGACGAGCTGGTTCGGCTCGGGGCGCGGCGTGTCACGTGGAACGAAGCCGAGCCACGGCGTCGTGTTGAACACGACGCGGACTTCCGTCACGGTCACGGGAAGCGCCTTGCCGGCCCGGATGAAGAACGGCACGCCGGACCAGCGCCAGTTGTCGATCTCGAGGCGGAGCGCGCAGAAGGTCTCGGTCTGTGAGTCCGGTGCGACTCCGGCGACGTCGAGGTAGCCCTTGTACTGGCCGCGGACGTATTGCGTCCGGTCGGCCTCTGCCATGGCCATGAAGACGTCGCGCTTGCGGTTGTTGATGACGTCGACCCCGCGTCCGGTTGGCGCCTCCATGGCGACGTAGCTCACGACCTGCAGGAGGTGGTTCTGGACGACGTCGCGCAGGGCGCCGACGGGGTCGTAGAAGTTCCCGCGGTCGGCGACGTCGAAGTCCTCGCCCATGGTGATCTGCACCGACGAGATGAAGTGCCGGTTCCAGACGGGCTCGAGGATCGTGTTGGCGAAGCGGAGGTAGAGGACGTCCTCCACGGACATCTTCCCGAGGAAGTGGTCGATGCGGTACAGCTGCGACTCGGCGATGTATCGGTGGAGCTCCTCGTTCAGCGCGCGGGCGGAGGCGAGGTCGTGCCCGAACGGCTTCTCCACGACGACCCGCGCGTTCTCGGTGAGCCTCGCCTTCGCGAGCCCGCCCACCACGGTCCCGAACAGCGATGGCGGGATCTCGAGATAGAAGACGGGGCACGTCCTGCCCTCGATCGACTTCGCGACCCGCTCGTAGGTCGCGTCCTCGGTGAAGTCCCCGTGGACGTACGAAAGGCGGCCCATGAGTCGCTCGAAGACGGCGTGGTCGATCTCATCGCCTGCGGCTGTGATGGAGTCGTGGGCCCGCTGAATGAGGTGCTCCTTCGTCCAGTCGTCGAACGCGACACCCACGATCGGGCAGTCGAGGAGCTCGCGGCTCTCCAGCCCGTAGAGCGAGCGGAAGGTCATGACCCGCGCGAGGTCGCCCGTGATCCCGAAGATCACGAGCACATCCGCTGCGCCCTCGGCGTCGCGCCCGGTCTGCGTCGCAGGCGACGTCACGGCGCTTCGGAGCATCTCAGGTCGGACAACCGCCACACAACCGGAGCCTCCGGATAGCTACGCCAGCCGCTCGAGCAGGTGGTCGCCGACGCGGAGGGAGTTCGCCATCGCCGTGAGCGCTGGATTGACGGCGCCGATGCTCGGGAACACGCTCGTGTCGACGACGTAGAGGTTGTCGAGCTCGTGAGCCCTGCAGTTCACGTCCACGACCGACGTCGCCGGATCCGTCCCGAACCGGCACGTGCCGGCCTGATGAGCGCAGCCGGCGACAGGGATGTCGTTCTTCATGTACGCGAAGCGGCGGATGAGGTGGTCGGGGTTCATGTCGAGCTGCCCGAGCAGCGACTTGACCTTCGCGTACAGCCGCTTCTTGGCCTCGAGATTCGTCTCGGTGTAGGTGAGTGTGAGCTTCCCGTCCCCGTCGACGGTCACCCGGTTGTCGGG
>DATAET010000252.1:0-5612 GCA_036257855.1 Gaiellaceae bacterium | reverse complement strand
TCCCGCGGCCCGAATGCGAGCATCACCTTCCCCGCCGAGGTGGCATGCGCGATGGACGGGCGCCCGAGGCGCGAGACCGGCTGGATCTGGTGGGCGCCGAGGACGAAGTCGACCGTGATCGCGTCGTCGTCGCCGGGGACGGAGAGGGTCGCCGTCTCGCCGGTGGCCTCCACGAGCGCGACGAGGTGCGGCCGCGACACCTCACGGACGTCGAGCTGCGCGAGGACGGCGTTCGCGAGGTGGACGAGCCGGATCCCGAGCCTGTACCGACCGGATGTCGGCACGCGCTCGACGAGGCCCGAGGCCGCGAGCGTCCCCAGCTGCCGTGACACCGTACTCGGGGTCATGCCGGTCCGGCGTGCGACCTCGTTCGTGCCGAGCTCGCCGGCATCTGCAAGGGTGTCGAGCACCGTGATCGCACGCTCGGCTGCGCCAATTCGACGGGTTGAGGGTTGACGAGTGCGCGACATCGCTGTAGGTTCGTTGCGGATTCTGGCACAGCGTTGCATGACGTGCAATTGATCGAGCGAGTCGCCTGAATGTCGTTCCTGCTTCCCTGCCCGTTCTGCGGCCCGCGGCCCGTCGACGAGTACGCGTACTTCGGCGAGGTCACGACCCGTCCGTCGGGGACGCCGAGCCTGCGCGAGCTCACCGACTACGTGTACTTCCGCGACAACGTGGCCGGGGTGCAACGCGAGTGGTGGCAGCACCGGATGGGGTGCGGCGAGTGGTTTCTCGCCGAACGGGACACGAGGACGAACGAGGTGTTCGAGGTGACGCTCCCCGACCCGAGGACGCCGCCGTCGTGAGGCTGGAGGCGCGTGCGGGCGAGCGAATCGACCGCTCGAAGGCCGTGTCCTTCTTCTTCGCGGGGTGGAAGGTCGTCGGGTTCGAGGGCGACACGCTCGCCTCGGCGGCCTTCGCCGCCGGGAAGCGCGTCTTCTCGCGCTCCTTCAAGTACCACCGCCCACGCGGCCTGCTCTGCTGCTCGGGGCACTGCCCGAACTGCATGATGACCGTGGACGGCGTGCCGAACGTCCGCACGTGCACGGAGCCGATCCGCGAGGGCGCGGTCGTCGAGGGCCAGAACGTCCGCTGGTCGCTCGACTTCGACCTCATGTCCGCGACGGACAAGATCGGCGGCCCGTTCACTCCCGTCGGGTTCTACTACCGCACGTTCATCCGCCCTCGCGCCGCCTGGCCGCTGTACGAGAGGTTCCTGCGGAACGCCGCCGGCCTCGGCAAGCTCGACCCGCACGCCGGGCACTCCCGGCGCTACGACACCGAGCATCGCAGGTCGCGGGTACTCGTCGTCGGCGGCGGGGAGGCCGGGCGAGCCGCGGCCCTCGACGCCGCGAAGTCCGGTCCGGGCGTCGTGCTCGTCGACGAGGACGCGCAGAACCGCGGGCTCGAGCTCGCGGGGGTCGAGGTGATCGCGCCCGCGTCCGCCCTCGGCGTCTGGGAGGGCGGTCTCGTCCCGGTCGACGCCGGCACGGTCCTCTACCGCTTCCGCACCGAGCAGCTCGTCGTCGCGACCGGAGCGACCGAGCAGCCACTCGTGTTCCCCGGCAACGACCTCGTCGGCGTGATGCTCCCCGACGCCGTCCGCCGGCTGCTTCGCGACTTCTCCGTGAAGCCCGGCGAGCGGGCGGTCGTCGTGGGCTCCGACGACGAGACGCTCACGATCGCGGACGAGCTCGTCGACCTCGGCATCGAGGTCGCCAACGTCGTCGACCTGCGCGAAGCCCGCCCGCGCGAGCTCGTCGCGCAGGGAGGGAAGGGACGGGTCCGCCGGCTTCTCCTCGACGGCGAGACGACGGAGTGCGACCTGCTCGTGGCCTCGGGCGGGCGACAGCCGGCGTACTCGCTCCTCGCGCAGGCGGGTGCGCGGATCGAGTACGACGAGGCGCTCGGCGTCTTCGTCCCGACGGAGCTCCCCCCGGGAGTCGACGCGGTCGGAACCGTCACCGGCGAAGGCCTGCCCAGGGTCGCTCCCGAGCCCGCGTACCGGGGCAAGGGGAAGTGCTTCGTGTGCGTCTGCGAGGACGTGACGACGAAGGATCTGAAACGAGCGGTGAGCGAGGGATTCGACTCGATCGAGCTCGCGAAGCGCTACACGACGACGACCATGGGCCCCTGCCAGGGCAAGCTCTGTCACCTCTCCAGCATCCGCCTCTACGCGCACGAGAACCGCATGTATGAAACTGCGATCGGGACGACGACGGCGCGGCCTCCGTGGGCACCGGTCGAGCTGGGCCTCCTCGCGGGCCGCGAGCTCACGCCGGCGCGGCGCAGCTCGATGCAGTGGAGGCACGAGGAAGCCGGCGCGACGATCCAGTGGGCGGGACCGTGGAAGCGCCCGTACGCCTACGGCGACAAGCCCGAGGACGAGGTGCGCGCAGTGCACGAGTCGCTTGGCCTGATCGACGTCTCGACGCTCGGGAAGCTCCTCGTCGAAGGGCCCGATGCCGTCGCGCTCCTGGAGCGCCTCTACCCGAACCGGTTCGGCGACATGAAGCCCGGCCGGATCCGCTACGGCGTGCTCACGTCGGACGGCGGACGGATCATGGACGACGGCACGATTGCGAGGCTCGCCGAGGACCTCTACTACGTGACGACGACCTCGACCGGGGCCGACGCCGTGACCGCCTGGTTCGAGTGGTGGAACGCCGTCTGGGGCTACGACGCCCAGATCGTGAACGTCACCGGCGCGCTCGCCGCCGTGAACCTCGCCGGTCCGCAGGCGCGCGACGCGTTGCAGCGGCTGACCGAGGACGACGTGTCGGCGGAGGAGTTCAGGTACCTGGACGCTCGCGAGCTCGACGTCGCGGGGGTTCCGACGCTCGCGCTTCGCATCGGATTCGTGGGCGAGCTCGGCTACGAGCTCCACTTCCCGAGCCCGGCGGGCGAGTACCTCTGGGACCGGCTCGTCGCGGAAGGAGCGCGGCCGTTCGGGCTCGAGCCACAGCGTGTGCTGCGTCTCGAGAAGGGCCACGTCATCGTCGGCCAGGACACGGACTCCGAGTCGAACCTCTACTCGTCCGGCATGTCCTGGCTCCCGAAGCTCGACAAGGACGACTTCGTGGGCAAGTTCGCGCTCGAGCACTTCGCGCAGCGCGAGGAGAAGGAGCGCCTCGTCGGTTTCACGATGGAGGATGACTTCCTGCCCGCCGAGGGCGCACAGATCGTCATCGAGGGGTACCCGGCCGGTCGCGTGACGAGCGCCCGGCGGAGCGAGGCGGTCGGCGGGATCATCGGGCTCGCGTGGGTGCCTACGGATCGCTCGGAGCCGGGGACACGCGTCGAGATCCAGGTGGACCGGTTGCGTCGCGGGGCGCGCATCACGCACGGGGCCTTCTTCGACCCGGCCGGGGAGCGGATGCGGTCGTGAGCCTCGTGAACTTCCTCTCGCCGGCGCGCTGCGAGCCCGGGACGCTGGCGTCTCCGCTTCGCCGCGCCCTCGAGTACGCCGATCCGGAGGTCGTGCGCGACCTCTCGCTCGAGGGCGTCGTCGAGATCCGCGGGAACGTCGACGCCTTCCTGCCGGCCGCGGGAGAGGAGCTCCTACGCCTCTCGCCGCGTCGCGCGTTCCTGTTCACGGACGAGGATCCGCCCGAGGCCGTCGCCAGGGTGCGGGAGGCGGGCGCGCTCGGGTACGACGCCACCGGGGCGCTCGCCGGGATGGCCATCGCGAACAAGCAGGTGCTGCGGCGCCTCACCGACCTCGACCTCGAGCGCATACCCACCGTCGGCCCGTTCGCGCGCGTGAGCGCACTCTTCCGGCGTGGCGCCGACGGCTGGGTGCGCGTGTACGTCCAGCAGGAGCTCGGGCACTACGTCGCGGAGGCGGTCGTCGACGCGATTGCGGGTTTGGAGGACGCGTGATCTCGGAGCTGTTCTTCCCGAAGCGGATGTGGCGGCAGCGCCCCGAGCTGAAGCGCCGCTACGACGTCGTGATCGTCGGCGGCGGCTCGCACGGGCTGGCGACCGCGTACTACCTCGCGAAGCGCCACGGTATCCGCGACGTCTGTGTCCTCGAGAAGTCGTATATCGGCTCGGGGGCGTCCGGGCGCAACACGACCATCATCCGCTCGAACTACCGGACGCCCGAGGGTGCGGCCTTCTACGGGGAGAGCGTGCGGTTGTACGAACGGCTCTCGGACAAGCTCGACTTCAACCTCATGTTCTCGCAGCACGGGCATCTCACGCTCGCGCATTCGGACCGGGCGATGATCACGATGCAGGAGCGGGCCGAGGTGAACAAGCTTCTCGGCATCAAGTCGAGCGTCATCTACCCGGACCGCATCCGCGAGCTCTGCCCGGAGCTCGACCTTTCGCAAAGGCCCGCCTACCCCATCGTCGGTGCGCTCTACCACCCGCCGGGCGGGATCATCCGGCACGACGCGGTCGTGTGGGGTTTCACGCGCGCGGCCGACCGCCACGGCGTCGAGATCCACCAGGACACGGAGGTGGTCGGCTTCGAACGCGACGGCGATCGCATCACCGCCGTGCAGACGCCGCGCGGCCGGGTGGAGTGCGGGCAGGTCGTGAGCGCCACCGCCGGCTGGTCGTCGCTCGTGGGCAGGCTCGTCGGGCTCCGCCTCCCGATCACGACGCACATCCTCCAGGCCTTCGTGACGGAGCCCGTGAAGCCGTTCCTCGACGTCGTTCTCGTGTCCTCCCAGCTCCACGTCTACGTCTCGCAGACCGATCGCGGGGAGTTCCTGATCGGCGCCGAGATCGAGCCGTACACGACGTACAAGAGCGCGGGGACACTATCGTTCCTCGAGTACTCCGCGGCGCACGCCATCGAGCTCCTACCACAGCTCGAGCGGGCGAAGGTGCTGCGCACGTGGACGGGTCTCTGCGATCTCTCGCCCGACTACAGCCCGATCCTCGGCAAGACCGAGATCGACAACTTCCACGTCTCGACAGGGTGGGGGACGTACGGCTTCAAGGCGGCGCCGATCGTCGGCGTGACGCTGGCCGAGCTCGTCGCGAGCGGGATGACGCCCGATCTCATCGCGCCCTTCGCGCTCGAGCGATTCCATACGGACACCCTCGTCTCCGAGCTGGCCGCGGCCGCCGTGAGCCACTAGCCTCCCGGCAAATGGCGACCGTGATGCCCTCGAGCCTCGAGATCGCCCAGTCGGCGACGCTCCGCCCGATCCTCGACGTCGCCGACGAGCTCGGGCTCCGACCGGAAGAAGTCGAGCCGTATGGGAGGTACAAGGCGAAGGTCGACCTCTCGGTCATCGATCGTCTGAGCCACCGTCCGGACGCGAAGCTCGTCAACGTCACGGCGATCACGCCGACCCCCGCGGGCGAGGGCAAGACCACGACGTCGGTCTCGCTGACGCAGGGCCTCGGCAAGCTCGGGCGGAAGCCTGTGCTGTGCCTGCGCGAGGCCTCGCTCGGCCCGGTCTTCGGCGTAAAGGGCGGCGCGGCCGGAGGCGGCTACGCGCAGGTCGTCCCGATGGAGGACCTGAACCTCCACTTCACCGGGGACCTCCACGCGATCACGGCGGCGAACAACCTCCTCGCCGCGCTGATCGATGCGCACCTCCATCACGGGAACGCCTCCGGCCTCGACCCGCTCGCGATCTCCTGGC
>DATAET010000251.1:0-1940 GCA_036257855.1 Gaiellaceae bacterium | reverse complement strand
CCGCGACGCGGGGTGGAGCAGTCAGGTAGCTCGCCGGGCTCATAACCCGGAGGTCGCAGGTTCAAATCCTGCCCCCGCTACCTCGAAAGGCCCCGGAGACGGGGCCTTTTCATTACGCGGTGAGTAAGCCCGTCGCGGTGTTGCTGAGTGGCGACGCCTCTGCCCTCCGTTAAAGACGTAGCTCGGATTCGGGCTCTAACATCACCTCCTGCCGTGTCGAGGGTAAAGATCACTGTCCTCAGCGACGCGAGCGTGCCGTCTCTGGTACTGGCACTCCTCCCTGCGTTTGCAGCCGCTGTCGGAATCCCCCGAGAGGACGAGCGGCGGCTGTGCGCGGTCGTCGAGCAACTCCTCAGCTTCACGCTCGACAACGCGTACCCAGACGACGACCTCGGCGAGATCGAGGTCACGCTCGAGCCGGGCGACGGATCGGTCCAGGTCACTGTGCACGACTGGGGCCTGCCACTGACGAGCGCTGGAGGGGTCTTCGGGCCGCTACCCGAGTCGCTCGCCGCTCTCGGTCCTAAGGTCCGCAACGTGCTGCTGATGAACCTCGGTTCGGACGGGAAGCGGCTGGCGGCAGAAGTGACCGTCCGCTCAAGTGACGAGGGACGGGCGAGGCGGCACCACATCGAGGCCGCGCCCAGGAGCGCACAGGCGGGGCTAGAAGCTTCCGACGCAATCGAGGTGAGGACAGCGACGCCCCAGGACGGTGAGGCGATCGCCCAGCTCCTCTACGAGAACTACCACCTGAGTTATGTGCACGCTGACTTCTACCGGCCACGGTATTTGATGGCGGCGCTCGCCTCGGGCGAGTTGCTGTCGGCGATTGCCGTCCACGAAGGGCGAGTTGTCGGGCATCACGCGCTGATGCCGATCCCTGGTGTCCCTTCCGCTGAAACGGGTGCCGCAGTCGTCCACTCCGCCTATCGGGGCCTCGGTGTCTTCGGCCGTTTGTTCGAGCACACGCTCGATGCGGCAACCGAGCGCGGCCTCGCTTCGGTCTTCGGGGATGCCGTCACCATTCATCCCTTCAGTCAGCGCGCCGAGCTTTCGCATGGCTACCGCGAGACGGCGCTTCAGCTCGGCATGGTCCCGGCGCAGACGACGATGCGCGGCTTCGGCGGCGAGGGGCCGGGGCGACGGACAGCAACGCTCCGCTCCTACCGGCTCTTCGACGACCAACCGCGGCAAGCGGCGCTGCCGGCACCGTATAGCGAGCTGCTCGAAAGCGTCTACGCCAACGTCGGCCTCACAATCGAGGCTCGCACCGAGCCAGCCCCGATCGAGGGCGAGGCGCTGGCGGCCAACGTCGACGAGCCGCGCTCCCTCGGCTTCCTGCTCCTCCGAAGCTGGGACCGGGAAGCCAACTTGGCCCTGAAGGGGGCTGTGCACCACCTGCTCTCGCGACATGTCGACGTCGTCTACGCCGACGTCGACCTCGTGACGGTTGCCGATGTGGACAAGGCGACGGCCGCGCTGAACGAGCTCGGCTTCTTCGCCGCGGGCCTTGTTCTTCATGGGCCGAACGGCCACGACCATCTCCGGCTGCAGCTGCTCGATTCCGAAGAGATCGAGCTCGACGACGTTGTCTGCGACTCGTCGTTCGCAAAGGAGCTGAGGCGACGAGTACTGGTGGACAAGGCCCGCGTCGGGGACTGAGGTGGCCCTCCACGAGCTCGACCGCATTCGCGTCTCGGGATTGCGCTGCGCGGCCGCCTGGGTGACGACCCCTCCGCTTCGGCGCACGTCAACGATTTCGACCTCGGTAGGGGGTGCAGCGTGCGTCTCCTGGTGACCGGCGGAAGCGGTGTCCTCGGCCGAGCGACGATTCCGCTCCTTCGTGCACAGGGTCACGAGATCGGCACTCCGGCGCCGGCGCAGCTTGACTTGTTCGACCCGGTTGCGGTCGCGCGAGCGGTGGACGACGCTGCGGGGAT
>DATAET010000250.1:0-13668 GCA_036257855.1 Gaiellaceae bacterium | reverse complement strand
CCTCGGCGACAGCGTCGACCTCGTCGGCCCGTTCTCCATCCACCACGTGCAGAACTCGGGGATCGCATTCGGACTCTTCGGAAGCCGGACGGTGATCGTCATCGCCGTGACCGCGGTGGCGGTGGGGGCGATGCTCGTCTTTTTCGCAAGGTCCGGCCGGCGTCATCCCGTGCTTCCAGTCGCGCTCGGTCTCGTCCTAGGCGGCAGCGTTGCGAACCTCATCGACCGCGTTCGGCTCGGCCACGTGACCGACTTCCTCGACCTCGTTGCCTGGCCGGCGTTCAACCTCGCGGACACGTTCATCGTCGTCGGCGTCGCGATCCTCTTCGGCGCGCTCGTTCTCGCCGACCGGCCGCACCGAATGCACGGCGCGCGCGGTGGGGACACTCCGTTTTACCGTCGCTGAGGAGGACCACGGCTCGCGGCTCGACCGTTTGCTGGCCGCGCGGCCGGAGATCGGGGCGCGGTCGGTCGCCGAGCGACTGCTGAACGACGGCGGCGTGACGGTCGACGGGCTCTCGCGAGCCAAGAGCTTCAGGATCGAGGCCGGCTCGGTCGTCGAGGTCAGGCTCCCGCAGGTCGATGACGGCCTCGATCCCGAGCCCGTAACTGTCGGCGTCGTCTACGAGGACCAGGACTTGCTCGTCGTCGACAAGCCCGCGGGAATCGCCATGCACCCCGGTGCAGGCACGTCATCCGGGACGCTCGCCGGTCAGCTCCTCACGCTCGGCGCTGCCGGGGGTGGGGATCCCCAGCGTCCCGGCATCGTCCACCGACTCGATCGCGACACCTCCGGCCTGCTCGTCGTCGCCCGCTCGGAGGAGGTGTTCGCCGCTCTGCAGGAAGCCATCCGGCGTCGCCAGGTCGAGCGCCGCTACCTCGCGCTCGTGCGGGGGCGCCCGCGGTCGCGGACGGGCCGCATCGACGCACCCATCGGACGTGATCGGCGCGATCCGACGCGACGCTCCCTCGCCACCGAGGAGCCGCGCGAAGCCGCGACCTGGTTCGAAGTCGCGGAGGCGCTTCCGGGACACGCACTCCTCGACGTCCGCCTCGAGACCGGACGAACGCATCAGATCAGGGTTCACCTCGCCGCGATCGATCTCCCCGTGTCCGGCGACCCGATCTACGGCGTCAAGGGCGATCTCGGCCTGGAGCGGCAGTTCCTGCACGCGTACGGCCTGCGCTTCGCGCATCCGGTGTCGGGAGCGGAGCTCGACCTCGAGTCGCCACTTCCGGCCGATCTTCGCGGAGCCCTCGAGCTCGCCCGCGCACCCGGCGCCAGCTAGACTCCCCGCGGTTTTCGACCCTTCTATCCGGCGACCAGCCGAGGCGGGGGTGCCGCAGCTCTGTGCGCGGTTCCGTCCGGCCCGCCGGCGAATGACCTTCAACCACACGGAAAGGGGCTGATCGCGTGTCAGTCGTCACGATGCGAGAGCTGCTGGAGGCCGGCGTCCACTTCGGCCACCAGACGCGTCGCTGGAATCCCAAGATGCGCCGCTTCATCTTCGGCGAGCGCGGCGGCATCTACATCATCGATCTCACGAAGACGCAGGAGCTCCTCGAAGAGGCGCACGAGTTCTCGCGCAACATCGCCGAGCGCGGCGGCACCGTCCTCTTCGTCGGCACGAAGAAGCAGGCGCAGAACGCCGTCTCCGAGCACGCCACCCGCGTCGGGATGCCGTATGTGAACCACCGCTGGCTCGGCGGCCTCCTCACCAACTGGAGGACGATCTCGGAGCGGATCGCGTACCTCCACGATCTGCGACGCCTCAAGGCAGACGGTCAGCTCGACCTGCTGCCGTCGAAGGAGCGCATCACGATGGAGGCAGAGCTCGAGAAGCTCGAGGCGAACCTCGGCGGCGTCGCCGACATGAAGCGCCAGCCGGACGCGGTCTTCGTCATCGACATGAAGAAGGAGCAGCTCGCCGTGCGGGAGACGCACCGCCTCGGAGTGCCCGTCATCGGGCTCGTCGACACCAACGCCGATCCGGACGAGGCGAACCTCGTGATCCCCGGCAACGACGACGCCATCCGCTCGTGCGACCTCGTGACCAGGGTCGTCGCGGACGGCATCGCCGCCGGTCGCACGAAGGTGACCTCCGCGGAGATGTCCGCGACGTCCGAGGTGGAGGCGGCGGTGGACGTCACGCAGGACCAGGCCGAAGAGCTCGAGCTCGAGCCGGCAGCAGTCGCCGAGGGAGGTGAGAGCGCGTGAGCACCACGATCAGCGCGTCACTCGTGAAGGAGCTCCGCGACGCGACGGGCGCGGGGATGATGGACTGCAAGCGGGCGCTCGAGGAAACGGACGGCGACCTCGACGCGGCGCGGACGCTGCTGCGGGAGCGCGGGATGGCGTCGGCCGGAAAGCGCGCCGGACGGGAGACGACCGAGGGCCTCGTCGGGTTCATCGTCGATGGCAGCGTCGGCTCGATCGTCGGTATCGGCTGCGAGACGGAGCCGGTCTCGAAGAACGACGAGTTCCTGAAGTTCGGGATCAAGGTTCTCCGCGCAGTCCACGCGGACGGCACCGGAGTCGTCCAGTCGTTCGAGGACGAGCGCATCGAGCTCATCGCGAAGCTCGGCGAGAACATCGTGGTCGTCGGCGCCGAGCGGTTCGACGCGCCCGAGGGCAACGTGCTCGCGGGGTACGCGCATCCGCCGGCGAACAAGATCGGCGTCCTCGTCGAGCTCGAGGGCGGCTCCGAGGAGCTCGCGCGCCAGCTCGCGATGCACATTTCCTTCGCGGCGCCCGAGTGGACGACGCGTGAGGACGTTCCCACCGACGTGCTCGCGGCCGAGCGCTCGATCTTCGAGAACTCGGACGAGGTGCAGTCGAAGCCTGAGGCTGCACGTGAGAAGATCGTGGACGGCATGCTCGCCAAGCGTTTCTTCGCGGCCACGCCGGGCGGCGCTCTCCTCGAGCAGGCGTGGATCCACGAGCCCTCGAAGACCGTCGGGCAGGCAGTCGCAGACGCCGGCGCGTCGGTTGCGCGGTTCGCGCGGATCTCGGTCGCGGGATCATGAGGACGTGAGCACGAGCACGGAGGAGGTCGCGCAAGCGGCGCCGAGCGAGAGCGGGACGCCGTTTCGGCGCGCGCTCCTGAAGCTCTCCGGTGAGGCGCTTCTCGGCGCGCGGGAGTACGGGATCGACCCGAAGACGGTCGTGGCGATCTCGGAGGAGATCGTCGCCGTGCACGGCGCAGGCACGCAGCTCGCCGTCGTCGTCGGAGCCGGCAACATCTATCGCGGCATGGCCGCAGCCGCGGAGGGCATGGACCGGGCGACCGCCGACTACGCTGGCATGCTCGCGACGCTCCTCAACGCGCTCTCGCTCCAGGACGCGCTCGAGCGGGCGGGCGTCAACACGCGCGTTCTCTCCGCGATCGCTGTCTCGGAGGTCGCGGAGCCGTACATCAGGCGGCGAGCGATCCGCCACCTCGAGAAGGAGCGCGTCGTGATCTTCGCGGCGGGGACGGGCAACCCGTTCTTCACGACCGACACCGCCGCCGCCCTGCGCGCCCTCGAGATCGGCGCCGAGGCCATCCTCATGGCCAAGAACAAGGTGCAGGGGGTCTACGACGAGGACCCGAACGAGAGCCCGACTGCCCGATTCATCCCGGAGCTGACGCACCTCGAGGCGATCGAGCGCGGCCTCAAGGTGATGGACACGACGGCACTCTCCCTGTGCATGGACAACCGGCTCCCGATCCACGTGTTCGAGCTCGCGAAGGGCAACATCCGGCGGGTTGCCGCGGGCGAGCGTGTGGGCACGATCATCTCGACCCCGTAGGGAAGGAGAGCGCATGGCGGCGATCGAGGAGTTCCTCGCGGACGCGAAGAGGCGGATGGACAGGTCGATCGAGGCGACGCACCACGAGTTCAACTCGATCCGCACCGGACGGGCGTCCCCTGCACTCCTCGACCGGATCACCATCGACTACTACGGCACCCAGACACCGCTCAAGAGCCTCGCGTCCATCTCGGCGCCCGAGCCGAGGCTCCTCGTCGTGCAGCCGTTCGATCCCGGCGCGATCAAGGGCATCGAACGCGCGGTACAGGAGTCCGACCTCGGCCTCACGCCGTCGAACGACGGGAAGGTCGTACGACTCCCGATCCCTGCGCTCACCGAGGAGCGGCGCAAGGACCTCGTGAAAGTCGTGCGGCGGGTGGCCGAGGACGGGAAGGTCGCGATCCGCAACGTCCGGCGCGACGTCATGCAGCACCTGAAGGAGCTCGTCGTGAACGGCGACGTCGGCGACGACGAAGAGCGCCGCGCCGAGCAGCAGGTCCAGAAGATCACCGACGATCACACGAAGTCGATCGACGACCTCTTGAAGGTGAAAGAGGCCGAGATCATGGAGGTCTGACGCTGCCGGACGACGCGCGAGCGGCAGCGAAGAGCGTCGCGATCATCATGGACGGGAACGGCCGCTGGGCGGCGGCTCACGGCCTCCCCGTGGAGGAGGGGCATCGCGAGGGCGCCCGTGCGCTGCGCCGCACTGTCGAGGCCGCGATCGATCTCGGGATCCGCTCGCTCGCCGTCTACGCGTTCTCTACCGAGAACTGGGCACGACCGCCCGACGAGGTCGAGTCGATCATCGAGCTCATGGACGAGACGATCGACAGCGAGCTGCCGGATCTGGCACAGCAGGGCGTCCGCACGCGCTTCTTCGGCCGCCGGGACCGGGTGCCGCCGGAGGTGCGCGAGAAGATGGCGCAGCTCGAGGCGGCGACCGAGCACCTGGACCGGCTCCAGCTCTGGATTGCCTTCGACTACGGAGGGCGCGCCGAGCTGGTGGAGGCCACGAGGCAGCTGATCGCCGACGGTGTGCCCGCAGCCGAGGTCTCGGAGGAGTCGCTGGTCGAGCGGTTGTACGCGCCGGAGCTCCCCGACCCCGATCTCGTCATCCGCACATCCGGTGAGCAGCGAATCTCGAACTTCCTGCTCTGGCAGTCGGCCTACGCCGAGCTCGTCTTCGACGACACGCTGTGGCCCGACTTCGGCGAGGAGCGGCTGCGGGTCGCGGTCGAGGAGTACGCGAGCCGGGCGCGACGGTTCGGCGCGCGGTGAGACGCCGGTGAGCCCGTTCGTCTCACGCGTCGTGATCGCCGCGGTCCTCCTTCCGCTCGTGATCGGGATCGTCTATCTCGGCGGCTGGTGGCTCCTCGGTCTTGCGCTCGTCGGCGGGCTCGCGGCGCTGCACGAGCTGTACGCCATGGCGCGCGAGCTCCGCCCGCTGGTGCTCGGCGGCTACCTCGGCTTCGCGCTGACCCTCCTCGGCCTGCAGCTCGGCGGGCCGGTCTGGATGCTCGGTGGGCTGCTCGCGACCTTCGTCCTCGCGTTCGCCGTCTACGGGCTCGCCGGCGTGCGCCAGTCGGCGACGACCTCCTTCGGCGTGACGCTGCTCGGCGTCGTCTGGGTCGGCGCCGGCATCGGCTGCCTGCTCCTCATCCGCGACATCCCCGAGTTCGGCTTCTGGGCCCTCGTGGCCGTCCTCTTCACGGTGTTCGTCGCCGACTCCGGGGCCTACGTCGTCGGACGAACCTTCGGTCGCCACCGACTGGCCCCCGCCATCTCGCCCGCGAAGTCGTGGGAGGGGCTCTTCGGGGGCGTGCTCGCCGCGATCGGTACGACGTTCGTGATCCTGTACAAGGATCGGGACGACTTCCTCACGGTCCCGGAGTCGCTCCTCCTCGGCCTCGTGATCGCACTCGCGGCGGTGCTCGGCGACCTCTTCGAGTCGTCGGTGAAGCGGGACCTCGATGTGAAGGACTCCGGGCGCGTGCTCGGGGCCCACGGGGGGATGCTCGACCGGCTCGACTCGCTCCTGTGGGCTGGCCCCGCGGCCTACTTCGCGATCCTGGCCGCTACCTAGGAAACGACTTTCGAGGATAAGCCGTTGTAGCGCCTCGAGCCACTGAGCACGTGAGACGGACCGCCGGCCGCGGCGATACAGTCGGGCGGACTCCGCGCCTTGACTGATCTGAGAACACGGAGTAGCTTGGGTCGGAAGAGCGGAACCAACGGGCCAGGGGGGGCTCGTGAGCCAACGGGACAGGTTGCCGCTGCGGCATGTCCTCCGGCGGTGGGAGCCGGAGGTTTCGTCTTGCCTCAGGCGTTCGGCGGTGCTCGGGCTCCTCCCCGTGGCCGCGCTCGCTTCACCGAATGAGAGTCGCGCGCGGACGCAGGCTGCGGCCTCTGCGGTGGCGACGAATGCGGCGGCGCCTGGTGGGCCCCAGCTCGCACGAGGGGGTCTGGCCCTCCTCGCGCCGGTGCTCGTCAGCGCCGGCCTCGTCGTCCAGGCGGCGCGGCTCCGGCAAGGGGGAAGGGAGGCGTGAGGATGCGGCGAGCGTCGACGATTGTCGTTGCGTCGGCGCTCGCCGTCCTTGCGCTCGCGCAGCCGGCAGCAACGGCGCCGCCCCCTGCGCCACCGGATCCGAGCTGCTCTCCGGGGTCTTCGAACTGCTACGACTGGCACACGAGCGACGTCACCGTGACGTGGAGCGCGCCGCCGCCCGGCGTGATCGCGACAGGCTGCGGGCCGGCGACGATCTCGTCGGACACGAGCGGCTCCGGCGTGTCCTGTACGTGGTCGAACGCAGAGGGCTCGCGAACGACGACGGTGATCGTCCGCCGGGACGCGACCCCGCCGTCGGTCGGCGGATCGCCCGGGCGCGGACCGGACGCGAACGACTGGTACAACCACTCCGTCGGGATCTCGTTCTCGGGCTCCGACGCGACCTCGGGCATCGCCTCCTGCTCGAGCGCGACCTACAGCGGCCCCGACACGGACGGCACGAGCGTCGGAGGCAGCTGCACCGATAACGCCGGAAACAGCGGCAGCGGCTCCGTCTCGTTGCGATACGACGCGACTGCACCGTCGGTCAGCGCCTCACCGGAGCGCGGTCCGGACGCGAACGGGTGGTACAACCGTGCCCTGCCAGTCCGTTTTTCCGGCTCTGACGCGACGTCTGGCATCGCTTCCTGCTCGAGCACGACCTACAGCGGGCCGGATGCGGCGGAGACGTCCGTGACCGGAAACTGCATCGACAACGCCGGAAATACCGGAAGCGCCGCGTTGCCGATCAAGTACGACGCCACGCCGCCGAGTGTGGAGGCGAGGGCCGCCCGTAAACCCGACAAGAACGGCTGGTACAACCGTCCCGTCACCGTGTCGTTCAGTGGCAACGACGCCGTCTCGGGCGTCGACACCTGTGTGCCGCCCATCAGGTACCGGGGGCCGAGCAGAAAGCAAGCGTCGCTCACCGGAACATGTCGGGATCGAGCGGCCAACACGAGCCCTCCTGCGGCACTCGTTCTGAAGTACGACGCGAAGCCGCCACGACTCGGCCGCGTGGCGAGCAAGATCGGTGCCCGCGGTGTCGCGCTGAGCTGGGGCGGCTCCAGGGACTCGAAGACCTACGCGGTCATTCGTCAGCCGGGATGGCACGGACGGAAGCCGTCGACCGTCTACGAGGGTCGTCGTCGCTCGTTCACGGACCGGCGCGTCCGCAACGGCGTCACCTACCGCTATACCGTCACGGCGTACGACGAGGCCGGGAACGGCTCGGCCAAGGTGGTCCTCGTCAAGGCCGGCTCCGTGACGACGGCCACACCTCTCGCTCCGGCACCCTCGAAGCCCGTGCTGACACGGCCTGTGCTCCGATCACCGAGAGCGGACGCGCGCCTCTCGCTGCCTCCGCTCCTCACATGGAGCCCGGTCCCGAGCGCGGCGTACTACAACGTCCAGCTCTACCGGAACGGGGTGAAGATCCTCACCGTTTGGCCGCGCGACCCGGCCTTCCGTCTGGCTCGGTCCTGGCGCTACGGCGGCCGAACGATCACCCTGACACCGGGGCGGTATCGCTGGTACGTCTGGCCCGGCTACGGGAGTCCCACCGAGAGTCGTTACGGCAAGCTCATCGGAAGCAGATGGTTCGTCGTCACCCGCTAGCGATGGCCGGCCGCGTGTCGCATCGGGCTGGAGAAGCCCCGCAACCATGAATCTGGGTGATCTCGTCGTCCTCGATGGGCGAAGCTTCCAGGTGTGTGGGGTCGACCCCGTCAGTGTTCGGCCGCGCTTTGCGTACCTGCAGGAGGCCCGAACCGGCAGGGCCATCTCGGTTCCGTTCGAGCGGGCCTCGGCAGCGTTGGACCGCTCGTCTGCCTGGCCTGGAGAGCAGGAGCCGGTGTACACCGCGCGCTGGCTCGCGGACTGCGAGGAGTAAGAGCCGTTCTCGAGCACGCAGCGGTACCTGAACGCAGTCGCGGTTAGCCTTCGTCAATGCGCGAGAGACGAATCGCCCTGCTCGGGGCCACCGGGTCCATCGGGCGTCAGGTACTGGAGGTCATCGACGCGAACCCGGAGCTCACGCTGTGCGCGCTCGCGTCGGGCTCGCAGCCGGTCGACACGCTCGCGGCCGAGCGAGGTGTCGAGCACGTCCAGGTCGGAGGCGATCTGACGGAGGTCCTCGAGGCCTCCCATCCGGACCTCGTGCTGAACGCCGTCGTCGGATTCGCCGGGGCCCGCGCGACGCTCTGGGCGCTCGAGCGAGGGGTGACCCTCGCGCTGGCGAACAAGGAGAGCCTCGTCGCAGCAGGCGAGCTCGCAGTCTCCGCCTGGAAGCGCGGTGGCGGTCTCCTCCTGCCCGTCGACAGCGAGCACTCGGGCGTCTTCCAGTGCCTCGAGGGGCGAGCGCGAGAGACGGTCGAGACCGTCGTGCTCACCGCCTCCGGCGGCCCGTTCAGAAACCGTTCGCGGGAAGAGCTCGAATCAGTCACCGTGGACGAAGCTCTTGCCCATCCGACGTGGTCCATGGGGCCGAAGATCACCGTCGACTCCGCGACGCTTGCGAACAAGGGCCTCGAGCTGATCGAAGCGCATCATCTCTTCGACCTCGACTACGACCGGATCGAGGTCGTCGTCCACCCGACCTCGGTCGTGCACGCGCTCGTTCGGTTCCGGGACGGCGCGGTGCTCGCGCATCTCGGACAGCCGGACATGCGCGTGCCGATCTCGTTCGCGCTGACCTACCCGGAGCGAGGTGCAACGACTGCCGCACGACTCGACTTCGGCGAAGGGCTCCAGCTGGCGTTCGAGCCGCCCGATCCCGAGCGCTTCCCCCTGCTCGGCCTCGCGCGCGAGGCAGGCGTACGGGGCGGCACCTACCCGTGCGCGTTCAACGCCGCGAACGAGGTCGCCGTAGCCGCGTTCCTGGACGGGAGGGTGCGCTTCGTCGACATCGCCGCGCTCGTCGAAGACGCGCTGGCCAGAGTCGAAGGCGCCCCGGCAGCTGACCTCGGCGAGCTCGTCGAGGCCGACGAGGAGGCACGTCGCTTCACAGGTGGAATGGTGGCGGCGAAGTGAGCCTCGTCATCGCGATCCTCGGACTCGCCTTCCTGATCCTCGTCCACGAGTCGGGGCACTTCTTCGCCTCGCTCGCCGTCGGGCTTCGTCCGCGCCGTTTCTACGTCGGCTTCCCGCCACCGCTCGTGAGGAGAACGCGCAAGGGGATCGAGTACGCCGTCGGGGTCATCCCGCTGGGCGGCTTCGTGACGATCCCCGGAATGCACCGGCCGATCCCCCACGACGCCGAGCGGCGATTCCAACGCGCCGTCGAGGAAGCGCCGGCTCTCGGCGGTCCGGTCGACCGCGTGAAGCGTGCACTCGAAGGGGACGACCTCGAGGCGGCGCAGGCCTCCGTGGACGACTTCGAGGAGGTCTTGCGGACCCAGCAGGTCTCGCCGCCGGCGCTGTCCTCCGCGGAGAAGGGCATCACGGAGCTGAACGACGCGCTCGGGCCCGACGCGTACTGGAAGGCGCCGACGTGGAAGCGCCTCGTCGCGATCGGAGCCGGCCCCGCCGCGAACATCCTGCTCGCGATCGTCCTCTTCACCTTCCTGTTCATGACGTTCGCCGGGCGGGCCACCCACACGGTCGCGACCGTCGCACCAGAGCTCGAGTCCGGAGCGCCGTCTCCGGCGGCCTCGATCGGCCTCCGTACGGGCGATCGCATCGTCGCAATCGACGGACGGTCGGTGAAGGCGAACGAGATCGCGAACACGATCGCGAGCTCGGGTGGGAGGACGCTGACGTTGACCGTGGTCCGGGCCGGCGAGCGCGTTCAGCTCGGCCCGGTGGCGGCGCAGCTCGTCGACGACCGCTACCGGCTCGGCTTCGGCCTCAGAGGAGCCGGGCTCGGATTCTTCCCAGCTGTCGGTGACGCCGTGAAGGTGACGGGGCTCGTCTCGTGGGAAATCGTCAAGTCCCTCGGACGCCTCCTCACGGGCGAAGGGCGACACGAGGTCTCGAGCCCCATCGGCATCACGCGTGCGTCCTCGGAAGCCGTGCAGCAGGGCGCGGACAACTACTTGTGGGTACTGGGTCTCATCTCGCTCTCGCTGGCGTTGCTGAACTTGCTGCCGCTCCTGCCGCTCGACGGCGGGCACATCCTCTTCACGCTGATCGAAGGTGCGCGCGGACGCTTCCTGCGCCGCGAGATCTACGAGCGGGTCTCCGTGGTCGGGCTGGCCGTCGTCCTGCTCCTCTTCTTCGTCGGCCTCTCGAACGACATCGGGAAGCTGTCGTAGGGCTCTCCCGGGCTACGCTCTAGCCGTGGCGAGCGAGGTCCAGATCCACGTCGGGGACGTGGCGATCGGCGGCGGCGCGCCCGTCGTCGTCCAGTCGATGACGCTGACGAAGACGCACGACGTGACCGCGACCACGGCGCAGATCGCGGCGCTCGCGTCGGCGGGGTGCGAGCTCGTGCGCGTCGCAGTGCCGAAGAACGAGGACGCAGAGGCGCTGCCGCTCATCGTGCGCCTCTCTCCGATCCCGGTGATCGCCGACATCCACTTCAACGCCTCCCTCGCGCTGAAGGCGATCGATGCAGGTGTGGCCGCAGTGCGCATCAACCCCGGGAACATCGGCGGGCCCGACAAGGTCGAGCAGGTCGTGATGGCTGCGAAGAGTGCGGGGATCCCGATGCGCATCGGCGCGAACTCCGGCTCCCTCCCGAAGCATCTCTACGAGCTTGCACAGCGGGACCAGGCGGAGGCACTCGTGGCTGCCGCGCTCGAAGAGGTCGAGCTCCTCGAGAAGCTCGACTACCGCGACTTCAAGATCTCCGTGAAGGCGACGCACGTGCCGACGATGATCCGCGCGTACCGCATGCTCGCCGCGAGAGTCCCGTATCCGCTCCACCTCGGCGTGACCGAGGCGGGAACCGAGTTCGCGGGCGCGATCAAGAGCTCGGTGGGCATCGGCTCCCTGCTCGCCGACGGCATCGGCGACACGCTGCGAGTCTCGCTGACCGCCGACCCGGTGAAGGAGGTCGAGGTCGCGTGGGAGATCCTCAAGGCGCTCGGCCTGCGCGAGCGAGGCCCCGTGATGATCGCGTGCCCCTCCTGCGGGCGCGACAACGTCGGCGTCGAGAGCCTCGCGCGCGTCGTCGAGGAGCGATTGCGCACGTATCCGGAGGCGTTCGAGGTCGCCGTGATGGGCTGCGCGGTCAACGGACCCGGGGAGGCCGGGGACGCCGACTTCGGGATCGCGGGCGGACGCGACGTCGGGTTCATCTACGCACACGGCCGCGTCCTCAAGAAGGTGTCCTCGGAGACGCTGATCGACGAGCTCTTCGTGGAGATCGACCGCTGGCTCGCCGACGGGATGAAGCGCCCGAAGCGGCTCAAGATGGCCAAGCCGGCCGCGCTCGCCATGGCCGAAGCCTCGCTGATACCTCTCGACTAGCCTAGACCGACAACGATGGTCGCCCGGCAGTCACAGCTGTTCATCCCGACCCTGCGCGAGGCTCCGGCCGACGCCGACGCCGTCTCGCACCAGCTGCTCGTGCGCGGCGGCTACATCCGCCAGGTCGCGGCAGGTGTCTGGACCTTCCTGCCGCTCGGGTGGCGCGTCCACCAGAAGATCGTTCAGATCATCCGCGAGGAGATGGACGCAATCGGCGGGCAGGAGATGCTCATGCCCGTCCTGACTCCAGTCGAGCTGTGGCAGCACACGAGGCGCGACCACATTGAAGAACTCTTCAAACTGAAGGATCGCAGCGGTCGCGAATACGTCTTGCCGATGACCCACGAAGAGACGATCACGTTCCACGCGAAGGAGATCTCGAGCTACCGCCAGCTTCCTCAGTTGCTGTACCACTTCGCGATCAAGGAGCGCGACGAGCCTCGCTCGCGCGGCGGCCTCCTGCGGCTCCGCGAGTTCATCATGAAGGACGCGTACTCGTTCGACCGCGACGAGGCCGGGCTCGACGTCGCGTTTGGCAAGAACGAGGAGGCCTACCACCGGATGTTCCGACGCGCCGGTCTCGAGTACTCGGCCGTGCAGGCCGAGTCGGGGATGATGGGGGGGAAGGAGTCCGTCGACTTCCTCGCTCCGTCGGGCTCCGGTGAGAACACGCTCGTGACGTGCGAGAACGGCGACTATGCGGCAGATCTCGAGGTCGCGCGTGGCGTTCCTCGTCCGCCCGTGTTCCCGGATCCCCTCGATGCACCGACGGAGGTTGCGACCCCTAGCGTGACGACGATCGAGGCGCTCGCGGAGATGCTCGGCATCGACGCGGCGGCGACGTCGAAGGCGATGCCGGTCGTGCGGAGCGACGGGCAGCTCGTCCTCGGCCTCGTCCGCGGAGACGACCGCCTGTCCGAGCCCAAGATGCAGAGCGCGCTCGGAAGCAACTTCCGACCCGCGACAGACGACGAAATCAGGGGCGCGTTCGGAGCGGGCGGCGGCTCGCTCGGGCCCGTGGGCGTCGACGTGGAGATCGTCGCCGACGACGCTCTGCGCGAGGGCCAGTACGTCGCGGGCGCGAACCGCGACGGCTGGCATCTCCTCGGCGTCCAGGCGGGACGGGACTATGCGCCACGCTTTGCGGACATCCGCGAGGCGCTGCAGACCGACACGTGCGCGCGCTGCGGCGGCGCGCTCCGCTTCCAGATCGCGATCGAGGTCGGTCACATCTTCAAGTTCGGGTCGCGCTACTCCGAACCGCTCGGCGCGACCTTCCTCGACGAGGACGGCACCGAGAAGCCGCTGATCGGAGGAAGCTACGGCGTCGGACCCGCACGCGTCATGGCGGCGGCGGTCGAGCAGGGTCACGACGAGAACGGGATCCTCTGGCCCGCTTCGATCGCCCCGTACGGAGTCCACGTGCTCGCGCTCCACGGCGGTGCTGACGAGGTTCTCCGCGAGGCGGAGAGGGTCGCGTCCACGCTCGACGAGGCCGGGCTCGAAGTGCTCCTCGACGACCGCGACGAGCGCCCGGGGGAGAAGTTCGCGGACGCCGATCTCGTCGGCTGCCCGCTGCGCGTCATCGTCGGAAAGAAGACCCTCGAGGACGGCCGGGTCGACGTCCGGCGCCGTGACGGCGGCGACGAGCGGCGCGTGGCGGAGTCAGAAGTGCTGAAATGGGCAATGGACGCCTGATGGCGCGACGTCGAAAATACAGCGACGACCCATTCGGCCCGACGATCGAGCGGCTGATGGTGGAGACCGGGACGACGTACCGGGGGCTCGCCGACAAGGCCGACCTGTCCGCCGGGTACCTCAATCACATCGTCCACGGAAACCGGCCGGTGCCGTCCAACGACGTCATCGCCCGCATCGCCGAGTCGCTCGACGTCGAGCCCGAGCACTTCCGCGA
>DATAET010000249.1:0-3738 GCA_036257855.1 Gaiellaceae bacterium | reverse complement strand
CGTCCGGTCCGGCCGAGCCGGCATCCTCGAGCAGCTAGCTCGAGGGTCTGCTCTGTAGATCAGTCGACGCGGATCGACTCGATTACGACCGGCTCGACCGGGCGGTCGCGTTCGTCCCGCTCGACGAACGAGATCTTGTCGGCGACGTCCTGACCGGACGTGACTCGGCCGAAGACCGTGTGCTTCCCGTCGAGCCAGGGCGCCTTGTCCGTCGTCACGATGAAGAACTGCGAACCGTTCGTGTTCGGCCCAGCGTTCGCCATCGCGAGGTAGCCGCGCGCGACGGGATGGTCGTTGAACTCGTCCTCGAACGTGTAGCCCGGACCGCCCGTGCCGTCGCCGCGCGGACAGCCGCCCTGGATCATGAAGTCCGGGATGACGCGGTGGAAGACGAGGCCGTCGTAGTAGCCCTCACCGGCGAGCTTCGTGAAATTCGCGACCGTCTTCGGGGCGTCGTCGTCGAAGAGCTCGAGCTCGATCGGCCCCTCGCCCGTGGTCATGACCGCCGTGGACACGGACGCGACGCTAGCAGCACGCACAAACCTTCGGCCCGTCGAGGCGTCCCTACACTTCGAACGTGGCAACCGAAGTCCAGCCAGTAGGCGGATTCCAGCAGGCCGAGCTCTCGACGGAGCTCGCGAGCCAGTGGCGCCGCCTGACACGCGTCGCCACCGCGGTCGCGCTCCTCACGGCGCCTGCGCTCGTCGTCTGGTTCAACCAGACGCAGGGCTGGGCGTGGTACTGGTCGATCCTCGCCGCGCTCCTCGTCGTCGTCTGCTTCCGGGGCGTCGTCGACCTGCTCTTCCACCGCATGATCCCGCGGCCGAGCCTCTTCGGGCTCGAGAGCCAGCAGCTTCGCGAGGAGGACGTCGTCGCGCGGAGACGCGTCTGGTTCTGGCGATTCTGGCTGATCACGGGGATCGTCGTCGCGCTCGTGACGCTCGTGTTCATGCTCTTCGGGATCGCGGGCTACCTGGTCGCCGTGCTCCCGCTCCTCGTGATCTTCCCCTTCTACATGCTCATGAACTTCGCCATCCTCTTCGGCCCCCTCCTCGCGATGAACGTCTCGCAGATCCAGTCGTTCGAGCCGGGCGACGCCGAGTGGGGCGTGAAGCTCGCCGACGTCCGCGGCCAGGCCGAGGCGAAGGAGGAGGTGCGCCGCGTCGTTTCCATCTGGCAGTCGGGCGAGGCGTTCGAGCGCGCCGGCGGGAAGCGCGAGCGAGGTCTCCTCTTCCTCGGCGCGCCGGGGACCGGGAAGACGATGCTCGCGAAGGCGCTGGCGACCGGCTTCAACTCGCCGTTCGTGTCCATCCCGGGCTCCGGCTTCGCCGCGACCTTCATCGGGATCGACGCGATCGTCGTCCGCATTCTCGCCCGTCGCGCGAAGCGTCTCGCGCGCAAGTGGGGCGGGCAGTGCATCGTCTTCATCGACGAGATCGACGCCGTCGGCATGCGTCGGCAGGCGCTCAACCCCGGGTTCGGCGGCACCGCCGGCGGGTCGCAGCCGCTCGACGTGCACGACTTCCTCTTCTACGGCCCGTTCGGCGCGTTGAACCCGTCCGGCGACCTGATTCTCGAGAACCGCCAGTGGCGCGAGCGGCTCTTCGCCTACCGCGCGCCGCAGTCCCCCGGCCCCTCGGCCTTCGTGAACCGGCTGAACGGCGTCGTCACCTTCATGTTCCCGGGCGGGATGGGCGGCGGCTCGCTCGCGCTGAACCAGCTCCTCGTCGTCATGGACGGGATCGACAATCCTCCGTTCTTCAAGAAGTTCGTCACGAGCAAGACGAACGCGCTGCTCGACGGGATCTACATCGTCCCGCGCCATGTCGGGCGCTTCTCGCTGCGGCTCCCGGCCGCGCGCCCGCGGAGGGAGCAGATCTACTTCATCGGCGCGACCAACGTCCCGGTCGACCGGCTCGATCCCGCCCTGACACGGCCAGGCCGGATGGGGCGACACGTGTGGTTCCGCACGCCGACGAAGCAGGATCGACTCGACATTCTCGAGCTCTACCTCGGCAAGGTCGCCCACGACCCCGAGCTCGACCAGCCGCACAAGCGCGAGGAGATCGCGCGCGTGACGAACGGCTACGCGCCCGCGATGATCGAGCAAGTGACCTCGATGGCGCTCACGATCGCGCACCACTCGAGTCGCGACGCGCTCACCTGGGACGACCTCGTCGAGGCCATGACCACTCTCGAGGCCGGAACCGCAGTCGGCATCGAGTACATCCCGGAGGAGAGCCGCGCCGTCGCAATTCACGAGGCGGGCCATGCCGCCGCCGGCCACGTCTACCTGAAAGGCGCGGAGTCAACGCGGCTCTCCATCCGGATGCGGGGAGGAGCCCTCGGCCATCACCAGGCGCTCGAGAAGGAGGAGCGCTTCAGCCGCTTCCGCAGCGAAGAGTTTGCACGCCTCGTGTGGGCGCTCGGCGCGATGGCCGCCGAGCGGGTCTTCTACGGCGAGAACTCGAACGGCGTGGGTGGCGATGTTCTGAGCGTCACCGCGCAAGCCGCACACATGGTCGGCGCCTCGGCCATGGGCCCGCAGCCCTTCGAGATCGAGCCGCGAGAGGACGAGACCGAGGACGAGGCGCTCGAGCGCGTCCTCAAGCGCTTCGAGAAGATCGGCCTTCAGATCGTGAACCGCACGGGCGGCGGCGGCCCGTTCGCCGAGGACCCGATCTCGTCCGTGCTCGGCGACCAGGACAAGCGCGCGATCGTCGGACAGCTCGTCGGCCAGGCCTACGTCGCCGCGTACAACCTCGTCCTGGCGAACCGCGAGGCGGTCTCGCACATCGCCGACGTCCTCGCCGCGCGTCGCGAGCTTTTCGGAGACGAGCTCCTCAACCTGCTCGACGAGTCCAAGATCTCCATCCCCGAAGTCGACCTGTCGGAGGAGAGCTCGTGGCCGAGGATGTGATGGGCAAGGCAGCCGCGGACGCGAAAGCACCAGCGAGCGCGGTAGGCTCCTCCGGCGTCGCCCGACCGGAGTCGCGCGCCGACCGTGCGCGGCGGGTCGCGTACCGAAGTCGCTTCGCAGCCTTCTATGTCGCCTTGGCGATCGTCGCCGGAGCCGGTGTCGGAGCGCTGCTCGTCCTCGTCGGCCGCGGGAGCCCTGCCCCCGCTCCCGCCTGGTCTGCGTGGGAGCCGACCGGAAGCACGGAGCGCCGGTCGGCGCAGATCGCGGAGCACGTCAGCGACCCGTACCGCCTGCCGAGCGGGAAGGCGCTCGTCGCGGTCACCTACTCGGGGCCGCCGACCGTGACTGGGCCGGACGGGTCGTCGTTCCAGGTGCGCGCGATAGCGGTCCAGCCGAACACGGCCGGCGGACGCGCCGAGGCCGACGACATCCATACGCTCGACGCGAGGAACGCGGTCATGTACACGCTCTGCGGGCTGGGGAGCGCCTGCTCCATCGCCGAGGGCAAGCCGAGCGTCGCCAGGGGGCAGCTCCTGAGGCGCGAGGCGCTCGAGCTCTCGCTCTACTCGTTCCGATACCTCGACGGGATCGACTCGGCTCTCGTCCTTCTTCCGCCGCGAGCCGACGGCAAGGCCGCCACCGCCGTCTTCCTCGAGCGGCGGGACGTCCGCCCCGAGCTCGACCGGCCGATCGACCAGTCACTCACCGCGCCGCTCACGCCGGGCGTGGGAGAGATCCAGCCCGACGAGCAGCGCGTGATCGACCGAACGACGCGCTCGCGCGTGTACGCGTACAGCTACCTCCAGGCGCAGGACGGG
>DATAET010000248.1:0-12071 GCA_036257855.1 Gaiellaceae bacterium | reverse complement strand
GTCCCGCGAGCGCGAGCGCGACGCGCCAGCGATCGGTCACCCCGCTCGCGATGAGGCGGTCGAGGGCGGCGGCGTCGAGCACGGCGACCTCGCGAGCGTTGCGCTGCTTCGGGCGCTCGGAGGGAGCGAGGCCGTCTACGGGCGAACGGACGATCACTCCGCGCCGCAATGCGAGTGCGAACACCCCGGCGATGACGCGATAGACCGCGACCGTTGTCCACGGGCTGTACCTGTCCCTCATCCCCCGCAGGATGCGCGCGAGGTCGCGGGCGTCGATGTCCTGGATGCGGCGGTGCTCAATCGTGGACAGGTGCCGATGGAGCAGGTGCGCCTCGTGGTTGCGAGTCCGATTCCAGAGTCGGCGCGCTCCCTGCCACTCGGAGAAGAGATCCGCGAAGGTCGCGCCGTCCCGTGCGACCTGACGGCCCTCGACATGGTCGAGCAAGAGTTTCTCCCGTTCCTTGCGAGCCTCCGTCAGGTTCGTGGCGTCGAGGGCACGGAAGGTCCAGCGGCCCCCGATGGTGATCCCTGCGTAGTACTTCCCGTCTCGCCGGTAGACACCCTTCACGGGACGGCCACGCGTGTCTTTAGCGCGCGTTAGTGAATCCTTGGACATGACGCTCCTCCTTGAGTCGATCAGCTTGGCTCTCGCAACCTACCGCAAGACCGTGCGCACGGCTAGGGTGCGTGCGCGGCGACGCGAGTTGCGATTGGCTTGGCAAAGACGGTCCTCCTTCGTGTCGCCGCTTCACGTTCCCTCGAAGGCTTCTACGTCGGCCCCGCTCACGAGCACGCGCCTGCCGACCGGCATCGAGCGAAGCTTCCCACGAGCCACGAGGCGGTCGAGTTGGCGCAGCGAGATTCCGAGGTCCGCTGACGCCTCCTGCCGCGAGATCCAGGTCGGCCCGTTGCCGTTCTGCTTCAGTTCGTGCTCGGCGAGGACGGCGGCGACGCGGGCGTCCACGAACTGCGAGATCGCGGCGACGAAGTCCGGGCCGAGCAAGCGGTCGAGGTCGGTCACGGAAGGACGCACCATCCTCTGCGTGCGCCCCACTGATCCGCGAGCGCAGGGGCGCTCTGGCGGCTGCGCGCGTAGAACACAACCGTCCTGCGCTCGCGGTCGCGGACGACCCTGAATGTGAACGGCAGCAGACGCACTCAGACGTCGTCCTGACCGATCGCCAGCGCACGCAGGGCAGGACCAATCCGACGCTCAGCCCGAGCGGTCAGTCGCCCGCGTCCCCGTCCGACCTGCTCGACGACGCCGTCCCGCTCGCTCTCGGCGAGCGGGGCCTCGGTCCACTCGGGCGAACGTCGCAGGCTCAACGCGAGGTCGAGCGTGGAAAGCACCCGGCGATTACCGTTGGCGGTAGCGAGGGTGGTCCGTAGGCGGCGACGGTCGCCGTCGTCGCGTTCGTCGTCCAGCTCGACGGCGACCTTGAACGCGGCGTTGAGGTCGTCCGCGCTCATTGCTTCTCCTTCTCCTGCTGCACCTGGCGAGCGAGCGCCGCATAACGCTCGATATCCCCCTCGTCGGGGGTTTCGTCCCCAGGGGGGCCACTAGTACTGGGCTGCTGAGAAGCGTCATTAGCGTCATCTAGCGTCACTGCCTGCCCTGGTACGCCCTGGCGATGACGCTTCGTGACGCCAATGACGCTTCCCTGCGGCCCTGTACTAATCCTCAGCGACCGTCCCTGTGTGTTCCTGTCGAACGCGACGTAGACCTGAACGCGGCGAAGCGCAGGAGCGAGACGGCGCAGTCGTCCGGAGAGGGTATGGGCGGCTTTGGGCCATTCGCGCTGCTTGCGAACCTCGTCACTGACGAGTTCGTTCAGGCGGGCGAGCAGCGCTGTCGCTGTCCCCTCGAACCCCTTGGCGGCAACCTCAATGACGGGCGCCGAGATCGGGCTCGCATCGAGGGTGAGGCGCACCGCCTGCTCGCGGTTCGTGCGGTAGGCGGTGACGAACGAACCCGCCTCCAGATTGAGTGCAGGCTCCGCCGCCGACACCCACCGGGCGAAGTCGGCCATGCGGATGTTCGGGGCAATGGTCGTCGCGTGGTTGGCCAGCGCGTGCGACGCAGCGTCGAGCAGGGCTCCGAGGATGCGCGGATGGTCGGTGTCGAAGCTCGACCAGAATTCGTCCTCGTCGCGGTACTCGCTGATCGGAGGCAGGTTGAGCGTGACTGCGCGATCGAGAAGATCTCCACGAACAGCGAATTCCTCGATGCCGTTGAGCGCGATCGGTCGCGACACGTGGACGACCACTTCCTCCAGGTCCGTATAGAGCTGCCGTGCGCCGAACCCCGACCCAGTGGCCAGCCGCGCCAAGTCGTCGGATAGCTCCTGCGACAGGTGCGAGACGTTGTCGAAGGCGACGACGAGCCCATTGCGGGCAGCGACGATCAAGTCCTGACCGTTGCGCGGCTCACGCCGCACCGGCGCCTCGTTTGGATCGACGAGCGAGCGAGCGATTCTGACGAGGGTGGACTTGGCCGACCCCTGCTCGCCGTAGATGAGGAGAACAGCGTAGGGCCCGCGCGGACGGAGAGTGCCGACAATCCAACCGGCTAATAGCGGCCACTCGTCATCGGGGACGTTGATGTACTGCCAGAGCGCTTCTAGGCTGCCCCCTGCGATCGGGTCGGGTAGCGGGAGCATCCCCCGGGCTCGCCGGAAACGAACCGGCGGGTCGACGACGACTTCCCACCCGCTCGCGGAGATGCGAACCGCGCGCCACTGGGTATCCGCCAGGTCGAGAAAGATGTCGCCCTCGTGCTCAGCAAGGCGTAGATGCACGTCGCGCTCGTGGCCGTCGAAGAGCGCGATCCCTTCGAGGACGCCAAGGCCATCCGTGAGCGCCTGGCCACCTGGCGCACCAGCCATAGTGTTGAAGTACTGCCGTGCGAGCCAGCGGCGGAAGGCGGTAGATCTCACCGGCCAAACCTCTCGGTGCTCGTCCACGGGGAGCCGGACGTAGCCCTCGTGCCCCGACGTGTGGAACAACTCGATCCCTTCAGCTTCCAGGGCGAGAGACGCGATTAGTGAAGCCTGGCTAATTTGCGTCATCAGCGTCATCTAGCGTCATCGGTTGTCCCTGGGTGGCGCGATCGACCAAGCGTTTCAACCGATCACGTTCCGTTGATGCCTCGAGCTCTCCGGCGACGAACGGGCCACCCTCGGCGATCGCGTCGAGCATGTCGGCGCTGATCTCGATGTACTCCTCACCGTGCGGCCGTCCACGCAGCGCACGCCGCAGCGCCACCGGGTCGAGCTGGCGGGCAAGTACGGGTCGCCCGTCGAGAATCGAGCGGACCACGTCGAGTTTGTCGCTGATCATGATGGCGGCCCACATGCGGTTCGACAGCCGCCGCTCCGCCTCGGCCTCGCGCTCGGCGCGGTCGAACGTTTCAGGATCGCGACGGCGCTCCATGATGCGGGCGTGCTCCTCGGGCGACAGCGTCATGTGTCCTCCCGCTCGCGCAGCTCGCGGAGAAGTCGGTCACGGCCTAGTTGCGCGCCCAGCGTGAAGTAGAACGTCAGGTACTCGTCCCACCCGCGCTCGTCGAGGCTCTCTCGGCTCGCAAAGACGCAGCCACGCAGACACTCGGCAGCGGCCTGCCACGCAGTAAGCTCGGGCGTCATCGACGCCCTCGGACCATGCCGCAACGCCCGCTAGTGCGGGCAGTTAATGGTGGGTCAGGTTCTCGTGAGGGGGAGCCGCGAGTAGGTGTCGCCGCACGACGGACCGAAGCGCGACGAGGTGCCCGTCCAACCGTGCTCATCCGAGCACGCGGCAACGGCCGGTGGTGCCGCCCAGCTCGATACGACACTGCGACCCGAGCTACCACGGCGCGACGACCGGCGAACCGGTCGCGAAGCTTTGCCTGCTCACGAGCCTGCTCGGTAGCACCAGTCAGGCTCGCGGTCAGCGCCTCGGCGAGCTTGGCGCTTGCGTTCCCCGCGTCGAGATGCTCCTGGACGCGACGTCGCGTTTCTTGACGCGCCGCCCGATCCTGATCCAGCACCCGCCCCCGAGCGTACGTCGTCGCCGCCAGCGCGCCGAAGTTGCGTGCCTCGGCGGCTAGTTGGTCGCGAAGGCGCCGGTCATCCATGTCGGGGAGCTGGTGGTGGTCATCACAGAACGTCTCACGTTCTCCCGAAGCTAACACGCCAGCCGTTGTTCGTCAAGGAAGGTTTATAGCGTAGAGGAACTATCCATCAAGCGAGCTTGAGACGACGCGTGTACGCTTACTCCATGGGTGAGACTCCCTTGAGGCGCGTGCAACGGACAACCACCGCTCTTGCGCGAGGAGAGAAGCGCGTTGAAGCGCTCCGTCAGGAGCAGCAGGAAGCGATGTTCGACGCCTATTACGCTGGCGAGACGCTCGGGCTCATTGCGCAGCAGGCGGGAGTGTCACCCCAACGCGTGCATCAGATCGTGCATGCGATCGGGTCGGAGGTGGTGCTTCGCGAGCAGGGAGCTGAAGCAGCGCAGCAGAGGGCTCGACGCGGCAAGCAGGAGAGCGGCGAGTGATGTCAACAGCACGTCCGACACCTGACGAACGGTAGTCAAACGGCGCGTCTGAGAAAACGAAAGGCCGCCACGTGGACGGCCCTTCGCCAATGGATCCAGTGGGGATTCTACGTCGGCGCTCCATCCGCTAGGGACTCCGCCGCTTCCTCCAGCGACATCCCCCCTCCGACCGGCTTAGCGTGGATCGGAGCGGGGCCAGCGATCACGTTGTTCTCGTCGCACCCAAGTTGCGACTCGGGTATCTGCTCGACGTGGCCATCCGCAAGGCTGGGCGGAAAGGCGACGGGCCGCCTCTCAGACGACCCGTCCGACCTTCTGTGACGTCCGGTGCTCCCAGCGACCGGCCCATCGTTCAACCAAAAGCGTACAGGACGGCGGCGACCCACTACTTCGCGGCCCCGAACCTATACGAGACCTATATGACGCTCCCCAAGCGACCACAGGCAGCGGTAACGAGCAATAAGAAACCCCAGATTTACGGGGGTTTCTTTGATGGAGCCAGCCGGGCTCGAACCGGCGACCTCTTGCATGCCATGCAAGCGCTCTCCCAACTGAGCTATGGCCCCAGGAGCGCCGTCAGTCTAGCGGCGAACGCCGGAATCCTCAGCGACGCCGCTACCCTGTCCGGAGTGTTCCCACGACGCCGACGAATGCGCGGGCTGCGCAGGCGCGTTGCGAGATTCGTCGCCGCACTCTTCGGAGGCTCGGCGTCCTCCGGAGGCTGGGACGACGAGGCCGAGGGAGGCGTCGGCGTGCGCGAGCCGCGACGCCCCTTGACGCCGACCCTCACGGGTGCGGCAGCGCTCGATCTCCCGGCGGACGGCGAGGACGCGACCTAGACGGTCGCGGCCTCGAGCTCGACCGAGGGCACGTCGCTCCAGAGTTCCTCGAGCCGGTAGAAGCCTCGGGTGTCCGGCGTGAAGAGGTGGAGCACGACGTCGAGGTAGTCGGCGACGATCCACGTCGCCTCCGTCGCGCCGGCCGACGAGCGGGGAAGGAGGCCGTGCTCCTTCTTGAGAACACCCGCGACCTCGTCGTAGATCGCCTTCGTCTGGCGAGCGTTGCGGCCCGTCGCGATCACGAAGAAGTCGGTGAAGTCGCAGACGCCCCGCATGTCGAGGATGGTGACGTCGGTCGCCAGCTTCTCCTGACAGAGAGCGGCGGTTCGGCGTGCTTGCTCGAGTGGGTTCAGGTCGGTCTCTCTCGCGTCCTCGTCGACGTCTTCCAGTCTACTGAGGCCCCGAGTAGAGACCCAGGCGGGAGATCTCCCGCGCAACGGACGACGGCACGAGCCGGTCGATCGGGTCTCCCCGCGCCACCCGGTCGCGGATCTCCGACGAGGAGATCGCGACGGGCTCCATCTCGAACGCGACGACACGACCGGGCACCGACAGTCGGCTCCGTGCCGCGTCGAGCTCGCTGCCCGTCGTCCCCGGGCGCATGGCAACTCCAAGCTGCACGAGCTCGAGGACCCGGTCGGGCGACTTCCAGTTCTCGAAGTCGGCGAGCTCGTCGGCGCCGAGGATGAACAACGCATCCCGGAGCCTGCGCTCCTCGAGGGAGTCCACGGTGCGCGCGTGCGGATCGAGCTCGACTACCGACTCGGGAACGTCTGCGAACGCGAGGCGCGCGAGCTCGAGCCTGGTCTCCGCGGGCAGGGTCGCGCGCTTGTGGCCGGGGTCGGCGACCACGAGGACGAGGAGCTTCTCGAGGCCGAGCTCGCGAACGGCCGCGCGCGCGAGAGCGACGTGGCCGAGGTGCGGGGGGTCGAAGACACCGCCGAGGATGCCCACTACTGCCACTCGAGCGTCTCCTCCCCCACCTCGACCTCGGTGCCCCGCTTGATGCCGATCCGCCGCAGAGCCTCCTCGAGCTCGTCGGCGGGCGGAGGGGTACCGACGATGCGGTAGCCGCGATCCGTTCGAAGGATCCTGAATGCCGGCCTCGCCCGCGCTCGTGGCTTGTACTCGAGGAACTCGGGAACGCTGTCGTCGGGCGGCGGGGCGGTCGCCGCCGCCGGCAGGAGCTCGAAGAGCGCGACCCTGAGCTGGTCGACGCCGGTGCCCGTCGCGCACGAGGTCGCGACGACGCGGACGATCCGCTCGTCCGACACCGCGAAGTCCGGAACGTGCTCGAGGAGGTCGATCTTGTTCAGCACCAGGATCTGCGGCTTGCCGTCGAGGCCCGCGCCGTACGCCGAGAGTTCGCCGTCGATTGTGCGGAAACGCTCCTCCAGGTCCGGCGCGGACGCGTCGATGACGTGGACGAGCAGGCGAGCACGCTCGAGGTGGGCCAGGAAGCGATGGCCCAGGCCTGCTCCGTCCGCAGCGCCCTCGATCAGCCCGGGCACGTCGGCGACGGTCAGCTGCCGCGCATCTGGCCCGTCGACGACGCCGAGAACGGGCTCGAGCGTCGTGAACGGGTAGTCCGCGACCTTGGGCTGCGCGTTCGAGATCCTGCGGAGCAGCGAGGACTTTCCGGCGTTCGGCAGCCCAGCGAGAGCGGCGTCGACGACGAGCTTGAGCCGGAGCCCGAGCTCGAGCTCCTCGCCCGGGAGCCCTGTCTCGGCGAACCGCGGAGTCTGCCTCGTCGACGTGGCGAAGCGAGCGTTCCCGCGTCCGCCCTGGCCTCCCTGCGCAGCGACGAAGCGACCGCCGGTGGCCGCGAGGTCTGCGACGAGCCGCCCGTCTCCGTCGAGGAGCTGCGTGCCGACGGGCACGCGCAGCTCTGCCGTCTCTCCGTCGGCCCCGTGCTTCTTGCTCCCGCGCCCGTTTCCGCCACGACCGGCCTTGACCCGCTTGACGCGCCGGAAGCTCGAGAGATCACGAAGCGTCGGGTCGACGACGACGACGACGTCGCCTCCCCGCCCCCCGTCACCGCCGTCCGGGCCGCCTTTCGGCACGTACTTCTCGCGGCGGAAGCTCAGCCCGCCGTCACCACCGCGGCCCGCCTCGACGTCGATGTGCGCGCGATCGTGGAACATCGCTGGGAACGGCAAGGCGAGGTAAACCTCGCCGCCCGGCCTACTCCGCTTGAGCCGCAACCGAGATGAAGCGCTTGTCGCCCGAGCGACGGAACTCGACAGTGCCGTCGCGGAGCGCGAAGATCGTGTCGTCGCGACCCAGGCCTGCGCCAGGACCGGGCCGGAACTTCGTCCCTCGCTGGCGGACGATGATCATTCCCGTCTTCACGGGCTGACCCGCGAAGATCTTCACGCCGAGTCGCTTCGACTCGGAGTCGCGACCGTTGCGCGAGGAGCCGAGACCCTTCTTGTGCGCCACTAGCCCTCACCTCCCTGCTGCGCGAGGGCGGACTCGAGCGCAGCGACAGCTCCCTTGCGCTGTCCGTGCTCTCGCTCGTAGCCGAGCGCGGCCGCGATGGCCGCCGGGCTCCACCCGCTCGTCGCGGCCTTGATGTCGGCGATCGTCATGTCGGCGTAGCCCTCGGGCAAATCGCCAGACGGAGGGGCGGCCGGGGCGACGCTCTCCTCGGGCTTCTGCGGCTTCTCCGTCTTCGGCTGCGACTTCGACGCCGCCCGTGTCGACTTGGCTGCCCCGATGGACTCGATCTCGATCTGCGTAAGCGAGGCGCGGAAGCCCGTGTGGCGGCGGTAGCCCGTGCGCTTCTTGTACTTGCCGATCCGGATCTTCGGGCCCTTCGCGTCGCCGAGGACCTTCGCGGTGACCATGCCCGTGCCCGGCTCGATCTCTGCCGCTCCGTTTCCGCCCACGAGCAGGACGGTGGGAGCGAAGGTCGCACCTTCGTCTTCGCGAAGCCGGTCGACGAACAGGCGCTCGCCCTCGCGGACGCGGTACTGCTTACCAGCAACCTTGATGATCGCGTAGGTCATTGCTTCCTCGGAAGGTCGACGCGGGCGGATGGCCCGCAGAACCGCCGCATGATAGCGACTCCTAGTTCAGGGGCGCGAGCCGAAGTCGTCGATCCACTCGGACATCGGCACGTACTCGGGGGCGTCGGCAACGGCGACCTGCTCCTCGGCCACCTGCTCCTCGCCCACGTGCTCCTCGCCGGTCATCGTCGTTGCCTCGTCGCCGTTCGTCGGGGCCTTCCGCCGTTTCCTCCCGCCGCGTGAGCCCCTGCGCGAGCGCTTCCGCTTGGACGCGCCGTCCGCACCGGCTTCGGCGACGCCTTCCTCCGGGCCCGGCGTCTCTACGACGGCCTCTGTCGCATCCTCGGCGACGGCGTCGAGATCCGCCGGCGGAATATGGATGCGCGGGGCCGCTCGTCCGTCGCCCTCGGCGCCGGCCTCCTCGGTGGCCTCCACGCCCGTCTTCTTGCGGCCGCGACCGCCGCGGGAACCCCTACGCGTGCGCTTCTTCTTCGGCTGACCGTTCACGGCTGCCTCGTCTGGCGTGTCGGCCACGGCTTCGATCTCGGCAGTCTCGACGGTGTCGACTGCAGCGAGCTCCTCGGACGGCTCGGCGACCTCGGGCGCGTCGGACACCTCGGCCTCCTTCTTACCTCGCAGAGCGCGAGTGGGCTTCTCGGCCTCGGCCTCGAACGTGATCGGCGTCTGGCCGGAGCCGGTGGCGTCCGCGAGCGTCGCATACGCGACGCCGTCGAGGGCCCGGCCAATGGTCGCCGTGACCTTCTTGCCGACGAGCTTCGCAGCGTCGCCGACGACGACCTCGTAGTCGGCGCCGACCTTGCCGACGGCCGCCGCCGGGTCGTACAGCCCGACCTCGACGAGCTTCAGCTCGACGTTTGCCCCCTCCGCGACGGGCGCCTCGGGACGAAGTGCCTCGAGCTTCCCCTGGCCGATCACCTCGAAGTGATCGAGATGGACATGTCCATTTCCGGCCGCGGGTACGAGGTAGAAGCGTCTCCGGGCTGCGGCCTCGAGGGCCTCCAGCCTCGCCCCTCCCGCACCGACGAGGAGCGTGAGCACGCGGGGGTGGACCACAACCCTGAACGCCTGGACCCGAGAGCCCTTGGCGAGGGCACGGAGCCGACGCTCGATCTCGAGCGCGTGCGTCGCGTCCGAGACGACGACACCGTCGCCCTCGCACACGGGGCAGCGGTTCGTGAGGATCTCGCGCGGGCCGTCCGTGACGTTCTGCCGGGTCATCTCGACGAGCCCGAGCGGGGAGATCTCGACGACGTAGGTCTTCGTGCGATCGCGCTCCAGCTCGCTGCGAAGCGCCTCCTCCACCGTCTCGCGGTTCTTCGGGTTCGCCATGTCGATGAAGTCGATGACGATGATCCCGCCGATGTCGCGGAGTCGAAGCTGCCGGACGACTTCCTTGACCGCCTCGAGGTTGTTCTTGACGATCGTGTCCTCGAGGCGTCCCTGGGCGCTCTTTCCGCGAGACCCGACGAAGCGCCCGGTGTTGACGTCGATGACGGTGAACGCCTCGGCGTAGTCGAAGACGAGATAACCGCCCGAGGGCAGATCGACGCGACGATGGAGCGTCGAGCGGATCTCCGCGTCGACGCCCGAGGCTTCGAAGAGCGGCTCCTTGCCCCGATAGCGATGCACACGCTCGACCATGTGCGGCGACGTCTTCTTGAGGTAGCTGACGATTCGGCGATACGTCCGGTCGTCGTCGATGCGAGCGCCGACGAAGTCGCCCGCGAAGAGGTCTCGCACGATGCGCAGCGGCAGCTCCGCCTCCTCGTACACGAGCGTCGGCGGATCGGCGCTCTTCGCCTTGGCCTGGATGGCCTTCCACAGGCGCTGCAGGAAGAGGAGGTCGCGCTCGATGTCCTCTGCGGAGGCGCCCTCGGCTGCCGTGCGCACGATGATGCCGCCGCCTTTGGGATCGAGCTTGCGCACGATCTCCTTCAGCCGCGTACGCTCGGCGTCTTCGAGGCGACGCGACACGCCCGAGCCCTCCCCGTTCGGGACGTACACGAGGAAGCGGCCCGGGAGCGAGATCTCGGTCGTGAGCCGCGCACCCTTCGACTTCATCGGGTCCTTGACCGCCTGGACCATGATCGTCTGGCCGCGCTTGATGAGCTCCTGGATCTTGCGGGCACCCTTGCGGCCCTCGAGCTCAGGCCCGACGATCTCGTCGACGTAGAGAAATCCGTTCTTCTCGAGGCCGATCTCGACGAACGCGGCCTCCATTCCAGGAAGCACGTTGTCGACGACCCCGAGGTAGATGTTGCCCGCGATGGAGCGCCGCTCGGGTCGCTCGAGGTAGACCTCGGCCACGCGGTCGTCCTCCAGGATGGCGACGCGCTGCTCACCCACGTCGACGGAGATCACGAGCTCGCGCTTGGCGGCGGGGAGGGGAGCGCGCTTCGTCGGCGTCCGGCGTCGCCCACCCCCGCGCGCCGGACGGCGTTCTGGCTTGCCGTCGGCCTTCCGTGTCGTCGTCGCGGTGAGCGTCGCCGTCGAGACGTCCGTCGACGCCTCGCTCGACGCCGACTCGCCACCGACAGCCGGGGGCGTCGTCGCCTTCTTCCTTCCGCGGCCTCCGCGACTTCCGCGGCGGCGCCTCTTCTTCGGGCCGGCCGGCGCTTCCTCCGCCGGCTCCGTCACCTGTGGCTCGAGGGCCTCAGGCGGTGCTTCTACTTCCGTGGCGACGCTCTCTTCCGCCGCCTGTCCTTCCGGTCCTTCCTGCTTCTTGCCGAAGCGAAACCAGCGTAGTGCCAAGGTCGAATTCTCCTCGTGTGGTCGCGCGCGGGCCCCGGAAAGCCACCGGCTCGTCCGGCCTCGCGCTGCGTGGGTTCAAGACATCGGTCGACATGACCTGGAACACAGGCTACCAGCCGCGACTTCCGCGGCCCCGTCCCTGGCAGGTCACGCCGCTGCTGGGCTCAGGCGAGCACGCCGTGCACGGACCCCGCGGAGGCGTTGCGAGAGGCGCGCCCACGCCCACGGCTCGAGCTCCGCGTAGCGCGTCTCCGACTGACCCCGCGTGGACTCGAGGTATTCGAACCACGCGTCGGCCTCCTCGAGCTGAAGCAGCTCCTCGGCCAGCTCGGTGCTCTGCATCGTCCCTCCCATGCGCTCGGTCCGGGCGCATCCTAGGACCCGGTCCGGACGGAGCGAGGCGGCGCTCGTCAGGACGAGGGGAGGCGAGCCTGGATGGTCTCGAGGGCCTTCGCGAGCACCCAGGTGCCGCCCGCCGCCACCGCCGTGTACGCGATGGGCGCGGGGAGCACCGTCCGCGCTGCGCGAGCGATGCGCCGGAAGGCGAATCCCGATCCCACGACGACCGCAGCCTGGGCGGCGAGTAGCGGGCGCTGGTCGGGCTCGGCCCCCCCGTAGACCATGCGGAGTCGAGACGCGAGTCGCATCTGCTCGAGCGTCAAGAGCGGCCGCGAGACGCCGAGCCGTGATCCAGCGAGCCCGATGAGCGCGGAGCGGATGACCGACTGGCGGATAAGGCCGTCCCGCACCGCGTCCGCGAGGACGGGCACGTGCGACGCCAGCGCCGTCCCGTTCCCCGACGCCTCCACGATGCGATCGGCGATCTCGCGGACCGGGAAGCCTTGGCCGGCGCGGCACTCGACGACGAACGGCGAGAGGACGAACGGCCGCGTCCACTCCTCCTGCGGCCAGA
>DATAET010000247.1:0-2523 GCA_036257855.1 Gaiellaceae bacterium | reverse complement strand
GGGCCGGCTCACGCCGCAACTGGCTACGAGAACGTGATCACGCTGCGGATGCCGTCCTGCGCCTCCAAGAGCTCGAAGCCGCGGTTGACATCGTCGAGCGTAAGCCGATGGCTCAGGAGGGACTCGACGTCGATCTCGCCGGCGAGCCAGCGCTCGACGAGCTGCGGCACCTGCGTCCGTCCCTTCACGCCGCCGAATGACGACCCCGTCACCCGACGGCCCGTGATGAGCAGCCGGGGCACGATGTCGAGCATCTCGCCCTTGCCCGCCACGCCCATCATCGTCGCGAGCCCCCACGCCTCGCGGCTCGCCTCGACGGCCTGACGCATGACCGCAACATTCCCGGTCGCCTCGAACGTGTAGTCCGCGCCGAAGCCACCGGTCTGCTCCCGCACCCACTCGACGACCTCGTCTCCGGCCGTGCGCACCTCCGTCGCGCCGTGGTGCCGGGCGCTCGCGAGGCGATCCTCGGAGAGGTCGACCGCCACGATCCGTTCCGCGCCGGCGAGCCGACAGCCGATGACAGCGCCGAGCCCGACGAGCCCGCATCCGAACACGACGCACGTCGTTCCCGGCTGCACGTCGGCGGTGTAAAGCGCGGCGCCGATCCCGGTCGCGAGCCCGCACGCGAACGGCGCGCACCCTTCGAGCGACGCCTCGGCCGCGACCCTCGCGAGGGCGATCTGCGGCATCACCGTGTACTCGGCGAAGGTCGACGTGCCCATGAAGTGCCGCATCGGCTCTGCGTCGCGGGACAGGCGGGTCGTGCCGTCGGGGAGGAAACCGAGCGCTTGCATCTCACGGATGGCGACGCAGCGGTTCGTCCGGCCACTGCGGCAGTGGACGCACGCGCCGCACTCCGGTGCGAAGAGCGTGACGACGTGGTCGCCCGGGGCGACCGTCGTCACGCCTGGCCCGACGCTGTCCACGACTCCCGCGCCCTCGTGCCCCAGCACACATGGGGCGTACCCGCTGGGGTCGGCGCCCGACGCGGTGTAGAGATCGGTGTGGCACACACCGCAGGCCACGAGTCGGACGAGAGCCTCGCCTTCCCTCGGCTCCGCGAGCTCGAGCTCCTGGACGACGAGGGGCTGGCCGAACTCCTCGAGGACGGCGGCGCGGATCTTCACAGCGGGTCTCCTTGAGACGGTGAGAGTTCGCGGATTATGGGCATCAGGGTGTCGATGACGACAACGGAAGGCATCCACCGCCCCGTCCGACGCGCGGCGCTGCTGGCCGTCACCGTCGTCGTCGCGGGTTGCAACGGTGGCACCGTCGACCGACATGCCCTCGCCAAGGACGGAGATGCCGTCGATTCGCTCGCTTGCGAGGGCGCGCTCCTCGCGAGAGACGTGTCCTCGGGCGACAGCACAGGCGTCTTCGCCCGCGTGCACGCGGGCGCTCTCGCACGGCGCGCCTCCAACTTCGCGGACGCGCTGTCAGAGCGCCCTACGCTCGATCAGATCGAGCCGCAGGTGCGCGCGCTCGGACGTCGGTCCGGCCGCATCGCGACCCTGCTCGAACGGCTCCACGAGCGACCGACCGACCGCAGCGCCGCCCGACACCTCGTGGACGAGCTCTCCCGCGAAGGCGACTGCCGGTGAAGATCTTCCAGATCGCCCTCGGCATCCTCGCTGCCATCGGCGGGTTCGTCGACATCGGCGACATCGTCTTCAACGTCGCCGCCGGCGCGACCTTCGGGTACCAGTTGCTGTGGGTGGTGGTCGTCGGGGTCGTCGGGATCATGGTCTACTCCGAGATGTGCGGCCGCGTTGCGGCCGTCTCCGGCAAGGCGGTCTTCGACGCGGTTCGCGAGCGGGTCGGCTTCGGGGCCGGCCTCACGACCCTTCTCGCGGCCGAGTTCGTCGTCCTGATGACGCTCGCCGCCGAGATCGGAGGCGTCGCCATCTGCCTCCAGCTCCTCTCGGGCCTCCCCTACCGCGTGCTGATCGTCCTCGCGATCCTCGGGCTCGGGGTCGTCGTCTGGGTCACCTCGTTCGAGTGGATCGAGCGGATCTTCGGGTACGGCGGGCTCTGCCTGCTCGTGTTCGCCGTCGCCGCGGTCAAGCTCCATCCGCACTGGAACGAGGTGGCACACGGCTTCGTGCCGAGCGTGAGTACGTCCGACACGACGCTCTACCTCTTCTTCGTCGTCGGGCTGCTCGGGGCGGCGATGACGCCCTACGAGGTGTACTTCTACTCCTCGGGCGGAGTCGAAGAAGAGTGGACGCCGAAGGATCTCGGCATCAACCGCGCGAACGTCATGATCGGCTACAGCCTCGGCGGCATCCTCTCCTTCTGTCTCATGATCGTGGGCGGTGCGCTGTTCCTCCCGCAGGGGATCGAGCCCGAGCTTCTCGGCACGGCAGCGCTCGGCGCCGAGGTGCCGCTGGGACAGATCGGCCTCCTCGTCGCGCTTGCCGGCATCCTCTTCGCGGTCGGGGGAGCCTCGATCGACACGCTCTTCGCCGGGGCGTACAACCTCGCCCAGTTCTTCGGCTGGGAATGGGGCAGGTATCGCAC
>DATAET010000246.1:0-36305 GCA_036257855.1 Gaiellaceae bacterium | reverse complement strand
AAAGGCCCATACGGGATTCGAACCCGTGCCGCCGCCGTGAGAGGGCGGTGTCCTAGGCCACTAGACGAATGGGCCGTGGCGGACGCCTAGGGTACCGAATCGACTTGGTGGCCCGACGCGGTTAGGCGGCGGGCTCGGGCTCGCGGGTGTCGAGGCGCGCCTCGAAATCGCGACGGATGCTCTCGCCGCTCGAGAGGACCGTCTCGTAGCGCGCGCGGCGCGGTGGCAGATTCACGATGCGGACGTTGTCGTCGCGGTCGCCGTGACAGCGCGCGTAAGCGGCGGCCTCGTCAAGGGGCCGAAGGCGGTCACGCTTCCGCTGTCCCCACACGTTCCCTGGACACCTACCAGATGGACGGGTCGAGCGAAAGCCGCAGATGCGGACGGCTTTCGCACTTTGCGACGAATTGCTCGAGCGTGGTTACAGCGCAGCCCAGTGACAGCTCCACGGGCTCCAGTCGCGTCCCGAGCGCACGAAATAGCGCCGAGCCGCGAGCGCCTGCTCGTGCGCGGACGCTCCGTGGCCGAAGAGCCGTCGTGCGTACGTGCCCATCTGGAAGAGCCCGAGGTACTCGCCGTTCTGGGCGGTCGTGCTGAGGTGCGACTCGCACCAGGCGACCGCGACCGCCTCCTCGCAGTAGGAGCCGAAGACGTCGCAGATCGCGGCCCTCGGAGACATCGCCGCGTGCTGGCGTGCCTCTCGGTTCGCCACCGCTCTGCGGAGCGCCGCCACCGTCTTCGTCACCGCGTGGGCGCGCCGCTCCGCGTACAAGAGCGCGGCGGAGGCGGTCTCCCGCTGCTCGCGCGAGCTCAGGAGCGAACGATGCGTGTGGAAGAAACTGATGGTGCCGCGGTAGTGGCGCAGGGCCGCGAGCTTGCGCTCGAGCCGTTCGTCGAGGGTCCGCTTTCGGTGCTTCGCAGGCGTGGTCTTCGAAGGCGCCGAGGACGAGCTTGCCTGGATCGTTGCCGCAGCGGCCTGCGTGACGAGAACGAGCGCAAGCAGGCCTACGATTAAGGCTCTCAGAACGGATACCTCCTGGACGGGGACAGGGGCGCGGCCCACACGGGAGCCGCTCGTGTCGCTCGATCGGACAACCGTACACGAGGCGGCACGAGCTGTGCCCTCTTGGCTTACAAATCGCTAAGGAAACATGTCACGAGCGTAACCGCTCATGACAACAGCTAAACCCGAGGCGTCAGGCTGCGGGGCAGGGATTCGAACCCCAACTTCCTGGTCCAGAGCCAGGCGTCCTGCCGTTAGACGACCCCGCAACGGCCGAGGGAGTGTACCCGGTCGCTATGGCGCCTTCGCCTCTCCGAGCTCGAGCCGGTAGGCGGGAACGAGGCGCTTTTCGGCCTCGGTGTCGATGCGTGCGACGACCTCGACGTATGGCTCGAGGCCCGATCCGCGGAGCTTCGCCTTGAGGAGCCCGTCGACCTGGTAGATGCCGGAGGAGTTGTTCATCACGATCTCGACCATCACCGGCCGGGCGTCCCCGTCGGTGATCCTCACCTCGTCGATAGCCGCCGCCGAGAGGGAGTGGATCGACACCGATCCCCGCTCGAAGGGGATGCGCGAGCGTCCCTTCGCCATGTCGAGTGCGTCCGCGACGCGGAGCACACCGGCCTCGAGCGAGAGCGGCTCGCCGTCCGCTCGGTGGCTCGTGATCGACTGGAGCGCCTCGGAGACGATCACGGTGAGCTCGGGCTCCTCGTAGAGGCCCTCGAGCAGCTCACGCATCTTCGGCTCGGCGAGGAACAGGCTCCAGTCCTCGTGGTCGCGCCGGTGGATCGACATGCCGATGTCGTGGAGGAGCGCCGCGAGGAAGACGACCACCTCCGAGTCGTCGCTCGTGAGTCCGTAGTCGCGCTGGAGCGACGGCTGCACGCCGTGCTTCACGAGCTGACGGAGGAGCTTCAGCGAGATGTTCGTGACGATCTGGATGTGCACCCACGAGTGGTCGTTGATCTGGAGCCGGACCACCGCGTTGACGTTCGACACGTGCCACCACGCCTTGATCTCCGCGTCCTCGTTGACGCGCTCGAGGACCCGTCGGAGCTTGCGGTTGCCCCGCGCGGGCACGCGCAACTGCATCTCCGCGACCGCCTCGGCGGGTGTGAGCCGAGCCTCGGCGACGATGTCGGCGGGTGGGACTTCGACGACGTCGTCAGGCTCGGGCTCGGTCGCCATCGCGTGAGCTTAGAAGCTTTGCCGTCGCGGTCGCGCTACGCGACCTCGGCCGCCCAGTCTCCGTAGAGCTGCGTGTACGCCCCCGGCCGATCGATGAGCTCGTCGTGGGTGCCGACGTCGACGATACGGCCGTGGTCGAGGACGACGATGAGGTCCGCGCGCCGAATGGTCGACAGCCGGTGCGCGATGATGAACGCGGTGCGGCCCAGCAGCAGGCGACGCAAGCCTCGCTCGATGCGGCGCTCCGTCCCGATGTCCACCGAGGACGTCGCTTCGTCGAGGATGAGGATGCGCGGGTCGGCGAGCAGCGCGCGGGCGAAGGCGATGAGCTGACGCTGACCGAGTGAGAGCTTGAAGCCGCGTTCGCCGACGTGCGTGTCGTACGACTCCGGGAGCTCCGAGACGAACGCGTCCGTTCCGACGGCGTCGGCCGCAGCTTCGATCTCCGCACGCGTGGCGCCCGGTCGGCCGAACGCGATGTTGTCGGCGATCGATCCCGCGAAGAGGAAGCCTTCCTGGGGCACGATGCCGAGCTGCGTGCGAAGCGATGCCTGACGCACGCCGCGGAGGTCGTGTGCGTCGATCGTGATCCGGCCCTCACGCGGGTCGTAGAAGCGCGCGAGCAGCTTCGCGATCGTCGACTTCCCGGCTCCCGTGTGCCCGACGAGCGCCACGGTCGTGCCGGCGGGGATGTCGAGGTCGAAGTCGTGGAGGACGTCGGGGAGGTCGCCGTAGCCGAAGCGGACGTGCTCGAAGCGCACATGTCCGTCGATCGTGGGCAGCGCGTCCGCGTCTTCCGCGTCGACGATCTCCGGCTCCTCGTCGAGCACCGACGTGATCCGGTCGAGCGCGGCCGTCGCCGAGAGGAACGTGTTGTACAGCTGAGAGAGCTGCTGGACCGGGTCGAAGAAGTTCCCGAGGTAGAGCGTGAAGGCGAGGAGCGTGCCGATGGTCATGTCGCCGTCCACGACGAGCCAGCCGCCGACCCCGAGGACGATGGCGGTGGCGACCGACGAGAGGATGTCGACCGCGGGGAAGTAGACGCCGTTGAGGATCACCGTCTCGTAGTTCGCCTCGCGGTAGCGCTCGTTCACGCCGCGGAAGGTCGTCTGGCTCGTCGGCTCGCGGGTGAAGGACTGGACGACGCGCATGCCGGAGATGTCCTCCGCCAGGGTCGCCGTGACGAGACCGAGGCGTTCGCGGACGCGGCGATACGCGTGGTTCGAGCGCGAGCGGAACCACGCAGTCGCGAGCGCCATCAGCGGGAGCACGACGAGCGTCGCGAGCGCAAGGCGCCAGTCGAGGAGGAAGAGGACGACGACGGTGCCTCCGAGCACGAGCGTGTTCTGGACGAGGCTCGAGATCCCGTCCGTGACGAGCTGGTCGAGCGCCTCGACGTCGTTCGTGATGCGGCTGACGATCGCGCCCGTCCGGTTGCGCTCGTAGAAGCCGAGCGAGAGTCGCTGCAGGTGGCGGAAGAGCTGCATGCGGAGGTCAGCGAGCGCACGCTCGCCGACCCAGCCCGTGAAGTATGTCTGCGCTCCCGACAGAACGAACGCCGCGACGCCCGCGGCGACGAAGGCCGCCACGATGACGCTGAGCCGCCCGAGGTCCTGCGCCTCGATGCCTTCGTCGACGGCGAGCTTCGCGAGGTAGGGCGGCAGGAGCGCGACCGCCGTGTATGCGATCAACGTGACGAGCGCCAGCGCCGTCCGCGCGGGGTACGGCCGCGCGAGCCGGACGAGGACGCGAAGCCGGCGTCGGGTCTGTCTCCACGACCAGTCCTCGACCTGGGCTCCCCGCTCGTCCGTGAGGTGCGTCCCGAACTGCCAGACCTTCACGAGCGTCTCACCCCGCCACCACCTGCTGGAGCAGGCCGTGCTCGTGGATCTCCCGGAACACCGGGCTCGCGTCGAGGAGCTCAGACTGCGTGCCGCGCGCGGTGATCCTCCCGTGGTCGAGCACGACGATCTCGTCCGCGAGCGCGATCGTCGAGAGGCGGTGCGCGATGATGATCGTCGTCCGGCCGCGCATCACTTCCCGGAGCCCCGCACGGATCCTCGCCTCCGTCGTCGCGTCGACGGACGCGGTGGCGTCGTCGAGGACGAGGATGCGCGGATCGATGAGGAGCGCCCTTGCGATCGCGATCCGCTGGCGCTGACCGCCCGAGAGCGTGATCCCGCGCTCCCCGACGACGGTGTCGTACCCGTGCGGCAGCTCGAGGATGAAGTCGTGCGCCTGGGCCGCGATCGCCGCATCCTCGACGGCGTCGGCGGGGGCAGCGGGCATCCCGAGGGCGATGTTGTCCCTGATCGAGGCTGAGAACAGGAACGGGTCCTGCGAGATGACGCCGATCTCCCGCCGCAGCGAACGCCTCAGCAGCTCCCGCACGTCGACTCCGTCGACGAGCACGCGCCCGGCGGTCGTGTCGTAGAAGCGCGGCACGAGCGCGGCGAGCGTCGTCTTGCCCGACCCCGTCGGCCCGATGAGCGCGATCGTCCGCCCGGCGGGTATGTCGAGATCGACGCTCTCGAGCACGGGGCGCTCGGGGTCGTAGCCGAACGACACGTGCTCGAAGAGGACCCGGCCAGGTCCCGCCGGCAGCGGCCGGGCATTTGGGCGGTCGGAGATCTCCTCGGGCTCGTCCAGAATCTGGAAGATCCGCTCGCCGGCCGCGATCGCGCGCTGCGCTTGGCCGATCCACATGCCGAGCATCCGCAGCGGCATGACGAGCATGGCGAGCAGCAGGTTGAAGGCGAAGAACGCGCCCAGCGAGAGCGATCCGGAGATCACCATGCGGCCCGCCGCGAGGAGGACGAGGGCCTGCGCGAGCTGCGGGAGGAAGGTCAGGAGCGGGACGTACAGCGCGCGCTGCCGGTTCGCGGCGAGTGTCTTCGAGAAGACCGCGTTCGCGGCTTCGCCGAACTGCTCGGTGCGGCGCTCCTCCTGGGCGAACGACTTCACGACGTGGACGCCGGTGATCGACTCCTCCGCGACGGTCGAGACGTCGGCGAGCGACTGCTGGACGTCGCGGAGGACGGGGTGCGACACGTGGCTGTACCGGAACGCAGTCAGCGCGATCACGGGGGTGATCGCAAGCGCCACGAGCGCGAGTTGCCAGCTGTAGAAGAAGAGCACCGCCGTGACGACGACGACGGTGACGACGTGCTGCGCGAAGAAGATGAGCCCGTAGCCGAGGAAGAAGCGCACCGACTGCAGGTCGATCGTCGCGCGTGACATGAGCTGACCGGTCTGGCTGCGGTCGTAGAAGCCGAACGAGAGGCGCAGGAAGTGGGAATAGAGCTCGTCGCGCATGTCGTACTCGACGGCCAGGGCCTGCCGCCCCGAGATGACGCGGCGCCCGTACATGAGCCCGCCGCGGACGAGCCCCAGGAGCACGATCACCGAGACTTCGAGCACGAGGACCTGCGTGTCACGGCCGCCCGAGAGCTCGTTGATGACGGCGCCGGTGAGGACCGGCACGAGGATGCCCGTCACCTGGGAGGCGATCGCGAGGAGGGACGAGACGAGAAGCGAGACGCGGTACGGTCGCAGGAAGCCCAGGAGGCGCGCGAACGTCTGCCGCCGCCGCGCGGGCATGGCGCTTCGTGGCTCGTCCACCGACACGGCTTCGTAGGGTACGGATCGTGCTCGAGGCCGTGCCCAACGTCTCCGAGGGGCGGGACCCGGCGCTCATCGAGGCAATCGGAGCCGCCTTCGCACGTCGTGCAGTGCTGCTCGACGTCCACTCGGACGCGGATCACCATCGCTCGGTCTTCACGCTCGCCGGGCCCGACGAGGCGCTGGTCTCGTCGCTGGTCGAGGGCGTCGCCGTCGCCGTCGAGCTCGTCGACCTGCGGCGGCATGCCGGTGTCCATCCGCGCGTCGGCGCGGCCGACGTCGTGCCGCTCGTGCCGCTCGCGCCGGACGAGATGGACCGCGCTGCGGCAGCAGCTCGCACGGTGGCCGCGCGGATCGGAGGAGAGCTCGGCCTCCCGGTGTTCCTCTACGGCGAGGTCGGCTCCGGGCGGCGTCCGGTGTTCTTCCGCCGGGGCGGGCTCGACGAGCTGCGGCGCCGCGTCGATTCGGGGGAGCTCGTGCCGGACGAAGGTCCGAGCCGGGTCGATCCTCGCTCCGGCGTGGTCCTCGTCGGCGCCCGGCACGTGCTGGTCGCCTACAACCTCGATCTCGCAACGGACGACGTCGCCGTCGCGATGTCCATCGCCGCAGCCGTGCGCGAGTCCGGCGGCGGCATGCCCGGCTTACAGGCAATCGGCCTGCAGCTGACCCGCTCTGGCCGCCTCCAGGTGAGCATGAACGTGATCGATCTCGAGCGGGCGCCGGTGTACGAGGTCGTCGAACGCGTGCGACGCGAGGCGGCGTCGCACGGTGTCGCGGTCGTCTCGGGCGAGCTCATCGGCCTCGTTCCCGAGCGGGTCCTGCAGGAGGCCGCGGCTGCCGGGGTCGAGCTGCCCGGGATCGACGAGTCGCAGGTCCTCGAGCGCCGGCTCAGCTCTAGACTCGCGGAGTGGCCGAACCGATCGTCCTGACGGGCGAGGACCTCACCCTCGCCGACGTGTGGGCGGTCGCGATCGACGGGTCGACGGCGATGCTGGCCGACTCCGCGAGGAACCGGATGGCCTCCGCCCGGGAGCTCGTCGAGGGGGTGGGGCAGGAGCACACGTACGGCGTCAACACGGGGTTCGGGCGGTTCGTCTCCGCGCACATCCCCGAGGAGCTCGCGGAGGAGCTCCAGCTCCGCCTGCTCCGCAGCCACGCGTGCGGCGTAGGCGAGCCGTACCCCGATGAGGTCGTCCGGGGGGCGATGCTCCTCCGCGCGAACGCGCTCGCAAAAGGCTTCTCGGGGGCACGCGTCGCAACCGTCGAGCTCCTGCTCGAGTGCCTGAACCGGGGTGTCCTCCCGCACGTGCCGGCACGGGGGTCGGTGGGGGCGAGCGGAGATCTTGCCCCTCTCGCGCACCTCGCGCTGCCGCTCGTCGGCGAGGGCCAGGCGACGGTGGAGGGCGAGCTGTTGGACGGCGCCGAGGCGCTCCGCGCCGTGGGGCTCGAGCCGATCCGACTCGCGAGCAAGGAGGGGCTCTCCCTCGTGAACGGCACGCAGTTCATGGCTGCAATGGCCGCGCTCGGGGTCGTTCGCGCGCGCCGGCTCGCGGCCACGGCCGACCTCGCCTGTGCGCTGTCGCTCGAGTCGCTGCAGGGGTCGCGCACGAGCTTCCGCCCAGCCGTGCACCGTGCGCGCCCGCTCAAGGGGCAGCAGGAGTCCGCCGCGAACGTCTGGCGCCTGCTCGAGGGCTCGGCGATCATCGAGTCCCACCTCTGGTGCGACAAGGTGCAGGACGCCTACGCGCTCCGCTGCGCCCCGCAGGTGCACGGCGCGTGCCGGGATCTCCTCGACTACGTCGCGGCGACGATCGAGGTCGAGCTCAACGCCGCGACGGACAACCCGCTCGTCCTCCTCGACGAGGGGGACATCGTGTCTGCAGGCAATTTCCACGGCCAGCCGCTCGCGTTCGCCCTCGACGCGCTCGCGATGGCCGTCGCCGAGCTCGCGAGCATCTCCGAGCGGCGGGTCGAGCGGCTCGTCAACCCAGCGCTCTCCGACGGGCTCCCGCCGTTCCTCGTGGAGGAGGGCGGCCTGAACTCCGGGTTCATGATCCCGCAGTACGTCGCGGCCGCGCTCGTATCGGAGAACAAGGTGCTCGCGCACCCCGCGAGCGTCGACTCGATCCCGACGAGCGCGGGCCAGGAGGATCACGTGTCGATGGGCAACGCCGCCGGGCTGAAGGCCCTCATGGTGCTCGACAACGCGGAGCGCGCGCTCGCGATCGAGCTCCTCGCCGGAGCCCAGGCGATCGAGTTCCTCGCGCCGCTGCAGCCCGGCGACGGCGTACGCGCGGTCCACGACGTCGTGCGGGACCTGTCGCGACGCCTGGAGGAGGACAGGTCGCTCAGCCCGGACATCGAGCTCGTCGCGGACGCGATCCGCTCTGGCGCGATCGTCTCCGCCGCGGAGTCGGAGATCGGCGCGCTCGCGTGACGGAGACGCGTCCGCTGGACAGCGTTGTCGACGCCCTCTGCGGCGACCTGAGCGCGATTCGCGCGCCCCGCGGCACGGCGTTGAACGCGCGGACCTGGCAGACCGAGGCGCCGCTTCGGATGCTGCTCAACAACCTCGACCCCGAGGTGGCCGAGCATCCCGAGCGTCTCGTCGTGTACGGCGGCTCGGGACGTGCTGCACGAAGCCACGAGGCGCTCCGCGAGATCGTGCGGACGCTCCTACGGCTGCGCGAGGACGAGACGCTCCTCGTGCAGAGTGGGAAGCCGGTCGCCGTGTTTCGAACGGGCGAATGGGCACCGCGCGTGCTGATCGCGAACTCGCTGCTCGTTCCCAGGTGGGCGACGTGGGACGAGTTCCGCAGACTCGAGGCCAAGGGGTTGACGATGTTCGGCCAGATGACGGCGGGCAGCTGGATCTACATCGGCACACAGGGAATCCTCCAGGGCACCTACCAGACGTTCGCGGCTGCCGGCGAGCAGCACTTCGGCACCTCGGATCTCTCGGGTCGGACGATCCTGACCGCAGGTCTGGGAGGCATGGGCGGTGCGCAGCCGCTCGCGGCGACGATGACCGGGGCGGCGATCCTCTGCGTCGAGGTCGACCCGAGCCGGATCGAGCGACGACTCGAGACGCGCTACCTCGACCAGGTCGCCGAATCGCTCGACGACGCGCTCGTGCGTGTGCGTGCCGCGGCATCGGAACGGAGGGCGCTCTCCGTCGGGCTGCTCGGGAACGCAGCGGTCGTCCTCCCCGAGCTCGCGGCCCGCGGCGAGCACTTCGACCTCGTCACCGATCAGACGGCCGCGCACGACCCGCTCACGGGGTACGTGCCGGCGGAGGTGCCGTTCGAGGAGGCCGAGGCGCTGCGCGCCCGGGACCCGGAGTCGTACGTCCGGCTCGCGCGCGAGTCGATCGTCGCCCACGTCCGAGCGATGACGGAGTTCGTTCGGGCCGGCTGTTACGTTTTCGACTACGGCAACAACCTACGAGGCGAGGCATATGAGGCTGGCCTAGAGGATGCCTTCGCGTATCCGGGCTTCGTCCCCGCGTACGTCAGGCCGCTCTTCTGCAGGGGCATCGGGCCTTTTCGGTGGGCCGCACTCTCCGGCGACGCCGCCGACATCGCGGCGATCGATCGCGAGCTCGCGGCGCTGTTCCCGGACGACACCTTGCTCCAGCGGTGGCTCCAGTTGGCCCCGGAGAGGGTGGCATTCCAGGGGCTCCCGGCGCGGATCTGCTGGCTCGGCCACGGCGACCGCGCACGCGCCGGCCTGGCCATCAACGAGCTCGTTCGCTCCGGTGCGGTGTCCGCTCCGGTCGTGATCGGTCGTGACCACCTGGACGCGGGCTCGGTGGCGTCCCCGTACAGGGAGACGGAGTCCATGCGGGACGGGTCCGACGCGATCGCCGACTGGCCCATTCTGAACGCCCTCGTGAACGTCGCTGCGGGCGCGACCTGGGTGAGCGTCCACCACGGAGGCGGTGTCGGCATCGGCAACTCGATCCACGCGGGGATGGTCGTCGTCGCGGACGGCACGGACGCCGCCGCCTCGAAGCTCGAGCGCGTGCTCACGGCCGATCCCGGGACGGGGGTCGCCCGCCACGCGGACGCCGGCTACGACGAGGCGCTCGCTGCGGCGCGAGACCACGCCCTCGACCTTCCGTCGCTCGCCGGCGACCCGACGTGACGCTTCTCCTCCGCGACCTCGCACAGGTCGCCACGCCCGCGGGGGGGACCGCCCCGCTGCGCGGCGACGCGCTCCGAGACGTCGAAGTGACGAGCGAGGCGTATGTGCTCTGCGAGGACGGACGAATCGTGGCCGTCGGGCCGATGCGCGAGCTCGAGCCGCCTGCGGGGGACGTCGAGGAGGTGGACGGGCGCGGTCTCTCCGCGATCCCAGGGCTCATCGATTGCCACACGCACGCATGCTTCGCGGGCGACCGTGTGGAGGAGTTCGCGTTGCGCAGCGCGGGTGCCTCGTACGAGGAGCTGCACGCGCGCGGCGGCGGAATCCTCTCGACCGTGCGCGCGACGCGCGCCGCGGGCGAGGCCGCGCTCGCGGCCGCGCTCGCGGAGCACGTCGAGTGGATGCTCCGCGCGGGGACGACGACCTTCGAGGCGAAGTCGGGGTACGGGCTCGACCGCGAGACCGAGCTCGCGCAGCTTCGGACCGTGCGCGCTGGCGGCGGAGTACCTACGTGGCTCGGCGCGCATGCGGTCCCGCCCGAGTTCGCCGACGCCAACGCGTACCTCGACTTCCTCCTCGCCGAGGTCCTCCCGGACGCGTCGCAGCTCGCCGAGGCGGCCGACATCTTCCTCGAGCGGGGCGCGTTCGATGCTGGGCAAGCGCGGCGCTACCTCACCGCGTGCCGCGACGCCGGGCTCGTGCTCCGCCTCCACGGCGACCAGTTCACGGAGTCGGGCGCGATCCCGCTCGCGATCGAGCTCGGCGCGCGCTCGGTGGACCATCTCGAAGCTACGGGGCGGATGGGCGTCGCCGCGCTAGCGGCAAGCGACGTCGTCGGCGTCCTCCTGCCCGCGTGTGCGCTCTTCCTCGGGCGCCCGATGCCGCCCGCGCGTGCCCTCGTCGACGCCGGCGCCGCCGTCGCGCTGGCGACGGACTTCAACCCGGGGAGTGCGTTCTGTGAGAGCCTTCCGCTCGTGTGCTCGCTCGCCGCGACCCAGATGGGGTTCGCCGCCGAGGAGGCCCTCTCGGCGTGCACGGTGAACGCGGCGCACGTGCTGGGCCGCTCCGACCGAAAGGGTCGGATCGCACCCGGGTACGACGCGGACATCGTCCTCCTCGCGGCCGACGACTGGCGCCATCTCGCGTACCACCTCGGCGGCACCGTGGTGCACACGGTCGTCGCAGGAGGCCGGATCGCGTAGAGCAGCCGGGCATAATCCGGGCGCGATGGCCACGAAGAAGCAGCGGCGACGCCGCGCGAAGGAGCAACGCCACGACTACGTGTGGGTCGACGACGAGGGGAACGAGGTCGACCCTGCGGACGTCCCGGACGACAAGGCTCATGGCTCCGCGCGTCAGGCGCGAGGCCAGCGACAGCCGCAGGCGCCGTCGTGGACGAGGACCTTCAAGCGTGCGCTGATCTTCGCGCCGATCATGTTCGGCACGGTGTTCCTCCTCTCGCCGAACCTCGCGACGACGACGAAGATCACGCAGACGTTGCTGATCGTCGGAATCTTCATCCCCTTCAGCTACTTCATCGATCGCTTCCTCTACCGGTCGTTCCTTCGCCGCGAGGCGCGCGGCCAGCAACCGGCCGGACGGCGCGGGAGCTGACTCCCGCGCGAGATGGGGCTCCGCGTCGAACAGCTCTCGCTCGGTCCGATCGGGACGAACTGCTACGTCGTCCGGCAGGACCTGGCCGCGTCGGAGGCGGCGGTGGTCGACCCGAGCGGAGATGCAACCGAGCTGCGGCTGACGCTCGCACGGCTCGGTGCGCACTGCGCGGGAATCCTCGTGACGCACGGCCACATCGACCACCTCCTCGGCGTCGCGGATCTCGCGGAGGGAACCGGGTCGCAGGTCTACATGCCGGAAGGGGAGAGGAGCTCTCTCGAGGCTCCGGACCCGATGCGGACGCTCGGGCCCTTTACGTTGCGCCCGTACGTCCCCGACGTCCTGCTGGATGGCGGGGAGACGGTCGAGGTCGCGGGCATCGCGTTCGACGTGATCGCGGTGCCGGGGCACTCGCCTGCCCATGTCGCCTACCACGCGGAGGGCTGTCTCTTCTCCGGGGACGTGCTCTTTGCGGGGTCGGTGGGACGCGTCGATCTTCCCGGCGCCGACTGGGACACGCTCATGGGCTCCATCCGCGGGCTTCTCGACACGCTCCGGCCCGAGACCGTCGTGTATCCGGGGCACGGGCCGATCACGACGCTCGGCGAGGAACTCGCGCAGAACCCGTTCCTCGCCGAGCTGCGGGCGTCGTGACGCGCTTCGAGGCCCCGCGGGGCACACACGACCTCCTCCCGTCGGACTTCCCGCGCTGGCAGCGCGTCATCGGGGAGTTCGAGGAACTATGCGGCCTGTACGGCTACAGGAGAATCCACACGCCGGCCTTCGAAGACACGGAGCTGTTCGTCCGCACGAGCGGACAGGGGTCGGACGTCGTCAGCAAGGAGATGTACACCTTTACCGACCGGGGCGGCCGGTCGCTGACGCTGCGCGCCGAAGCGACCGCGCCGATCGTCCGGGCGTACTTCGAGCACGGAATGCACCGCGAGCCGCAGCCCGTGAAGGTCTACGCGTACGAGACCATCTACCGCTACGGCAGGCCGCAGAAGGGACGCTTTCGCGAGCACTGGCAGCTCGACGTGGAGGCGATCGGCTCCGACGATCCGGCGGTCGACGCCGAGGTGATCCAGCTCTTCGACGCGCTACTCGGGCGGCTCGGGATCACCGACTATCGCCTCGAGCTGAACTCGATCGGCGACCCGAACTGCCGGCCCCGGTTCCTGGACGAGCGGTTGCGGCCGTGGCTCGACGAGCACGCAGGGGAGCTCGACGAGGCAACGCGAGAGCAGGCCGCACGCAATCCGCTGCGCGCGCTCGACAACATCGCGGCCAAGCCCCCGGAGGTGCAGGAGATCCTGCTGACGGCCCCTGCGATCGGCGAGTCCCTGTGCGACGCCTGTCGTGAGCACTTCGCCGAAGTGCAGCGCTTCCTCGACGCGTACGGGGTCAGGTATCGCATCGTCCCGACCCTCGTACGTGGCCTCGACTACTACACGCGCACGACGTGGGAGTTCCTCGGCCCGGAAGGCGGCTCCCAGAGCGCGCTGTCGGGTGGTGGTCGCTACGACGGCCTTGCCGAGGAGCTCGACGGGCCCGCCACGCCGGGTGTCGGGTTCGGCGCGGGTGTGGAGCGGCTCGTGCTCGCGCTCCAGGGCGACGAGGTGGAGCCCCCGGGAATCGACGTCTTCTTCGTGTGTCAGGAGGGCGCCGACCGGGGAGCAGTCGTCGCAGCGATGAAGGCTCTGCGCGCCAAGGGGGCGAAGGCGGACATGGACTACGCGGGACGCTCGGTGAAGGGGCAGCACACACAGGCAAGCCGACTAGGCGCGAAGCATGTCGTCGTCGTGGGCCCCGACACGGATCTCGCCGAAGAGCTTGCGAGGCTCGCGCTCTGAGCTGGCGCGACCTCATGTGCGGCGAGCCGCGACCGGAGCACGTCGGCGTCGAGCTCACGCTCGCGGGCTGGGCCGCTCGCCGGCGCGACCACGGCGGCCTCGTCTTCGTCGACCTGCGCGACCACACCGGCGTCACGCAGCTCGTCGTGAACCCGGAGCGGTCGCCCGCCGCCGCCGAGGTCGCGAAGGAGATCCGCAACGAGTTCGTGCTCCGCGCGCGGGGGGAGGTCGTCGCGCGGTCCCCGGAGACCGTGAACCCGGCGATGGAGACCGGCGCGGTCGAGCTACAGGTGGACGAGCTCGAGATCGTCTCGCGCTCGACGCCCTTGCCGTTCCAGCTCGACGAGGAGGGCGTCGACGAGACGCTCCGCCTGCGGTATCGCTGGCTCGACCTGCGGCGGGAGAAGCTCCAGCGGAACCTTCGCCTGCGTGCGCAGATGGTCGGGATCATCCGCCGGGAGATGCAGGAAGCCGGCTTCCTCGACATCCAGACCCCGATCCTCTTCAAGCCGACGCCCGAGGGCGCGCGCGACTTCGTCGTACCGAGCCGGCTGCACAAGGGGCGGTTCTTCGCACTGCCGCAGAGCCCGCAGATCCTGAAGCAGCTGACGATGGTGGCGGGCTTCGACCGCTACTACCAGATCGCGATCTGCTTCCGGGACGAAGACCTGCGCGCGGATCGCGTTCAGGAGATCACCCAGCTCGACGTCGAGATGTCGTTCCCCGACCGGGAGAAGCTCTACGCCCTCGTGGAGGGGATGTTCGCCGCGATCTGGCGTGAGTGCATCGGTGTCGAGATCGACACGCCGTTTCCGCGCATGAGCTTCGCCGAGGCCGATCGGCGCTTCGGCTCCGACAAGCCCGACACGCGCTTCGGCCTCGAGATCGAGGATGCGACCGAGTCCACCCGAGCGTCCGAGTTCGGCGTGTTCGCGGGGGCCGAGGCTGTCCGCTTCCTGCGAGTACCGCGCACGTACTCGCGGAGCGCGCTCGAGACTCTCGAGATCGTCGCCAAGGAGCGCGGAGCGAAGGGTCTCGCGTACCTCGTGCGCGACGTGGATACCGGTGAGATCCGTTCCCCGATCGCGAAGTTCATCTCCGACGAGGAGCTCGAGGCGCTGCGCCTCGAGCCCGGACAGTCGCTCCTCTTCTGCGCCGACGACTGGGAGACGACGTCCCGCGTGCTCGGGTACCTGAGGCTGCACCTCGGGCAGGAGCTCGGCCTCGTCGACGACGAGGATTTCACGTTCACGTGGATCGACGCGTTTCCCATGTTCGAGTGGGACGACGACGAGCAGAGGTGGAACGCGAGGCATCACCCATTCACGCGCCCGACCGACGAGTGGAAAGACCGGTTCGACACCGACCCGGGGCATGCCCTCGCGTACGCGTACGACCTCGTCGTGAACGGGAACGAGCTCGGCGGCGGCTCGTTCCGCATCCACGAGCCCGAGCTCCAGGCGCGCGTCTTCGGCACGCTCTCGCTGAGCGCGGAGGAGCAGAGGACGAAGTTCGGGTTCCTGCTCGACGCGCTCGCCATGGGCGCGCCACCGCACGGCGGCATCGCCCTCGGGATCGACCGCACGGTGATGGTCCTCGCGGGCGAGCCGAACCTGCGCGACGTGATCGCGTTCCCCAAGAACCAGGCCGGGCTCGACCCGATGAGCGGTGCGCCGTCAGAGGTCACGCAGGCCCAGCTCGACGAGCTCGGCATCCGGCTCGTCGAGCCGCCCGCGTAGCCGCCGCTTCGGCCACACTAGGCCGCGTGCAGCACGCACTCGCGCAGCGACTCCTCGTCCTCGCCGCCGTCGCGCTCCTCGCAGCTGTCGCGTCCGTCGCGATCGTCTCCCAGCGGGTGACGAACGAGAGCGCCGCTGCGCTCACGAGCGCGCCCGCGCCCGCAGGGTGGAACGTCGCGTTCGCAGGCTCGCGCGGCCCCACGGGCGACGCCCAGCGGACGACGTGCGGTCAGGTGCTGTCCCCCGAGTCGCTCGGCGTGACGCATCCGGTCCTCCCCTGTGGCGCGAAGGTGATCCTCCGCTCGGGGAACAAGCAGGTGCTCACCGAGGTGATCGACAACGCGCTCGTGGAGCCGGGCCGCCAGCTCGAGGTCACGGACAAGCTCGCGGAGCTTCTCGGGATCGACGGGACGGTCGAGCTCGAGTGGCGCTTCGCTACCAGCGACTCCTCCGGGTAGCCGCAGCGGCTAGGATCGAGACCGCTCGACCCTGTGCGTGACCGCGGTCTCTACGTGAACCAACAGACACGTAAAGGGAGCCGGCGTCGGAGCTAGGCGTTGCTGACGCTCCGCACGGCACCCACCTGGCTGAGCCAGGTTCGCAACGGCCGTGGCTTCATCGGCAGGGTGGAGCACTTTTGCGCATGGCCGGAGCCTGGCCAGTGCCAGACTTCCGGCCGCGCGACGATTCGCTGAAGCCGGGCGCTTTCGCGACCGGATCGCTCCGATCAAACAGTGAGTAGCCTGGGTCCGTGAGCACGACAGAAGTCTTCGGAGACGCCACGCGCGGCGGCGAGTGGACGGCCGTTCGGCTCGCGGTCGACCGTGAACGCATCGTCGCCGCGGACGCACCCGGGCTCGAGCGCCCGCTCGTCGGACTGACCCTGGTCGAAGCGGCAGCGGTCGGGGGTGACCCGCTTGCGGTCGAGGCACTCGCGTCCGCCCTGGGCCAGGTGTTCCGGGCCGAGCCTCGGGCTGGCCGCGTCGCCGTGGCCATGAGTGGAGGCGTCGACAGCGCTGTGACGCTCTTGCGCGCAGGCCCGGAGGCGATCGGCGTGACGCTCCGACTCTGGCAGGACCCGGCGGCGCCTGATACGGAGCGCGCCTGTTGTTCGCCGGCCGCCGTCGCAGCCGCCCGGGCCACCTGTCACCGGCTCGGCATCCCGCACGTGACGCTCGACCTGCGGGAGGAGTTCAAGCACACGATCGTCGATCCGTTCACGGACGCATACGAGGCGGGGGAGACGCCGAACCCGTGTATGCGCTGCAACGGTGCGTTCCGGTTCGACGAGCTCCTCGCCTTCGCGACGCGAGCCGGTGCGGCCGAGCTGTGGACGGGTCACTACGCGCGCATCGTCGAACGTGACGGACTGCGGCTCGTCGCGCGCGCGGCCGACGTGAGCAAGGACCAGTCGTACATGCTCGCCGCCGTCGAGCCGCGACTCCTCGAGCGTGTGCGCTTCCCGCTCGGCGAGCAGACGAAGGACGAGACCCGGGCGGAGGCCGCCACCGCCGGGCTCGCCGCCGCCGGCCGTCCCGAGAGTCAGGAGGCATGCTTCCTGGGCGGGGACGATTACCGCGCGTTCCTCGAGCGCCGCGGCCTGAAGAAGGCACCCGGACCGATCGTCGACGCAGAGGGCGCCACGCTCGGCTCGCACGACGGCCATTGGCGGTTCACTCCCGGCCAGCGCCGGGGCTTGCGGATCAGCACCGGGCGTCCGTTGTACGTTCTGCGTACGACCCCTGCGACGAACACCGTCGTCGTGGGAACGCGAGCGTCCTTGGCGACGAGACGGGTCGAGACGCGCGGCTGCCTGTACGTTCCCGTGACCGCGGCGGAGGCGAAGCTTCGCTACCGCTCCGCACTCGTTCGCGCTGCGATCAGCGCCACCAGGGACGGGTTTTCGCTCGAGCTCGCCGAGCCCGTCTACGGCGTCGCCCGCGGCCAGTACGCGGTCGTGTACGACGAAGGTGCGGTGGTGGGCGCCGGGGTGATCAGCGACGTTGCCTGAACCAAGCAACTAGCATCCTCCCGCATGAACGTGCTCGCATCGACCCCGGGCGACGTCCTCGACTACGCGCTCGCGGCGTTCTTCGTCGTCACCGCGGTGGGTCTCGCGTACATGCTCGTCCGCATGGGGGGGACGTTCGCGAGGCTGTCCTCCTTCATCAAGGGCACGGAGCGCGATTTGCTCCCGGTCATCGTCAAGGCCGGCGGGACGGTCGACCGCGTGAACGACCAGCTCGACAAGCTCGACGTCGTCACCGACAGCGCGGTGTCCATGGCCGACAGTGCCGACACCGCCGTCCGCGCGGTCTCCACGGCGATCACGACGCCGGTGAAGAAGGTGAGCGGGCTCGCCGCGGGCGTGTCGCACGGCTTCTCGGCGTTCCGCGCGCGGCGCGACGCCGGCGAAGCTGTGCGCGTTGCCAAGGACGCGGCAGCACAGCGGGAGAGCGAGCTCGACGAGGAGCTCCGCAAGGCCGGTCACGCGGAGCCGGACGGCCCGCCGCCGGCTGCGTAGCGTTCCCGGCCTCTCCGGCACCCGCTCGTAGAATTCCGTGATGCGCACGACTGGCGAGCTGCGCGAGGGCTTCCTCTCCTTCTTCGAGGAGAAGGGCCATCTTCGGGTGCCGTCGGCGTCGCTCATTCCGCGTGCCGACGACCAGTCGAGCCTGCTCACGACCGCGGGTATGCAGCCGCAGATGCCCTTCTTCCTCGGTCTCGAGCCGCCGCCGGCCCCCTACACGACGACCTCGCAGAAGTGCTTCCGCACCGTCGACATCGACGAGGTCGGGCTCGACAGCCACCACCTCACTTGCTTCGAAATGCTCGGCAACTTCTCGTTCGGCCAGTACTTCAAGGAGGGCGCGATCGAGTACGCCCGCGAGTTCATGCAGGACCGGATGAAGCTCGACTGGGACCGCCTCTGGGTGACCGTGCACGCCGGAGACCCGCAGCTGAAGCTCGGGCCCGACGAGGTCGCAATCGAGCTGTGGCAGAAGGTCGGGATGCCGATCGAGCGGATCGTCCCGCTTCCGACGTCCGAGAACTTCTGGTCGGTCGGCGGGCCGGGGCCGTGCGGCCCCGACTCGGAGATCTACTGGGACTGGGGCGAGGAGCACGGCTGCGGCGAGCCCGATTGCGCCCCGGCGTGCCCGCGCTGTAGTCGGTTCCTCGAGTTCTGGAACCTGGTCTTCATGTCGTACGAGCTCCATGCGGACGGGACGCTGACGCCGCTGCCGAAGCAGAACATCGACACGGGCCTCGGCCTCGAGCGCGGCGCGGCGATCCTCCAGGAGGTGATGTCCGTGTACGACACGGACGGCTACCGCCAGATCATGGACTGGATCGCCGCTGAGTCGGGGGTCGCGTACGGCGATTCGCCGGCCGCGACGAAGGCGCACCGAGTCCTCGCCGACCACGGCCGCGGGATGACGTTCCTCGTCGGCGACGGGGTGACACCGTCGAACGAGGGTCGCGGCTACGTCCTGCGGCGGATCATCCGTCGTGCGGTCCAGCAGGCGCAGCGGATCGGTCTGCACGACGTGCATCGAGTGTCGGGGGTCGTCGTCGGGCAGATGGCGGAAGCGTTTCCCGAGCTGCCGCCGCAGGCGGACGAGATCGACCGGGTGCTGCGTCTGGAGGAGGAGCGATTCCTCGAGACGCTCGAGCGCGGCCTCAGGCTCTTCGACGAGCTCGCATCCGGCGACACGATCTCGGCGGAGCAGGCCTTCACGCTGGCGGCCACGTACGGCTTCCCGCTGGAGCTCACGGTGGAGCTCGCGGAGGAGCGAGGGCAGGCCGTCGACGTCGACGGCTACCACGCCGAGATGGAGAGGCATCGGGAGGTGTCGCGGGCAGGTGTCTCGAGCGAGCTCCAGCGCGCCGCGGACTTCGCACGGGGCGCAGACTTCACGACCGAGTTCGTCGGTTACGCGAAGACCGACGTCCTCACCCAGATCGGAGCGCTCGACGACCTCGGCGATGGTCATTTCCTCGCGAAGCTCCGGGAGTCGCCCTTCTACCCCGCCGGTGGCGGGCAGGTGACCGACCGGGGGACGATCGAGGTCGACGACCAGCCCGCCACCGCGGCCGAGCTCGTCGAGGCTTACAGGTTCGACGTCGACCAGGCCCTGCTCTTCCGTGGCGAGGGCTTCGCCGCGGGGGACCGGGTGCGCGCGAGCGTGCCGTGGTCGATCCGCTTCCCGACCATGGCGAACCACACGGCCACGCACCTCCTCCACCAGGCGCTCCGGGAGGCGCTCGGCGAGCACGTTCGCCAGGCCGGCTCCGCCGTGCGGCCCGACAAGCTGCGCTTCGACTTCACGCACGAGAGGGCGCTCACGCCAGAGGAGCGCGACGCGGTCGAGCGGCGCGTGAACGAGATCGTCTTCGAGAACCGGCCGGTGCACGTCTTTGAGACGCCGATCGACGAGGCGCGACGCCTGGGGGCGACGATGCTCTTCGGTGAGAAGTACGGCGAGATCGTGCGCGTGGTCGAGGTCCCGAGCTACTCGGTCGAGCTCTGCGGCGGGACGCACGTCACCTCGACTGCCGAGGTTGGTCCTTTCGTCCTCCTCTCCGAGGGCTCCGTCGGCGCCGGGGTTCGGCGTGTCGAGGCCGTGACGTCCGGCGCCGCGTGGGCCCTGCTCGACGAGCGGGCACGCGAGCTCCAGGCGTTGCGGGCCGAGCGCACGGGTCGGCCGCCAGCGGCTGCCACCGATGCGCCGGCGGCAGCCGCTCGCGCGGAGGCTCCGGAGCCCCTCGTCCGGGCGGAGCGCGGCGTCAACGTCATCGTGCAGCCGCTCGACGGCTTCGACGCAGATCAGCTGCTCGAGCTCTCGGATCGCTACAAGCAGAAGCACGCACCGGCGGCGATCGTCCTCGGCTCGAAGGACGACGGAAAGGTGCATCTCGTCGCGAACTTCGACGCGTCGGTCGCCGACCGGGTCAGCGCCTCCGAGGTGGTACGCGCTGCAGCGGCGATCGTCGGCGGGGGCGGTGGAGGCCGGCCGACGATGGCGCGCGCGGGCGGGAAGGAGCCCGAGAAGCTGCCCGACGCGCTCGCAGAGGCGGAGCGACTCATCCTCGCCGGCCTGTGAAGGTGCTGGCGCTCGACTACGGCGCGGCCCGCACGGGCGTCGCCGTGTCGGACGCCACGGGGACGATCGCCCGGCCACTCGGAGTCGTCGAGCGGGCCGCCTCTCCTGACGGGATCGACGCGCTCCGGGCAATCGTCGACGAGCACGAGGTCGACTGCGTCGTCGTCGGGATGCCCCTCACGCTGCGCGGCCAGCAGGGAACGCAGGCGTCGGAGACGACCAGGTTCGTCGAGCTGTTACGTGGCGTCGTCGACGTGCCGGTGGAGACGCTCGACGAGCGCTTCACGACTGCGATCGCCGCACGGGTGGGCGGCTCGTCGGACGAGGACGCGCGCGCCGCCGCGCACCTGCTCGAGAGCTACCTCCGGAGCGGCGACCGTTGAGGTTGCGCCTCGCGGCTCTCGCCGCCCTCTGGCTCGCCGTTCTCGTTTCGGCGGGCTGTATGCAGGACGACTCGCCTCCTCCCGTCGCCGCGACAACTCCCACCCTCGAGCGCCTCCGCATCATCTTCCCGGAGGGGTTCACGAGGAAGGAGATGGCGGACCGGGTGGACGCTGTCCGGGAGATCGCGATCGACAAACGCGGCGTTACGCCGCGGCTCACGCCGACGGGCTACCTGGAGGCGAGCGGCACCGCCGTGCCTCCCGCGGAGTTCAGGAAAGACTGGAAGCTGAGCTCGATCGAGGGCTTCCTGTTCCCCGCCACCTACGAGTTCACGAAGCTCACGTCCTCCGCGCGGCTCGTCCGCGACCAGCTCACGGCCTTCCGACGGCAGTGGCGAAAGGTCGATCTCCGGTACGCGCGCTCGAAGAACCTCACGCCGTACGACGTCCTCATCATTGCGTCCATGGTCGAGAAGGAGACGGTCGCGCCAAGCGAGCGACCACTCGTCGCGGCCGTTATCTACAACCGCCTCCACAACCGCATGCCGCTCGGCATCGACGCGACGATCCGGTACGGCCGTGACGTACCGGGCACGGAGCCCCTCAAGCAGTCGGACATCGAGAGCGACAGCCCCTACAACACGCGGAAGCGGCTCGGGCTGCCGCCGACGCCGATCGCGAATCCCGGTCTGGCCTCGATGCGCGCGGCCGCGCGTCCCGCGCGGGTCGGCTACCTCTACTTCGTCCGCAAGCCCGACGGTGTCCATCACTTCTTCACGGCGAGCGAGTCCGAGTTCTGTCAGAAGTCGCTCGAGTACGGCTACGGCGGCTGCTAGGAGCCGTCGCTCCGTGAACGCAATCACCGGTGCGACGACGCTCGTCGGGCTCCTCCGGTGGCCCGCGAAACAGTCGCTTTCGCCCCGGATGCACAATGCTGCGTTCGCCGCTCTGGGTCTTGACTGGGCCTACGTCACGCTTCCGGTTCCACCCGATCGCCTCGAGGACGGGGTGCGCGGGCTTGCAGCGCTCGGTTTCGCCGGCGCGAACGTCACCACGCCGCACAAGCTGGCGGTCACGGCGTTCTGCGTGACCGATGCTCCGTCCGTGAACACGCTCGTCGTGCGAGAGGGACGCGTCGAAGGCTGGACGACCGACACGGCGATTCTCGAGGGACTGCCCCATGAGAACCCGGTCGTCATCGGCAACGGAGGCGTTGCAACAGCGTTCACGGAGGCGCTCCCGAACGCGCGGCAGTTCGCCCGTCGGGGCACGTGGCCACCCGCTGTCGACGGAGCCGACCTGGTTGTGAACGCGACGTCGGAGCGCGACGCGGTGCTCGTGGAGCTCGGCCCCGAGCAGACTCTCGTCGACCTGCCGTACCCGGAGACGGCGACGGCGGCTGCCGCTCGCCGGGCGGGCGCGACGGTCGTCACGGGGCTCGAGGTTCTCCTCGCTCAAGGGGTCGCGGCGTTCGAGCTCTGGACCGGAGTCGCCGCGCCGGTCGACGTGATGAGGGACGCCCTAGGCTTGTCCGCGTGACGCTCGAGCTGACGACGGCCGGCGAATCGCACGGCCCCGCGCTCGTCGCGATCGTGCGCGGCCTTCCCGCCGGGCTCCGACTCGAGCGCGAGACGATCGCCGAGGACCTGCGCCGGCGGCGCCAGGGGTACGGACGAAGCCCGCGCCAGCAGCTCGAGGAGGACGAAGTCGAGGTGCTCGCGGGTCTCCGGTACGGGCTGACGCTCGGAACGCCGCTCGCTCTCGTGATCGCGAACCGGGACCATGCGAACTGGGCGTGGGGGATGAGCCCGTGGCCGCCCGAGGGCGAGCCCGTCGGGAAGGGGACGGCACCGGCGACGCTCCCGCGCCCGGGTCATGCCGATCTCGCCGGGGCGCTGAAGTTCGGGCACGCGGACGTACGCAACGCTCTCGAGCGCGCGAGCGCGCGCTCGACGGCGGCCCACGTCGCCGCAGGCGCCGTCGCCAAGGCGCTGCTCACCGAGATCGGCGTCTCGGTGGCCGATCGCGTGCTTGAGATCGGCGGCGAGGACTCGGAGGAGGGCCGCCGCAGGGCGACCGACGACGCGCGCGCGGATCGCGACACGCTCGGTGGCGTGGTGGAGGTCGTCGCGACCGGCGTCGTTCCCGGTCTCGGCTCGTACGCCGACAAGCTCGATCGCCTGGATGCGCGGCTCGCCGCCGCGCTCATGGGGATCCAGGCGGTGAAGGGCGTCGAGATCGGCGACGGCTTCGCGCTCGCCCGCATGCGCGGGTCGGCGGCGCACGACGAGATCGAGCCCGACCGCAGCCGCACGACGAACAGGGCGGGAGGCCTCGAGGCCGGGGTGACGAACGGTGAGCCCGTCGTCGTGCGGGCTGCGATGAAGCCGCTGCCGACGCTCATGCGCCCGCTCCGCTCCGTCGACCTCACGACAGGCGAGTCCGGGGAGGCGCTCGTCGAGCGCAGCGACGTCCAGGCGGTTGACGCGCTAGCGGTCGTCGCGGAGGCCGCGGTCGCCTGGGAGCTGGCGCGCGCGGCTCGCGAGAAGTTCGGCGGCGACGCCCTGCGGGACTTCGTCGCCGCGCATGCCGCCTACGTCGAGCGCATCGCATGGCCCATGCAGTAGACCGGCATCTCGTCCTCGTCGGCTTCATGGGAGCCGGGAAGACCACCTTGGGCGAGGAGGTCGCGCGCCGTCTCGGGCGCCCGTTCCTCGACGTCGACCGGGCGATCGAGAACGCCCACGGCGAGATCTGGGACCTGTTCGCCCAGGAGGGCGAGTCGGCGTTCCGCGAGCTCGAGGCCGGCTTCGTGCGGGATGCCTGCCGCGCCCGCGAGCCGAGCGTGATCGCGGTCGGGGGAGGGGCGGTCGAGACGCGCCGGCTGCTCGAGAGCGTGGACGCCCTCGTCGTCCACCTCGACGTCGACGTCGACACCGCGTGGGAGCGCGTCCAGGGGAGCCGTCGGCCGCTCGCGCAGGACGAGGCCGAGTTCCGCAGGCGCTTCGACCTCCGCACCCCGCGCTACGCGGAGGTCGCCGGTGCGCGTGCCCACGACACGGAAGGCGTCGTGCTCGCCGCGGCCGGGATCCGCTTCGCGCCCCATGCCGAAGTCAACGGCGACGCGGTCGTCGCCGACGCGCACGTCGCAGAGCTCCACGGAGTCGCGGCGACGCACCTGGTCCCGGCGGGAGAGGCGGCGAAGTCCGTTGCCGAGGCCGAGCGGCTGTGGCGGGCGCTCGAGCTCGACCGCGGCTCGACGCTCGTCGCGGTCGGGGGCGGATCGACGACCGACCTCGCCGGGTTCGTCGCCGCGACCTACATGCGTGGAGTCGAGTGGATCCCCGTTCCGTCGACGCTCGTCGGCCAGGTCGACGCGGCGATCGGCGGCAAGGTCGGGATCGACGTGCCCGAGGGCAAGAACCTCGTCGGCGCATTCCGTTGGCCGACGGAGACCCTCGTCGACACCGCGCTGCTCGCCACGCTTCCCGAGGAGGAGCAGCTGAGCGGCCTCGCGGAGGTCGTGAAAACCGGCTTGCTTGCCGGCGAGCCGCTGTGGGACCTGCAACTCGAGGAGCAGGTGCGGCGCTGCGCCGCGTTCAAGGCGACGATCTGCCTGCGCGACCCACTCGACCGCGGCGAGCGCGCGCAGCTCAACTTCGGGCACACGTTCGCGCACGCGCTCGAGGCGGCCGCGGGGTATCGCCTCTCGCACGGCCGCGCCGTCGCACTCGGTCTCCTCGCTGCGCTTCGCCTGTCGGGTCTCGACGACGACGCCAAGACGGTGGAAGGGCTCCTGTCGCCGGCGCCGGTCACCGTCGACCGCGACGTCGCGTGGGCAGCGCTCCAACGCGACAAGAAGGTCAGGGACGGCCGCGTCCGACTCGTCCTGCTCGAGTCGCCCGGCAGGCCGCGCGTGACGTCCGAGGTCGAGCCCGAGCGCGTGCGCGCAGCCCTCGATGCACTCATCGCGTAGGGTCAGCCCGTGCGGATCGCCGTCCTGAACGGGGCCAATCTCGACGTGCTCGGACAGCGCGATCCGGCTCTCTACGGCGGCATCGGGCTCTCGGAGCTCGAGACGCGGATCTACCAGTGGGCGGTCGAGCTCGAGTGCACCGTCCGCTGCCGTCAGACGAACCACGAAGGGGAGTTCATCGACTGGTGCCACGAGGCGTACGAGTGGGCCGACGGCGTGATCACCAACCCCGGCGCGTGGTCGCACTACTCCTGGGCCATCCGCGACGCGCTCGAGCTCTTCACCGCGCCCGTCGTCGAGGTGCACCTCTCGAACGTCGACGAGCGCGAGGAATGGCGTCGCTTCTCGGTGCTCGAGGGCGTCGTGTCCGCGCGCTTCGTGGGGAAGGGGCCGGCCGGCTATCGCGACGCGCTGGAGTTCCTCGTCGGAGGGCGCGGATGACCCGCGTCGACCGGCTGGCCGCCCTTCTCGAGGAGCCGTTGCTCGTCGCGGGGCCGCCGTATGTCCTCGGCGGCCAGGCGAACGTCCGTTACCTCACCGGCCTGCAGAGCTCGAACGCGGCAGTGCTCGTCGAGCTGGACGGCAGCGCGACCCTCTATACGGACTTCCGCTACGCGAATCGCGCACGGGGTCTGGGCGGGATCGACGTCGTCGAGACCGCGCGTGGGCTGGTGCCCGCGATCGGGGAGCTCCTCGCGGGCAGAAGGATTCTGTTCGAGGAGCAGCACCTGCCCTATGCGCTCTACCGCGGTCTCGTCGACGCGGGCGTGGATGCGGTTCCGAGCGCCGGCCTCGTCGAGGGCCTGCGAGCCGTGAAGGACGCCGACGAGATCGCAACGATGCGCCGAGGCAGCGCGCTCTCGGACGAGGTCTTCGCCGCGCTCTCTCGCGAGCGCTTCACGGGCCGCAGCGAGCGCGAGCTCGCCTGGTGGATCGAGCGCAGCTTCCGCGAAGGAGGAGCAGAGGGCGTCTCCTTCGAGGCGGTCGTCGCCACCGGTGCGACCGCGGCGTCGCCCCACGCCGTCCCGGGCACGAACCCGATCGAGCCCGGCGTGCTCGTCACGGTCGACGCGGGCTGCATTCTCGACGGCTACTGCTCGGACTGCACGCGCACGTTCACGGTGGGCGAGGTCTCGGAGCGGCTCGCGGAGATCCACGCTCTCTGCCTCGAGGCGCAGCTCGCCGGTCTCGCGGCGGTCGCGCCCGGCGTCGGTGGCCGGGACGCCGACGCGGCGTCGCGGGTGCTCATCGAGGAAGCGGGGCTCGGCTGGGCGTACGGGCACGGGATGGGGCACGGCGTCGGGCTCCAGATCCACGAGGCGCCGACGCTCCGACCGGAGTCGACCGACGTCTTGGAGCCCGGGAACATGGTCTCCGTCGAGCCTGGCATCTACCTCCCGGACGAGGGAGCAGGGGTTCGGATCGAGGATCTCGTGCTCGTCACGGACGACGGCTGCGAGCGGCTCACCCAGTTCACGAAGGAGCTCCTCACGGTCGAGTAGCACTACACTGGCGCGCGTTCATGGCCGAGACGGTCAACACGAACCAGTTCCGAAACGGGATGCACATCGAGGTCGACGGCAGCGTCTGGCGCATCGTCGAGTTCCAGCACGTGAAGCCCGGCAAGGGTGGCGCGTTCGTGCGCACGAAGCTCAAGGCTCTCGAGTCCGGCTCCGTCGTCGACCGGACGTTCCGTGCCGGCGAGAAGTTCTCGCGCGTCCACACCGAGGTGAAGAACGTCCAGTTCCTCTACGACGACGGCTCCGAGGCGCACTTCATGGACGAGGTGACGTACGACCAGTTCGGGCTCCCGCGGGCCGAGGTCGCGGACGCGCTCGCGTACCTTCCTCCGTCCAGCACCGTGCAGATGCTCTCCGTCGACGGCAAGCCGGCGGGAATCCAGCTGCCTGCGTCCGTCGAGCTCGCCGTCACGAAGACCGAGCCGGCGGTTCGCGGCGACACGGTGACGAACGTGACGAAGCCGGCGACGCTCGAGACGGGCGCGATCGTGCAGGTGCCGCTCTTCGTCGACACCGGCGAGCGGATCAAGGTCGATCCTCGCGAAGGCCGCTACATCAGCAGGGCCTGAGGCGTGACCGAGCTACTGCAGCACGCGACCGTAAGCCTCGCCGGTGCCCGTGAGCTGCCGGAAGCGTATCGGCTCCTGGCCGCGGCTCTCGACGATCGCTGACCGGGCTCCGCGAGACACTCGCCTCGCGTGAGTGCTCGCTAAGGTCCAGCCGCCGTGCCGAAGCTCGTCGACACCACCATCCGACTGCTCTCGCAGGAGCCTCTCGCCGGCAACCTGCCGACGGCCGAGGTGCTCCGGGTTGCGGAGATCCTCGACCAGGCCGGCTTCGCCTGCCTCGAGGTGTCGGGAGGGGGCGTGTTCGACGCGACGGTGCGGCGCCGCGTCGAGAGCCCGTGGGAGCGGATCCGGGCGATCAAGGGACGGGTGTCGACGCCGCTCGGGATCGCGCTGCGCGGCCGCTTCCTCGTCGGCTCGCGTCCCGTGAGCGGTGACATCGTGGGCCGCTTCGTGTCGTGTGCGGCCGAGAACGGGATCGACGTCTTCCGGCTCCACGACCCGCTGAACGACGTCTCCAACCTGCGGGAGGCCGGAGCGGCGATCACGAGTGCGGGCGGTGCGTTCCACGCGGGGCTCGTCTACAGCCCGGGGCGCACGGATGAGACGGACACTCTCGTCGAGGCCGCGAAGAAGCTGCCGGAGCTCGGCGCGACGCGTGTTCTCGTGAACGACCCGACCGGCGCTCTCGTGCCGCACAGGGCGCAGGAGCTCGTCACGCGCATCCGCGAGGCGAGCCAGCTGCCCGTCGGCTTCTACGTCCAGGGATCGGCGGGTGTCGGCCTCGCGTCGGCCCTCGCCGCCGTGGACGCCGGGGCCGACCTCATCGCCACCGCGGTCTATCCGCTCGCCCTCATGCTCCATCGCGTCTCGGGGGAGTCGGTGGCGGAGTCACTGCAGGGCCTCGGTCACGCTACCGGACTGGACGTCGCGAAGCTCTGGGATGCCGCGGACGTCATCGACGAGTTCATCGGTGACGAGCCGGTCGCGCACGTCGCGCCGCGAATCGCCGTGCGCGCCGCGGAGTTCGACCTCCCCGCCGGCCTCGTCGCCGCTCTCGAGGTGCACCTGCGCGCACATGCCGCTGCGGATCGCCTGCTCGAGGTGCTGGAGGAGGTCGGCCGCGTGCGCGCCGAGGCGGGCTGGCCGCCGCTGGCCGCGCCGATCGGACAGATCCTCGCCTCGCAGGCGCTCCTCCATGTGCTCGAGGCTCGGCGCTACGGCTCGGTCATCGACGAGTTCCGCGAGCTCGTGCAGGGCGGCTACGGCGTCACGCCGGAGCCGGTCGACCCGACGGTCGAGCGTGCGGTCGAGCTCCTCGCTCCGCGGGCGGAGCTCGCGGAGGACCCCGTCACGACGGAGGACGTCCGCGAGCAGGCCGAGGGGCTCGCGGCGAGCGAGGAGGAGCTCGTGCTCATCGCGATGTTCGGCTCGGATGCCGAGGAGCTCCTCAAGGGCATCCGCGCGCGGCACTCGCGTGACGGTGTGCTCATCGCGGAGGACGCCGACGCCGAGCGTGGAGAGCGCATCCGCGAGCTCGTGAAGATCGTCCAGGAGTCAGGGGTGGGGGAGATCGAGATCGAGGACGAGGGGATGCGCGTCTCCGTACGCCGCGCCGACGAGCCGGTGACCCCCCTTCCCTTGCCCACCACGACGGCCGTCGAGTCGGCATCCGCGATCGCGCAGGCAGCGACGGCGGAAGCGGACGGCATCGTGCGCGTCGAGTCGCCGATGGTGGGTGTCTTCTATCGCGCACCCAACCCGGGAGCGCCTGCGTTCGTCGACGTCGGCGACACGGTCGTCCCCGGCCAGACCCTCTGCATCCTCGAGGCGATGAAGCTCTTTAACGAGCTGAAGGCGGAAGCCGCGGGCGTCGTGAAGGCGATCCACGTCGAGAACGCCCAGCCCGTGGAGTACGGTGAGCTCCTGTTCGAGATCGAGCCGCTGTTGACGCCTCCCGCCGTCTAGGAGCAGGCGTGTTCGGTCGAGTGCTCGTCGCGAACAGGGGCGAGATCGCCGTCCGTGTCATCCGCGCGCTGCACGACCTGGGGATCGAGGCGGTCGCCGTGTACTCGACGGCCGATCGCGACTCGCTGCACGTCGAGCTCGCCGACCACGCCGTCTGCATCGGGCCGCCAGCCGCCGCCGAGAGCTACCTCCGGATCGCGAACGTCGTGGCCGCGGCGGAGACGATGGGCTGCGAGGCGGTGCACCCCGGATACGGGTTCCTCGCCGAGAACGCCGGGTTCGCTCGGGCGTGCGAGGGGTCGAACATCGTGTTCATCGGCCCCTCTGCCGAAGTCCTGGAGCGGCTGGGTGACAAGGTGCGGGCGAAGGAGGCCATGCGCGCTGCAGGGGTCCCCCTCGTGCCGGGCTCGGACGGCGCGACCGGGCTCACCGACCTTCGGCGCGCCGCCGCGGACGCCGGCTTTCCGGTCCTGCTGAAGGCGACGGCGGGCGGAGGCGGAAAGGGGATGCGCGTCGTCGTGTCCGAGGACGACCTCGAGGATGCGTTCGGGGCCGCGAGCGCGGAGGCGGACGCGGCGTTCGGGGAGGGCTCGATCTACGTCGAGAAGCTCGTCTCGCCGGCGCGCCATGTCGAGATCCAGGTGCTGTGCGATGCCTTCGGGGGCGTGTTGACGCTCGGCGAGCGCGAGTGCTCCATCCAGCGCCGCCACCAGAAGCTCGTGGAGGAGTCGCCGTCTCCGGCCCTCGACGCGGCGAGGCGGGAGGCGATGGAGGCGACCGTCGAGCGGGCCTGTGCGGCGATCGGCTACCGGAACGCCGGGACCTTCGAGTTCCTCGTCGGGCCGGACGGCGACTTCTACTTCATCGAGGTCAACTGTCGGCTGCAGGTGGAGCATCCGGTCTCGGAGCTCGTGACCGGGATCGACATCGTGCGGGAGCAGATCCGTCTCGCGGCGGGGGAGCGACTCGCCGTCACGGGCCGGGCTCCGAGGCGCGGCCATGCCATCGAGGTCCGGATCAACGCCGAGGACCCCGCGCGTGGCTTCCTCCCGGCGCCGGGGACCGTGAAGCGCTTCGTGCCTCCGCTCGGCCCGGGTGTTCGCGTCGACACCGCAATGCGCTCCGGAAGCGAGATTCCCCCCTACTACGACTCGCTGATCGCCAAGGTGATCGTGTGGGACGAGACGCGGGAGAGCGTCATCGCGAGGATGACGCGGGCTCTCCGTGAACTCGAGGTGGAGGGGATCCCCACGACCCGCGAGCTCGCGCTCGACGTGCTCGACGCCCCCGAGTTCCGACAGGGCACATACTCGACCTCGACGCTCGTGGAGCTCGAGGGTCGCTTCCCCTCGCTCGCCCCGGCATGACGCCGACGCCGACGAGTCGGAAGACGGCGCGCCGACAGGCGCTCTTCCTTCTCTACCAGTGGGACCTCACGGGACAGGAGCTCGCGTCGCTCTTCGAGGGCGAGCCCGACGACTTCGCGCGCTCGCTCGCGGAGTCCGTCGCGGTGCGGTCCGCCGACCTCGACGTGCGGATCTCCGCGGCGTCGCCGGACTGGCCCGCCGAGCGGCTCGGGACGCTCGAGCGCAATATCCTCCGCATCGGCGTGTATGAGCTCGAGGAGGAGACAGTGCCCCGCGAGGTGGCGATCAACGAAGCGGTCGTGCTCGCGAAGCGGTACGCCACGGAGGACGCGGCGCGGCTCGTGAACGGGATCCTGGCCCGCATCGCACGAGAGGAGGCCGCGTGAGCACTCCCGTGGACGAAGCCCTGGCTCGGGCGGAGGAGCTCCTCGTGACACTCAACGAGCGTCGCGACGCGCTCGAGCAGCTCGCGGCCTCCGATGACATCGACGGCGACGCCGCGGTCGAGCTGATCGCGGAGCTCGCGGAGCTCGCCCGCCAGATCGAGGGTGAGCTCACACGCGCTCGCACCCTGGCGGATGCTGCCGGCTGACGAGCTCCGCGACGTCGTCGAGGAGTACCTCCGCTCGCTTCCGTTCTCGCCCGACCTCGGCGGCCTCGAGGAGACGTTGCGCTACTCGCTCGAATCCGGAGGGAAGCGTGTGCGCCCCGTCCTCTGCCTCGCCGTCGCGGACGCGTGCGGCGGGAGCGTGGAGGACGCGCTGCCGGCTGCGGCCGCGCTCGAGCTCGTCCACACGTTCTCGCTCGTGCACGACGACCTGCCGGCGTTGGACGACGACGCCGAGCGACGAGGGCGCCCGAGCGCGCACGTGGCCTTCGGCGACGGCGTCGCCCTCCTCGCGGGAGACGCCCTTCTCGCCGAGGCGGTGAAGCTTGCCTTGACCCACGAGTCGAGGGACGTCGCACGCGAGCTCGTCGACGCCACCCTCGGCATGATCGGAGGGCAGTACCGGGACATCACGGGCGACGACGCCGACCTCGACGAGGTCCACCGGTTGAAGACGGGCCGGCTGTTCGTCGCGGCCGTGCGCATCGGTCTGGACGCGGCGGGCGTGCCCGAAGAGGAACGCGGAGAATGGCTCCCCTTCGGAGGCGAAGTCGGCCTCCTCTTCCAGGTCGTCGACGACCTCCTCGACGGCGACGGCTATGCCGAGCGGCTCGGACACGACGGCGCGAGCCGGCTCGCGGACGAGGTCGCCGATCGCGCGCGTGCACGCCTCGACGAGCTGGCGGTGGAGACGAGCGTGCTGCGGCAGCTCGTCGACACCCTCGCCGTACGCACGGGTTGAGGGGTGGACAGGCCGGAGGTCGTCACTACTCTGTGACGGTCACGAACAGACCAGGTCTGCCTTGCGCGCCGCCGCGCGGACTGCGGACCGTCGTTCCCTCCCCATGTCGACCTCCCCCCGCAGCCGCATGCCCGTGTTCGCCCTCGTCCTCGGACTGGCCGCCGCGTCGGCCTTCCCCGGACCGGCGTCGGCGGGCGACGGCAGGGACCCGGTCCCGGTGCTATCGAGCGAGCGCACGCCGGACCTGCCGCCGGCGACGAGGGGCGAGCGGGCGGTGCGCTATGCGCTCGACGCCGTGGGCATTCCGTACCGCTGGGGAGGCGAGTCGCCGTCGACGGGGTTCGACTGCTCCGGGCTCGTGCGCTGGGCCTACGGGCACGTCGGCGTAGACCTGCCGCACAGTTCGTACGCCCTCTACGGCGTCGGCCGGCGCGCCACTCCCTCGCGGCTCGAGCCCGGGGACATCCTCTTCTTCGAGGGGCTCGGCCACGTCGGCCTGTACGTCGGCAACGGCAGGATGGTGCACGCGCCGCAGACGGGCCGCGACGTCGAGGTCGTGACGCTCTCGGCGACGGGCTACGGGTCTCGCCTCGTCGGCGCCCGCCGGGTCGTCCCGGCGTAGAGCGTCGCGACGGCATCATTGGCCGGTGGTCACGACCGCCGAGCGGACAGCATGAAGAAGCGGCTCGACGTGGTGCTGCACGAACGCGGGCTCGCGGAGTCGCGCTCGCAGGCGCAGGCGCTCATCCTCGCCGGGCTCGTGCCGGGTCACGACAAGCCCGGAGAGCAGGTCTCCGACGACGTCGAGCTCGTCGTCGAGCGACCACCGCGCTTCGTCTCGCGCGGTGGCGAGAAGCTGCAGACCGCGCTCGAGGCCTTCCGAGTCGAGGTCGCCGGACGCGACTGTGCGGACGTCGGTGCCTCGACCGGCGGCTTCACCGACTGCCTCCTGCAGGCGGGCGCGGCGCGTGTCGTCGCGATCGACGTTGGGTACGGGCAACTGCATCCGCGCCTGCGCTCGGACCCTCGGGTGAGCGTCCTCGAGCGGGTGAACGCCCGGACGCTCACGGAGCTCCCGTTCGCCCCCCGGCTCGTCGTCTGCGACGTGTCCTTCATCAGCGTGACGAAGGCGCTGCCGTCAGTGCTCCGGCTTGCAGCACCCGGGTGGGAGGCACTCGTCCTCGTCAAGCCGCAGTTCGAGGCCGGGCGGACCGAGGTGACGAAGGGCGTGGTTCGTGATCCTCGCGTACAACGAAAGGTCCTCGAGAGCGTCATCGAGGCCGCACGCGCCTGGGATGCCGTCACGGTGGGCGTCGTAGACTCCGGTCTGCCCGGCCCGAAGGGGAACCGGGAGTTCTTCGTCCACCTCGAGCATCGACCCGGCGAACCGAACCCCGATGACATCGACCGCTGGATTGCCGACGCAGTCGGGTAGACGCATCACCCGCGCGGCGGTCGTCACTCACGGCAAGGCGGGCCAGATCGGATCCGGCCTCGCGCGCCTCCAGGCCGTCGCCGCCGATCACGGCGTGGAGCTGCTCGTCTCGCCCGACGAGGCGGAGAAGCACGCCGTCGCGGCCACCGGCGAGGCCGCGAACGCCGATCTGGCGGTCGTCCTCGGCGGAGACGGCACGGTTCTGCGTGCGCTCGCGCGCTTTCTCGGGACGGGCGTCCCGGTCATCGGCGTCAACTTCGGCCGGGTCGGGTTCCTCAGCTCGATGGGCCGACGCGACCTCGAGGCCGGGCTCGCGCGCGTCTTCGCGGGCGAGTACGACGTCGTCGAGCTTCCGACCCTCGAGCTCGAGCACCCCGATGGCCGTGCCGTCGCGGTGAACGACGTCGTCGTCGCGAGCGCGTCGCTCGGCCGCATGATCGAGCTCGAGCTCGCCGTCGGCGGCGACGAGCTCGGCCGCCAGCCTTGCGACGGGATCATCTGCTCGACCCCGTCCGGCTCGACCGCCTACAACCTCTCGAACGGCGGGCCGGTGCTCATGTGGGGGCTCGAGGCGATCGCACTGACGTTCGTCGCCGCCCACTCGCTCAGGGCCCGCCCGCTCGTGATCCCCCCCGGCGTCGACGTCATCGTCTGGAACCGCTCGGCCGACGTCGAGGCCGGCGTGCTCCTCGACGGGCACAGGGTGTCGACCCTCGGGAAGGCGGAGCGTGCGGTCGTGCGTATCGCCGCGGAGCGCTCGCTCCTCGCGACGCTCCCGGAGGCGACCTTCGTCCGGCGCTATCGCCAGAGCTTTGCTTCGTAGGCAAACGCGGACGTTGCCGCAAACGCGCTAGTCATCACGGTTTCCGCCCCTCGCGGGGGCACCCGGCTAGGTTCTGGCTAGGTTTTGTCCGCCCACGCGGTGGTGCGTGGACGTGAAGCGCGTCTCGCTCCTCCCGCATCGCCACGACTGGACGGAGATCCAGCGCGACGCCGTGACCATGCTCGAGTGCCACATCGCCAACCGCGGGAGCTGGCGACGCGGCGACGTCGAGCGGACCCCGCTCACCCTGTCTCACATCCAGTGGTGGCTGCGAAAGACGGGAGCTCGTCGAAGCGGCCGCGATTACGCAAGAGATGTCCTGCGAGAGCTCGTGCAGATGCAGCTTTTGAAAGACACCGGGCAAGTTCTCAAGCCCTGTAAACAGCCCCGCAAGAGCGAGCACGTCTACTGGTGGCGCGTGTTCGAGGTTCTCCCTATCGCTCGCGCGAAGGAAGCAGCGAGACGGACTTCAGCCTCGCTCGCCGGCGGCTCGGCTCGGCTTCGCCGAGGAACAGTGTCTCTGCGTGGATGGCTTCGCTGTCAAGGCGTGATTCGGACGCCGTCCAAGCCCTTGAAGGGCTCCGTGCAGTGGGTGTTCATGCACACCGGCCCTCCATGACCCGTCTGTTTTCGACACTGAATACGAACTGATCCACGTGGCACGATTCCAGCATGCTCGGAGTACCCGTTCGCGTTCACAACCTGCACGGCGACGACCTCGGAATAGCTCACGTCCCGACGCCGATAAAGACGGGCGACCTCATACTCACGGAGCACGGGAGCACCGCGTCCTGGACGTGATTCTCACCGACAGAGGACCGCTGTGCGCACTCCTTCGTGCATAGGCGGGTACGTCAGTGAGGCGCACACCCCCCGCCAGTAGCCTTCGGTCGATGTTCCTCTTGGTCGGGTTGGTTCTCGTCTTCCTCTTGGTCGGGTTGGTTCTCGTCCTCCTCCTGCCGTCGCCGTGGAACGCCGCCGCGCTGCTCGGCTGTATCGCGCTCTTCGTCGGCGAACTCGCGTTCTGGAACCGGAGGGTGCGCGGCCATCGGAACTGAACCTTGCGGAGCTTGAGCGCTACCGCCCCTCACAACCTCACCTGAATCCGCCGCGTTCGTCACGCACGAACCCAGGACAGCGCTCGCAGGACGCCGGCGTGGTGCCAGCGGCCGTTCCGAGGCGTTGGAATGCCTTCCTCGTTCAACCTTCGCGCGATCGCGGCGACGCTCAACCCCAACTCGTACAGCGCCCGCATCCGCTCGACCGTCTCCGCGGCGTCCCGGTCCGCTCGCGAACTACCTGCGGATTGAGGAGCGCAAGCGCGAGCTCGCTACGCAACAACGGTGTGATTGTCCTTGGTCCAACGCCGTCAGACCTTCGTCAGGACGAGCACCCAGTCGCCGTCACCGTCGCGGTTCTTCCCGGGCGGTGCGAACGTCCATAGTCGGGAGTTCGCAAAGGGCGAGCCCAGAACCGTTGAGTCATCCTTCGTGCGGGGTCGGACCAACCTAGTGAGAGCCGGGGACGTTATGGCGTTCAGGCAGTCACCCGGCCCCCTCGAATCGCGCCGTCCGCTGAATGCTGGTGGCGTGGTCGACTGCTGGGCGCTAAGGTCGAGGCTCGGGGAATCGGAACCGGGGGGTTGCGGCATGTGGGTTTGGATTGTGGGTGCGGTGGTCGTCGTCGCGGTGCCCTTCTTCACGTTCGCGTGGAAGACGAAGTAGCGGTTCACCACGCTTCCGTCGGGCGTCCGTGTAAGGATGCGACTCGATGTCGCGTCAGCTGGACGGCGGCGGGCAGGCGAGTCGAAACTGGGTACTGCTCCTCGCGGTCGTGTTCTGTGTTGAGTTCTGGGTCTTCGTGACGAGCGAGGTCGCCGAGATCGTCTAGCGGCGAGCGCCAGCGCGACCCAGAAGCAACTGTCGCCTTCGGCGAGCGCCGCCCGCTCCCGCGAGGACGCACTCCCGCGACGGTCTCAGGTCGATGCCGCGCGGTCGATACTGGAAGCGCAACGGCACCCTGATGCCCAGCCACGGGGACGAGCGTGGCGACCTCCTGCTGGCCCCCAAAAGACGAAGTTCTCCCCGTGTTCCCCCGTCGTAGGCCAACTCTCGAGCGCCACGCCCGTCGCATCAAATCTACGCCGACCACACTGGAATGCAACCCGTTGCGTGCAGGTCGACGATCGCGACGACGATCCCGAGCGCCCAGCTACCTGCGGATCGAGGAGCGTGAGCTGGAAGCGGGCGGGTTGAACTAGGCGGTCAGCCGTCCTCAGTAGCCCCGAGATCTCACGGCAGGCCGTACCTGTTCTACCGTCAGGTTCAGGCCTTGGGCGCTGTCATGCGCCTCTCGCTCGGCCTCCGCACGATTCTTTGCCCAGATGCGAAAGACGCGGAGGTTGCCGTTCTCGTCGCTGGCGAAGGCGTCGTACCGCCTCTGTTTCCGTACGGCCGCAGCCGCTCGCCCAGCCGCCGTAAAGAGGTCGGAAACCAAGCCGCCCGGCGAGGTCGCCGAGCATGAGACCGACGACGAAGGTCACCGGCGCCAGCAGCCCGCAGATCGCGGCGGCGCGAAGCGGCACCCGGCGAGGCTCGCAGACCCGCAGACGGCCGACCACGTTGGCCAGTTCGTCGGCACGATGAACAT
>DATAET010000245.1:0-2983 GCA_036257855.1 Gaiellaceae bacterium | reverse complement strand
GATGAGGTGGTCGGGGTTCATGTCGAGCTGCCCGAGCAGCGACTTGACCTTCGCGTACAGCCGCTTCTTGGCCTCGAGATTCGTCTCGGTGTAGGTGAGTGTGAGCTTCCCGTCCCCGTCGACGGTCACCCGGTTGTCGGGTCGCGGAAGGTCCTCGGTCGAGAGCCAGAAGTCGATCGCGTGTCGTGCCATCCGCTCGAGCGTCCACTCGGGCGCCAGCTTCGTCTCCCGCGGTCGCTCGCCCCGGAACATCGCCGCCTGCGACTTGCCGACCATCTGGACGTTCCCGAGTGGGTACTCGAAGTCGTCCGAGCCGAAGTAGAAGTCGTTGAGGCCGAGCGTCTTCTGGTAAGCGGTCGGGTTCTCCTCGCGCGAGAGCGCGAGCACCGCCGTCGAGTCGTGGAACATGTAATTGCGGCCAACTTGGTCCGAGCCGTTCGCGAGGCCGTTCGGGTGCTTCTCGTTGGCCGACTGCAGCAGCAGCTTCGCGGTGTTGGCGGCTCCGGCGGCCACGACGACAACGCTCGCTGCGAATCGTTCCTGTGTCCCCGCCCGTTCGACGACGACCTCGGTGACGGCCGTACCGTCGACGTCCGTCTCGAGCTTGACCACCCTGGCGTTGGTCAGGAGCGTGACATTCGGGTACTCGAGCGCGGGCCTGACACCCAGAACCTCGGCGTCTGACTTCGCGTGCACGAGGCACGGGAAGCCGTCGCAGGTCGAGCAGCGCACGCACGTGCTGAAGGGCGGGTTCGACTCGTCGAGCATGATCCCGCAGGGTGCGTGGAACGGGCGGTAGCCTGCCTTCGCGAGGTCGTCGGCGAGCTGTTGGATCCGCGGCTCGTGGGCTACGGCAGGGTGGGGATAGGGTGCGCTCGCCGGCGGCTCGGTGGGATCCTCGCCGCGGGCGCCGTGTACCTGGTAGCGCTGCTCCGCGAGCGTGTAGTACGGCTCGAGCTCGTCGTAGGAGATCGGCCACGCGGGCGAGATCCCGTCGCGATGACGGAGCTCACCGAAGTCCTCCCTGCGAAGCCGGTACAGCGCCGCTCCGTAGAGCTTGGTCGCGCCTCCGACGAAGTAGTGGACCCCAGGCTGGAAGGGAGTGCCGGCGTCGTCGTACCAGGTCTCCGGGGAGACGTAGCGGTTGTCCACGAACACCGCCTCCGTCACCCAGTTCTCGAGCTCGCGCGGGAGCCAGTCGCCACGCTCGAGCAGGAGAATTCGCTTGCCCGAAGGGGCGAGGTGACGAGCGAGGGTCCCTCCGCCTGCGCCCGTCCCGACGATGATCACGTCGTAGGAGCCCATCACGAGATCTCCTCCAATCGCTCGGCGAGGATGATGCGTCCGGCCGCCTCGATCAGTGCGAGGTGCGAGAACGCCTGGGGGACGTTGCCGAGGTGCCGCCCCGTCTTGACGTCGAACTCCTCCGCGAAGAGCCCTAGCGGCGACGCGATGCGGAGGAGGCGCTCCATGAGGTCTCGCGCACGTTGCATCTCGTCGACGACCGCGAGCGCCGACACGAGCCAGAACGAGCAGATGAGGAACGTGCCCTCTTCGCCGGAGAGGCCGTCGTCGGTCTCCTCCGTCCGATAGCGGAGCACGAAACCGTCTTCCGTGAGCTCGTCCGCGATCGCGAGGACGCTCGCGTGCAGGCGCTCGTCGTCGTGCGGGAGGAAACCGAAGATCGCGGCCAGCAAGACCGACGCGTCGAGCGAGTCGGTCGCGTAGTGCTGGCGGAGAACACCACGGTCGGAGACGCCGTGCTCGAGCACGTCGGCCTTGATCTCGTCCGCGGTCGCCGCCCACTTCGCGTGGAGCTCCGTGTCCCCTCGGATCTCCGCGAGCTTCGCGGCACGATCCATGGCCACCCAGCACATGAGCTTAGAGGACACGTAGTGCTGCGGTGCGCCCCGCGCTTCCCAGATCCCCTGGTCGGGGTTCTGCCACACCTTCGTCGCGCATTCGGCCTGCGCCTCGACGATCGGCCACAGGACCCGTGGAATCCGCTCGCTGCGGCGTGTGTGGAGGAGGATCGAGTCGAGGACGGCACCGAACACGTCGTTCTGGTGCTGGTCGAACGCGCCGTTTCCGATCCGAACGGGTCGCGCTCCTGCGTAACCGCTGAGGTGGTCGAGCGTCGACTCGGTCAGGTCTCGACGTCCGTCGATCCCGTACATGATCTGCATCGCGCCGTCGTCGGTCGGCTCCACGTCGGCGACGAACTGCATGAACTCGTCGGCCTCCCAGTCGAGGTTCAGGTAGTGGAGCGCCTGGAGCGTGAAGGTCGTGTCTCGCATCCAGCAGTAGCGGTAGTCCCAGTTGCGCTCGCCACCTGGGGTCTCCGGCAGCGATGTCGTGAGCGCGGCGACCGTGGACCCTGTCGGCATGTAGGTCAGCCCCTTGATGGCGAGCGCCGACCGTTGGATCGGGTCGCGCCATTGGTGGTCCGGGATGCGCGCGCGTCCCAGCCAGCGACGCCAGTACTCGACGGTGGTTGCGATGCGCGCCTCGGCGTCGGCGAGATCGCTTGCGGCTACGAGATTCTCCGCCCACGACAGAGAGCAATACGCGCGGTCGCCCGCCTCCAGCACATGACGGGCACGGACCCTGTTTCCCTCGATTCCCAGCGCAAGGTCGCTGCTCAGGCGAATCGTCTGCTCGGCTCCCGTGGCGTCGGCGGCGCCCCGGCCTCCGTCGACGTCGGCCCACGTTGCGTCAGTGCGGCCGTAGTCGAAGACGGGTTCACACACGAGCTCCATCTCGACCGATCCCTCGACGCAATCGACCGTCCGTACGAGCATGTGGTCGGCGTCGTCGTCGGCCGGCGGCCGCGTGTGCGGCGTCACCCGATCCTCTCCGTGCGTCGGCCCCATCGTCAATGCGTCGCGGACTACGACCCAGCCCGTAGGTGTCTTCCACGTCGTGACGAGGACGTTCGTGCCGGGCTCGTACTGCCTGGCGGAGGGGTGGTTGATGCCGAAAG
>DATAET010000244.1:0-12034 GCA_036257855.1 Gaiellaceae bacterium | reverse complement strand
GCGCGGATCATCCAGGCCCCGCGGTCGTAGGCGCTGACGGCGGCCGCGACGGAGGCCGGGACGAGGGCGGACTTCGAGCTCGCGTCGCCGACGACCTTGCCGAGGGTGCTCTTGCGCGAGACGCCCACGAGCACCGGGCGTCCGAGCGAGCCGATCTCGTCGAGCCGGCGGAGGAGCTCGAGGTTCTGATCCGACGTCTTCCCGAAGCCGATCCCAGGGTCGACGCAGATTCTCTTCTCGTCGATCCCGTTCTCGACGGCGAACGCGATCCGCAGCTCGAGGAAGGCCAACACATCGGAGACCACGTCGTCGTACTGTGGAGCAGCCTGCATCGTTCGTGGCTCACCCTGCATGTGCATGAGACAGACGAACGCGTTCCCGTCGGCGACGACCTTGGCCATCTCCTGGTCCCCGCGGAGCGCCGTGACGTCGTTGACGAGCTCGGCACCGAGCTCGAGCGCGCGTCGCGCGACGACTGCCTTCGACGTGTCGATCGAGACCGGCAGCCCCGAGAGGCCTTCGAGGACGGGCTGTACACGCGCCAGCTCGTCGTCGGCGGAGACGGAATCCGCACCGGGCCGGGTCGACTCTCCCCCCACGTCGACGAGCGCAGCTCCCTCCGCCAGGAGACGGCGCCCGTGCTCGACGGCGGCCTCGGGGTCGACGAAGAGCCCGCCGTCCGAGAAGCTGTCGGGCGTGACATTGAGGATGCCCATGACCGACGGCCGCTGCCAGCGCTCCTCGAACGAACCGGTGCCCATGCCGCGGAGACTAGCTCCGTCCAATCAGAGGCCCTAGAATCGTCGGCCATGGACACATCCGCCTCGAACACCGGCCCGTCGGGGCAGCCGAGGGGAATCGGCTTCGCGATCCTGATGGCCATCATCACGCTCGGGATCTACACGCTCTACTGGGTATTCAAGACTCAGGACGAGGTCAAGAACCACTCCGGCCAAGGCGTCGGCGGGGTCCTCGGGCTCGTCATCTACATCGTCGTCAGCCCGGTCACGTGGTTCCTCGTCCCGTCCGAGGTTGGGAAGATGTACGCGCAGGACGGACGACCGGCACCCTTCACGGGCTGGACCGGACTCTGGCTTCTGCTCCCGATCATCGGGGCGTTCGTCTGGTTCATCAAGATCCAGGGCGCTCTGAACCGGTACTGGGAGAGCAAGCGCACCGGCTCGCTGCCCATGACCGAGCCGGGCGTCGCGTAGCGTCGGAGGCGAGTACCGATGCGCCGTAGGGCCACCGGCGTGGCCCTGCCCGTACTTGCCGTCCTCCTCCTCGTCGGCGTCGTGGCCGTCGCCTCTGCGGGATCGACGTCGGGCGGCTCGAACAGGTCCCGTCCGCCCTCGGACACACTCCTCGACACCGTCTTCAGCCTCGGCCTCGTGACCGTGCTCGCAGGCGCCGTGCTCCTCGTCTATGGACTGATGCAGCGCAAGGCGATCGCGCGCGAGATCGCGAGTGGCAGGTACCGCCGCACGACGCTGGTCGGCTACCTGGCGTTCTTCGGGATCTTCGTCGCGTTCTCGTACTGGCGTCTGTCGCACTGGAACGTCCAGCCCCAGGACGCGAGCGAGACGGAGCCCGCGTTCCCCGGCGCCAAGCCCGTGCCCTCGACGCCGGGGGACGAGAACGGCACCGTGTACCAGCCGAGCGTCTCGTGGATTCCGATCGCCGTCGTCCTCGGCCTCGTGGCGACAGCCGTTGTCGCGTATGCCGCCGCCGAGCGCCGCGCCAGGCGTCGGCGAGCCGACTCCCGTGAAGACCTCGTCGAGCAGCTCGCCGCCGTGCTCGACGACACGCTCGACGACCTGCGTGCGGAAGCAGATCCACGCCGGGCGGTCATCGCCGCCTATGCACGGCTCGAGCGCGTGCTCGGGGCGAACGGCGTGCCGCCCCGGTCCTCCGAGACGCCGGAGGAATACCTCTCCCGCGTGCTCGCGGACCTCCCCCTCGGCTCGGGGGCAGCGGAGCGCCTGACGGACCTGTTCACGCGGGCTAAGTTCTCCCAGCACGAGGTCGACGCGACGATGAAGGAGGACGCGATCGGCGCGCTCGAGCAGGTGCGGGACGAGTTGCGAGGCGAGCGCGGCGCCTCAACGGTGCCGGCTCGGGAGCCCGCCGAGGCACGCTCGTGAGACGTGACCTGTCGGCGGCTCTCCGCGTGCTGGTCGTCCCGACGCTGGCCCTCGTCGCCGTCGCGGCGTTCGCGCCCGGGCGCCTCGGGCTCGCCGTCCGCGTCTACGCGCTCCTCGTGTGTGCAGCGGCTCTCGCCGTCGCGCTCCTGGAACTCCGCCGCGCATATCCCCCGGAACGTCCGCTGCGTCGCCGGAAGCGAGCCGCGCGGACACGCCGCCGGCCGCCTCCGGCCCTCGCACGGATCGAGCACGAAGCGGCACTCGGGGCCGCAGGATCGTTCGACTTGCACTTCAGGCTCGTACCGCGGCTCCGCTCGCTCGCCGCCGGCCTCCTCGCCTCCCGTCGCCGGATCTCCCTGGACGAGGATTCCGCGGCGGCGCGCGGCGTACTCGGCGAGGCGACCTTCGAGCTGGTGCGGCCGGATCGGCTGCCGCCCGAGGATCGGCTCGGGCGCGGGATCTCCCCACGCGACCTCGGGCTCGTGGTCGACTCGCTGGAGCGGATCTAGTGGAGCTCGCACAGGTACGCGGGCTGGCGGAGGACGTGCTCGACGAGGTCGAGCGCGCCGTCGTCGGCAAGCGTGACTCGCTCGAGCTCGTGCTCCTCGGATTCCTCGCGGACGGGCACGTTCTCCTCGAGGACTATCCCGGGCTCGCGAAGACGCTCGCGGCCCGCTCGTTCGCGCAGGTGCTGAGCATCCGGTTCGCGCGCATCCAGTTCACGCCGGATCTCATGCCCTCCGACGTCACCGGCTCCTCGATCTGGAACCAGCGCGATGCCGACTTCGAGTTCCGCCCCGGGCCGATCTTCACGAACCTCCTACTCGCCGACGAGATCAACCGGGCTCCCCCGAAGACGCAGGCGGCGCTCCTGGAGGCGATGCAGGAGCGACAGGTCACGATCGAGGGCACCACGCATCGGCTCGACCCGCCGTTCCTCGTGATCGCGACCCAGAACCCGATCGAGTACGAAGGGACGTATCCGCTCCCGGAGGCGCAGCTCGACCGTTTCCTTCTCCGGACGGCGTTCGGCTATCCCGACCGTGCGGCCGAGGTGGACGTCCTCGCTCGGCGCATCGAGCGCGAGTCGGACGACGTCGAGCTCGCACCCGTGGTCGACCACGAGTCGCTGCTCGCGATGCAGCTCGCCGTCGAGCGCGTGCACGTCGCCGAGAGCATTCGCGGGTACTGCGTGGACGTCGTGGAGGCGACGCGAGCCTCGCAGAGCTCCGCCGTCGGTGCGAGCCCGCGCGGTAGCCTCGCCCTCCTGAAGCTCGCCCGCTGCCGCGCCGCCCTCCGGGGCCGCGACTACGTCTTGCCCGACGACGTGAAGGGCGTGGCCGTTCCCGCACTGGCCCACCGCCTCGTCCTCCGGCCCGAGCTCTGGGTGCAGCGGGTTTCGGGCGAGGACGTAGTGCGTGAGGTGCTCGACGCCGTCCCGACCCCTCGGGCGGAGGACGTCGAGCTGCGCGTGCGGCCGTGACCCGCGCGGGTGCCCCGCGCCTGACCGGGTTCGCCGCGATTGCAGCCACGGGGCTTCTCGGCGCGCTCGCGCTGCACCGTGCGGAGCTTGCGTTCGTCGCCGCGCCGTTCGCGCTGGTGCTCGTGCTCGGCACACGGCTCGCTCGCGACCCCGGGGTCGTCGCCGAGCTCGCCCTCGAGACGGAACGAACGCTCGAAGGATCGGACACGGAGGCGACACTGACGATCAGCGCCGTCCACGACGTGGATCGCGCCGAGGTCGTCGTCGAGCTGCCTGCCGGCGTCGAGGTCGTCGACGGAGCCACGGCCAGGGGCGCGCGCCTCCGCGCAGGAGAGGAGCGCGTGCTCATGCTCGACCTCCGCTGCGCGCGGTGGGGCTCCTTCGAGCTCGGGAAGCTCGACATTCGCGCGCGAGACCGCTTCCGGCTCGTCACGTGGGAGGCAAGGCGCGAGGAGTCCCAGCGCCTGAAGGCCTATCCGACGCCGATCACCCTGCAACGGCTGCTCGCTCCGGCCGAGACACAGGCGTTCGCCGGCAGCGAGGTCGCACGCGCGAAAGGCGACGGCGTCGAGTATGCGGACATCCGCGATTTCGTCCCCGGCGACCGCGTCCGGTCGATCAACTGGCGAGCGTCGGCGCGTCGGCAGGGGCTCGTCGTCAACGAGCGTCATCCCGAGCGGAACGCGGACGTGGTGCTCTTCGTGGACAGCTTCGTCGACGTCCGAGGCGCAGGGCGAAGCGCGCTCGACGACGCGGTGCGAGCGGCGGCGTCGCTTGCTGCCCGCTACCTCGAGCGTCGCGATCGCGTCGGTCTCGTCGGGTTCGGGGGCGTCCTCCGCTGGGTTCGGCCCGGGATGGGCTCGACGCAGCGCTACCGGCTCGTCGAGACCGTGCTCGAGACGGGTGTCGAGCCGACGTACACCTGGCGGGACGTCAACGTCATTCCCGCCCGCATCCTGCCCGCGGCGGCACTCGTGCTCGCGCTGACGCCGCTCGTCGACCCCCGGTTCGTCGCCGCGCTCGAGGACCTGCGCGGAAGGCGATTCGACGTCGCCGTCGTCGAGATCGACCCCGTGCCGCTCGTCGAGCCCGGTCGCACCGAGGTCGAGCGGCTCGCCTACCGCCTGTGGCTGCTCGAGCGCGAGGTCTTCCGTTCCCGTCTCGAGAGCCGCGGCATCGGGGTGGCGACCTGGGGCAAGGCCGATCTCGAGACCGCGCTCGAGGAGGTGAGGACATTCCGGCGGCACTCCAGGCTGGCACGCGCATAGCAACCGGAGTGGGGAGCCTCGCGTGCCTCGTCGGCGCAGCGTCGGTGCCGATCGCGCGGGGGGACGAGGCGTTTCGCGACGCGGGAGCGCGCGTCGCAGCCGTCGCGTTCGTCGCGCTCCTCGCGGCGGTCGTGAACCGCTGGACGTTCCTCGTGCCGATCGCCGTCGCGCTCGCCGGGGGGATCTACGCCGCCGAGCTCGCGATCTCCGATGCGCCTCTCGACCTCGCCGCCCCTGCGATCGCTGTCGCTCTCTTCCTCGCCGCGGAGCTCGCCTACTGGTCGCTCGACGAGTCCGAGCGCATAGCCGGAGACCCGGGGGACGGGCTCCGCCGTGCGACCGTGGTCGCGCTGCTGGGTGTCATGGCCCTCCTCGTCGCTGCAGCGCTCCTCGCGCTCGCGGACGAGGTTCGTGCCCGCGGCATCGCGGTCGACATCGCGGGCGCGACCGCGGCCGTCGCGGCGCTCGCGACCGTCGTCCTGCTCGCAAGCCGGAGCCGCTAGCTCGTCGCCGGGTCGGGCGGCGGAGGCTGCATCGCCGTTCCGGGGATGGGACGCGGCTGCGGCTTGAGCTTCGGCTTCTTGTCCGCCTCGGGCTCCTCGATCGCCGGAGCGGGCATCTCCTCCGGGAAGACGGACTCCTCCGCCTCCCCGGCGAGCAGGCGCTCGAACTGGTCCTTGTCGAGCGTCTCGCGCTCGATGAGGATCGCCGACAGGCGGTGGAGCTCGTCCATGTGCTCGCGCAGCACCGCCGTGGCGGACGCGTGGGCCTCCTCGATCACGCGTCGAATCTCGTCGTCGATCTCCTTCGCGACCTCGTCGGAGTAGTCGGGCTCGGAGCCCATGTCGCGCCCGAGGAAGGGGAGATCGTGGTTGCGGCCGAGCACCCGTGGCCCGAGCTTCTCGGACATCCCGAAGCGCATGATCATCTGCTTGGAGGTCGCGGTGACCTTCTCGAGGTCGTTCGCCGCGCCGGTCGTCACCTCGTGGAAGACGAGCTCCTCGGCTGCCCGCCCGCCGAGCGTCATCGCGAGCTCGTCCATGAGCGCCGACTTCGTCGTGAGGTACTTGTCCTCGGTCGGGAGCGAGATCGTGAGGCCGAGCGCCTGCCCGCGCGACACGATCGTGATCTTGTGGACGGGATTCGTGTTCTCGAGGTAGTGGGCGACGAGCGCGTGGCCCATCTCGTGGTACGCGGTGATCTTGCGCTCCTTCTCGGAGAGCAGGCGGGCCTTCTTCTCCGGCCCGGCGATGACGCGCATGATCCCCTCCTCGAGCTCTTCCTGCTCGATCATCTTCTTGCCGTTGCGGGCCGAGAGGAGCGCGGCCTCGTTGATGAGGTTCGAGAGATCCGCGCCCGTGAAGCCGGGTGTGCCAGCGGCGAGCGTATCGAGGTCGATGTCGCGTGAGAGCGGCTTGCCGCGCGCGTGCACCTCGAGGATCTTGCGGCGGCCTAGGCGGTCTGGTCGGTCGACGACGATCTGGCGGTCGAAACGGCCTGGCCGAAGCAGCGCCGGATCGAGGATGTCGGGCCGGTTCGTGGCGGCGATGAGGATGATGTTGTCCTTCATCTCGAAGCCGTCCATCTCGACGAGCAGCTGGTTCAGCGTCTGCTCACGCTCGTCGTGGCCGCCGCCGAGACCCGCGCCGCGGTGACGTCCGACGGCGTCGATCTCGTCCATGAAGATGATGCAGGGGGACGCCTGCTTCGCCTGCTCGAAGAGGTCGCGGACACGGGAGGCGCCGACGCCGACGAACATCTCGACGAAGTCGGAGCCGGAGATCGAGAAGAAGGGGACGCCGGCCTCACCCGCGACCGCGCGCGCCAGCAGCGTCTTGCCGGTCCCGGGAGGCCCGTACAGCAGGACGCCTTTCGGGATCCGAGCACCGAGCGCCTGGAACTTCTTCGGGTTCTCGAGGAACTCCTTGATCTCGTGGAGCTCCTCGACGGCCTCGTCGGCGCCGGCGACGTCTTTGAACGTGACCTTCGGCGAGTCCGGTGACATGCGCTTCGCGCGGCTCTTCCCGAAGCTCATGACCTTCGAGCCGCCGCCCTGCACCTGGTTCATGAGGAAGATCCAGAACGCGATCAGGATCACGAACGGGAGGACGTTGATGAGGAGCGCCCACCACGCCGACGACCCGGTGCCCTTCGAGTCGAACTTGACGTTCTGCTTTTCGAGGAGGTTCTGGAACTGGGTCGCCGACTGCGCCGTCGGGTAGTTGACCTTCACCTTGCCGCCCTCGACGAGCGTGGCCGTGATCTGCTGGCGGTTCGGGTTGAACTCGACGTCGTTGACCGCGCCTTCCTTCACCTCGGAGATGAGCTGCGAGTACGTCATCTTCCGCTGCTCCGAGCGCCCGGGCAGCAGCGTCTGGCTCGCGAGATAGACGAGCAGGACAATGATGATGAGCGGGAAAAGCGCGCTGCGGAAGAAGCGGTTCACGTCTGGTCGTCGCAGGGTAGCACCGTCGTACTTCGGCACCCAGAGGGGGATCCATGCTCCCCCGTTACGGTGTGGTTGCCGGCCCTACGTTGCGTTCGGCACCAAGTCGGCATGGAGGACCGCCACGTAGGGGAGATTCCTGTACCGCTCGGCGAAATCGAGTCCGTACCCGATCACGAACCGGTTCGGGATCTCGAAGCCGACGTAGCGCACGGGGACGTCGATCTCGCGGCGCTCGGGCTTCGTCAACAGCGTCACGACCTCGAGGGAGGCCGGCTTGCGCGCACGGAGGTTCCGCATCAGGTAGGACAGCGTCAGGCCCGAGTCGATGATGTCCTCGACGACGAGGACGTCGCGGCCGGAGACGTTGATGTCCAGGTCCTTGAGGATCCGGACCACCCCGGACGAGTCGGTCGCCGCTCCGTAGCTCGAGATCGCCATGAAGTCGATCTCGCACGGCACGGTCAGCTCCCGCATGAGGTCGGCCATGAAGAAGACGGCGCCCTTGAGCACTCCGACGAGCAGGAGATCGTGCCCGGCGTAGTCGGTCGAGATCTCCGCCCCGAGCTCGGCGATCCGCGCCTGGATCGCGTCCTCCTCGATGAGGATCTCCCCCACGCCCTTGTCGAGCTCGGCCTGCGTCATTCCTCCGAATCTTTCCATGCGCGGACGGCGTCTTCCCAGCCAGGTGCAGCGGCGATTCCCGGGACGACGACCACGTCGTCCCCGGAGACCACGATCGGCCATTCCGCCCGCGCGCTCCTCGGCACCTTCGCGTCGACGAACAGGTCCTGCACCTTCTTGCGACGGCCCGCGAGCCGGTCGCCCGGGCGGCGCGTGCGCACGACGAGACCGTCGCGAGCGCTCTCGATGTGCCACGGCCCGAAGTCGACGCGCCCCTCGAGCCGCACGGTGTCGTACTCCCGTACCGCACGGACACCGGCGCCGGCGTCGAGCTCCTTGGTCCCGTCGGTCGACGCCAGGAGCTCGCCGAGCGCACGCTCGAGCGTCCTCGGCAGGCGAGGGCGCTCGTCCGCGAGCGCGAGGAGGTTCCGCTCGGCACCGGGATGGAGCCGACGGAGGAGCGGGAGGATCTCGTCGCGGATGAGGCCGCGCTTCGTGCTCGCGTTCGAGGAATCGACTCTGAACGCCAGCCCCTGCTCCTCGCAGTAGCGCACCGCCTCGTCGTGCCAGACGTCGAGCAGAGGTCGCACGACGCCGTCCTCGCGGCGCACCTTGATCGCCTTCGTGCTCCCGGAGGCGACGAGGCGGTACAGGACCGTCTCGACCTGGTCCGATGCGGTGTGGCCGGTCGCCCGCAGCCCGAGCCGCTCGGTCACGCCGTAGCGAACGTCGCGCAGCGCGGCCTCGGTCGAAGCTGCGCCATTCGCCTCGATGACGCGTGCGCCCAATCGCTCGGCGCAGAAACGGGCGTCCTCGTCGGACTCGACGCCGCGCAGCCCGTGCTTCACGTGTACGGCGGAGACGCGGTACCCGAGCCCGCCCAGCACGTGCCAGAGACAGGTGGAGTCCGCTCCCCCCGACACGAGGCAGACAATCTCGCCGCCCGGCGGGATCAGGCGGTGACGACGAATCGTGTCGGCGACCCGGTCCGTGAGCGCACCCGTCACGGGCCCATTGTGCCGCGGCTAGCCGTGGAGGGACGAGGCGCCGACGACCTGCGACGGAGGAGGGAGGTCGATTGCGACCGCCCGGCCGTAGTCCCAGAGCTCGAACGTCACCGCAGCCGTGTTCGGCTGAGCCGTGTTCGGGTCGGTCGCCGCGAACGCAAGCGTGAGCTTCCGAACGAGCCCGCTCGCATCCAGCCAGACGTCCACCGGCACGTCGCCGAGCCCGGACTGCGCCGTCAGCCCGTCGAAGAGTGTCCCCCGGCTCTGTCCACCGTCGCGCGCCGCGCGCGCTGCGAGCTCGGCCGGATCGACGACCGCGTGGTAGTGCGTCGTCTCCACGCCTCTGAGCTTCTCGGTCCCCATCGTCTCGACCTCGCCCGTGACGGCTCGAAGCGCGTCGAGGACGTCCCGCGGGTCCCCGGCCGAGAGCCGCTCGAGGTCGTGGACGTCGAACCCGCTTGCCGCCGTCGCGCGCTCGTCGCCACGGATCCACAACTTCCCCTTGGGGAGCTCGGCGTCGAGCGCAGGGAGCCGCACGTACGAGACGTTTCCGTCCCGGATCACCTGGACGTTCCAGCCGTCGGGATCGTCGAAGTCGGGGAGACCCTTGGCATCGGGGCCTGCGAGGCCGGCGAAGAAGCCGCCGAGGACCTTCGCCAGCGAGGACATGTCGAACGCGATCGACGCTCGCTTCGACGACGAATCGAACGCGCCTCGGCCCGAGAGCGACAGCGGACCGTCGGCGCCCGGGAACCTCGCCGACAGGTCGAAGGAGAACCGGCCGCTCGTCGTGGCGGCGCTCGTCTCCGCGGAGCTCACCAGCTGATCGGCGCTGATGGCTGGGTTCATGCCTTCCGTCGTCTTGCCGCCGCCGCACCCGACGACCGCGATCGCGAGCACGGCGAGCACCGCCGCACAGCCGAGACGCACGTTCCTCAGGTGGGTGGTCGGGCTCGAGGTCAACGGGCTCATCCTTGGTTCGGGGGATCCCGGAATCGTGGCGACCGGCTCCACCCGTCCAGCAGTGTGACAGCCCGCTCCGCGGCGCCGCGGTCGAGGCGGAACGCCGCTGCGTGCTCGACGGGCGCCATCAGCGCAGCCGGGACGAGGCCCTCGGCTGCGTCCAGCACGTAACGCAGCCAAAGCGCGTGCCCCACGACCAGCACCGATCGTTCCGGACGCTCGAGGACGAGGCCGAGGGCACGAGCGAAGCGGGCGGCGGCGTCGGCTCGGCTCTCGCCGCCGCCGGGTGCACGTTCATCCGGGGCCTGCTCGGCAGCCCAGGCTCGATACGTGTCGAGCGGACCCCCGTCGAACGATCCGAAGGCGATCTCGTTCAGATCCGGAATCACGAGGACCGGCACGTCTCGGCTGTCAAGGACAAGCCGCAGCGTCTCCTGCGTGCGCGCCAGCTCGGACGACACCGCGACCTCGATCGGTTCGTCCGCGAGCACGTCCCGGAGCCGGCGCGCCTGCTCGACTCCCTCGGGCGTCAGCCCCGCTCCGGGGATCGCGCACGAGGCGATCCCGCCCCGATTCGAGCCGGCGAGGGCGTGCCGGACCACGAGGAGCTGCGCCACAGCTCAGAACAAAAGGGACCGGTAGTCGAGGACGTGCTCCATCCCGATCGCCTCGTACAGCCGGATGGCGGGCGCGTTGTCCGCGCGCACGAAGAGACACACGGCTGGGACCCGCTCGAGGAGGAGTCGACAGAGATCCGAGAGCCCGCGCGCCCCGTAGCCGTGCCGTCGCACCTCGGGGTCCACCCAGACCTGCTGCAGCTGCACGGCGTCGGGCGTCCACGCGGACGCCTCCGCCTTGAAGAGGATCACGTCGTCCTCGACCCAGAGCCACGAGCGCTCGTCCTCGATCTGGCTCCGGGTCCGCCACCGGAATCCCTCCGCGTCCCGGTCGAGCGGGTCCACGCCGAGCTCCTGCTCGTGAGCCGCCGCGCACGCGGGCAGGAGCCGCTCCAGATCGTCGAGGGTCGCGGCGCGGAGCCCCGTCCGTCCCGCCTCGGGCGGTGTTCGGAGCACGAAGACCGGTTGCTCGGGGCGGTCCTCCCGGGGACGCGGGAGAACGGGTTCGGCGGCGGCCCAGAGCTCGGACGCGGCGCGGGCCTCGCCGATGAGCATCCTCGGAGCCGCTCTCGCCGTCTCTCGCGCGAACGCCCCGCAACCGTCGCCGGAGGGCACCACGTTGACCCCGACGTGGCACAACGCGCGCAGCTCGTTCCCGTCGGCGACCGCGACGAAGCGGCCGAGACCACGGCGCGCGACGTCCTCGAGGAAGACGCGCTCGACCGGATCGCGGGCACAGAACCGGAGGATCTGGTCGCGCTTCGGCTCGATGAGCTTCGCCGACAAGCGGGGAACTCTAGACGGCGGTTGTCGCGCATTCGTCGCTCGCCGAACCCGTAGGGTTCGCGCATGCCGATCCACCTCCGCGCCGACCCGGGCGACTACGCGGACGCGTGCCTCCTGCCGGGCGATCCGCTCCGGGCGAAGTACATCGCCGACACGTTCCTCGAGGACGTCACGCAGGTGAACGAGGAGCGCGGACTCCTGGGGTACACGGGCACGTGGGACGGGAAGAGGGTCTCCGTCCAGGGCACTGGGATGGGCTGCCCATCGGCGACGATCGTCTTCGAGGAGCTGATCCAGCTCGGCGTCACGCGGCTTCTGCGCGTGGGGACGTGCGGCGGGCTGCAAGCGGATCACGCTCTCGGTGATCTCATCGTGGCCATCTCGGCCGTTCCCGCGGACTCGACAGCGACCCACCTCGTCGGGGGTGAGCCGCACTGTCCGACGGCGAGCTGGGAGCTCGTCCACGAGGCCGTCCACGTGGCGAAGCACTCCGATCAGCCGCTCAGGGTAGGCCCGATCGTGTCGAGCGACCTCTTCTACAACCCGGACGAGGGACAGTACGAGCGCTGGTCGAAACGCGGAGTGCTCGCGGTGGAGATGGAGGCAGCCGCGCTGTTCACGCTCGCGGCGATCCGGGGTGTCCACGGTGGCTGCCTGCTGACCGTGAGCGACATCGTCGTCGAGGGCGAGTTCGTC
>DATAET010000243.1:0-2688 GCA_036257855.1 Gaiellaceae bacterium | reverse complement strand
GTCCGCGAGTACCGCAAGGGCCCGCGTGCAGTCGACGGGATCGACCTCTCCGTCGAGCCCGGCGAGATCTACGGCTTCCTCGGCCCGAACGGCGCCGGGAAGTCCACGACCGTCCACGTCCTGACGACGCTTCTCCCGCCCACGGCAGGGACGGCCCTCGTCGGCGGCTACGACGTCGTGAAGGACGGGCCGAAGATCCGCGGGCTGATCGGCGTCGCGCTCCAGGAAGCCGCGCTCGACCCGCTCCTCACCGCGCGCGACCATCTGCGCCTGCAATCGACGCTGCAAAGTGTCCCCAAGGCAGAGCGCGGGCCGCGCACGGACGAGCTGCTCGAGCGCGTGGGCCTCATCGACGCCGCCGACCGCAAGGTCGCGGGCTACTCGGGTGGGATGAAGCGGCGCCTCGACCTCGCCCTCGCGCTCGTCCACCGCCCGCGCATCCTCTTCCTCGACGAGCCGACGACGGGCCTCGATCCGCAGAGCCGGACGGCGCTTTGGGAGGAGGTCGCACGCCTTCGCCGAGAGGACGGCGTCACGGTCTTCCTGACGACGCAGTACCTCGAGGAGGCCGACGTCCTCGCCGACCGGGTCGGGATCATCGACAGCGGCAGGATCGTCGCCGAGGGGACGCCGGCCGCCCTCAAGGCGGAGATCGGCCGCCCGAGCATCCACGCGCTGCCCCGACGCGAGGAGGACCGAGCGCACGTCGCCGAGTTCCTCGCGCAGTTCGGCGAGCCGCTCGACTCGACCCGCGACGTCGCCGTGCGGCTGCGCGACGGTCTCGGTCTGACGGACATCGTCCGTGCGGTCGATGCGAATGGCGTCGACATCGGCGACCTCGAGCTCCACGCACCGACGCTCGACGACGTCTTCCTCGCGAAGACGGGGCGCACCCTCGAGGGCGCCGCCGAGGAGGCGGGGAGCGCGGAGCAGGAGACGCCGCGGCGGTGAGCTCGAGCCTGCCACAGGTCGGCGCGATCGCACGGCGCTCGATCGTGCGGACGTCGCGGCAGCCCGCGAGCGTCATCCCGCCGCTCATCTTCCCAGTCGCGCTCATGCTCGTGAACGCCGGGGGCCTGCGCTCGTCGACGAACCTGCCCGGCTTCCCGACCGACTCGTTCCTCGCCTTCGCGCTCGCCGTTCCGTTCATTCAGGGCGCGCTCTTCTCGACCATGAACGCGGGCACCGACCTCGCGCGCGACGTTCAGACCGGGTTCGTGAATCGCCTCTCGCTGACCGCGCTCCGAGACTGGGCGCTGCTGACCGGGCAGCTCGCGGGCGTCGTGGCGCTCGGCGTCGTCCAGGTGATCTTCTACATCGCCGTCGGCCTGATCGCGGGCGTTCACTTCGAGTCGGGGCCTGCCGGGATTGCGGTCTTGCTCCTCTACGGAGCGGTCGTCTCGCTCTCGTTCGGCGCCCTCGGCGCCTGGCTCGCGTTTCGGACGGGTTCGGGCGAGACGATCCAGGCGCTCTTCCCCGTGCTCTTCGTCTTTCTCTTCATCTCGTCGATGAACGCGCCGCGCAACCTCATCGGCGTCGACTGGTTCCGCACCGCGGCGACGCTCAACCCGGTCTCGTACATGATCGAGTGCGTCCGCAGCCTCATCATCACCGGGTGGGACTGGCAGGCGCTCGCGCTCGGATTCGGCTTCGCGATCACGCTCGGGATCGTGTCGCTCGTGCTCGCATCCCGCGCACTCCGTCTGCGCATGACGAGGACGTGAGGACATGACGACCTGGAACGTGATTCAGGGCGTGGCGTGGCGGACGTTGAAGAACGCGCTCACGAACCCCCAGATCCTGCTGCCGACGATGGCCTTTCCGCTCTTCTTCTTCACTGCGTTCGCGGGTGGGCTCTCGCAGGTGTCGCAGATTCCCGGATTCGACTTCCCGCCCGGCTACACGGCGTTCCAGTTCGTGTTCGTCCTCCTGCAGTCTGCGGCGTTCAGCGGCGTCTTCACCGGGTTCGGCATCGCCCGCGACTTCGAGGGCGGGTTTGCAAAGCGGCTCATGCTCGCCGCTCCGAGGCGGGGTGGCATCGTCATCGGCTACGGGCTCGCCGCGCTCGTCCGCTGGTTGATCGTCGCGACGGTTCTCACGCTGGTCGCTCTCGTCGTCGGGATGAACATCGACGGTGGCGCCGTCGACCTCGTCGGCCTGTACACGCTCGCCGCGCTCGTGAACTTCTGCGGGTTCTTCTGGGCGGGCGGGATCGCGATGCGCTTCCGGACGATCCAGGCGGCGCCGCTCATGCAGATGCCGGTCTTCCTCGTCCTCTTCTTCGCACCCGTGTACGTACCGCTAGACCTGCTCCAGGGGTGGATCGCGGGCGTGGCGACCGTGAACCCGCTCACGTACCTGCTCGAGACGGGCCGCGGCTTCGTCGCGGGCGACGCGCCGCACGTCCTCGGCGCGTTCGCAATCGCGATCGGGCTCGGCCTCGCCTTCTGGATCTGGGCCTTCCGCGGACTCCGCAACGCCGAAGCCGCCGGAGCCTAGGGCCCCAGTACCCGAAGCAGCGCGTGGACGACCTGCGGGTCGAACTGCGTGCCCGAGGCCTGGACGAGCCGGCGCTTGGCCTCGTCGACGCCGAGCGACCTGCGGTAGGGACGATCGGTCGTCATCGCATGGAACGCGTCGCACGCGAGGACGATGCGCGACTCGAGGGGGATCTGCTCGCCGGCGAGG
>DATAET010000242.1:0-9618 GCA_036257855.1 Gaiellaceae bacterium | reverse complement strand
GCGACGGAGTGCTCCTCGAGCCGAGCACAGGCGGCGTCGAGGTCGTCGACGTCGAGCGCGTTTTGCGTCGCCATTCCAACCCTCACGCTCGGCCCAGGATCAAGGGCTCCGGCACTGCCCGTCGTGTCGCCTTCGACGAGGAGGTGGAGCTGGTCCTCGCCGACCTGGAACCAGGCGCCGGCGAACACGAAGTTGTGAGGTCGCGGAACCTCCTCGAGACCGAGCGCGCCTCCGTAGAAGGCTCGCGAGCGCTCGAGATCGGCGACGATCAGCCCGCAGTGCTGGAGACGTCGGGGCACGCCCCGAAACCTAACGGGAAGGAGACGCGATGCCGCTGATCAGAGTGGAGCTGTTCGACTACCGCATGAGCGAGGAGACGAGCGCAGCGCTCATCGAGAAGCTCACGGACGCGCTCGGCGAAGCGACGCACCCCGGCCTCAAGGAGCACACGTGGGTCATCGTCGAGGGCCACAACCCGAAGAACTGGGGACTCGGCGGCAAGCCCTGGCCCGTCGACCAGATGCCACCCGCTCCCTCCGCCTAGGCCGCGCTCATACGCGCGCCCCCTTCGCGCCCAGGGTCGGGAGCTCGAAGGGCCGATCCCCGCCCGAGGGCGTCTTCCTCAGGCAGGCCGCGAGCGACGCACCCAGGTCGACGAGCCAGACGAGGACGATCGCGATCAGGTTCAACGCGGCGGGGACGACGGCGATGGGCAGCGCGATCAACGCGGTCGGCCACAGCCAGCCTCGCAACGTGGGGTCCACCCAGAGCCCCCAGAGCGGGCCGACGAGCGTCAGTGCCAGCGCGGCCACGAGCAGCGTGAAGGGATCGAGAACGAGCTCGAAGGGATACGTCCACTCGTCCGCGAGCGGGACGACGATCAGCAGGCTCGTCAGCGCCGTGGGGACGAGCCAGCCGCCACGGAGGTCGACGCCTGCCCGCCAGGAGCTCCCGACGACCACGAGGAAGGCCAGCCCCACCAGAGCGGCGAGCGCAAGCTGCCACGCGTTCCAACCGATCCCGCCGATGCCGTCCCCCCATGCCCAGACGACCGCCCAGATCGTGAGCGCCCAGACCGCGACGAGGTGGAGCCCGAAGAGGACCCCCAGGTGCCAGCGCATCGTTCCGAACGCGCTCACCGCCGCCCACATCAACCAGTGCCGGAACGCCCCGCCCTTCTGCGGTCCGGGCTCGCGAAGGGCCGTCAGGAATAGTCGATCCGCGGTGCGACGCGGGACGGGCGGCGCTCCCTCGTCCACGTAGAGCGCGTCGTGCAGAAGCGACGCACGCGTGTGGTTCCCGTAGCTCGCGATCAGCCACCAGAACAGTGACGGGACGGACGCGAGATCCGTCTGGCCGGACAGGTCGGGAGGCACGACAACCCCTCCGTCGGGCGCCGATCCCGGCGGGCGCTCGAAGTCCTCGCCCGGCACGAGGTAGACGACACCTTCGTTAGGGTCTCCGTGCGCAGCGCGGTAGCAGAAGCTCCTGAGGATCACGAACGTGTCCTCGTCGACCTGGCGGAGCTCCGGGTCCGGCGTGCGGTCTCCGAGCACCACGGACCCGTCCTCCCAAGCGAACGTGCGGAATGGCATGGCAACCTCCTCGATCCGACGGCGCGGGCCTTCGCGCGTAGGATCGAGCCATGTCGAGAGGAGGTCAACCATGCCGGTGATCGAGGTGAAGATCTACGACCGTCGCGTGACCGAGGAGTCCGTGCCGAAGATGATCGAGGCGCTCACGAACGCGCTCCACGAAACGAGCGGTGCGGCGATCGACCACATCCACGTGATCATCCAGGGCGTCCCGCCGCAGCACTGGGGCCAGGGCGGCAAGCCGGGCGCGTAAGGGCACGCCACAACGGAGCTACCATGGCCTTCGAAAAGCAATCGGGGGTCGTGGTGGGCGACACCAAGCGAAGCCTTCCGAAGGAAGCGGAACGTACGGAGCGGTGGCTCGGGCTCGAGGAGCCCCGCCGCTCGCGTCGGTGGGCGTACGAAGAGCTGCTCTTCAACGACGAAAGCGTGGCCGCAGCGAACGAGGCGTTGAGCTCCCTTGCCGCGGGTCTGGCGCGCGATCTCGCCGAGCTGCGGAGGATGCAGGAGCAGCTTCTCGATCAGGTCGTGCGAATCGCCGAGCTCGAAGGGCGTGTCGAAACGCTCATGCAGGCCGGGCGATCGCTTCCGAACGAGCCGACGGACCATCGGGCCGACGAGTCCCAGGTGCGATCGTTTCCGTCGGATCCGATGCGGCCGGGGACACCGCTCGAGCGAGGCAGCGCGCTCGCTCGCTGCGAGGGCTTTCAGGTCGACTCGCCGCAGGGCACCGTCGGCTTCGTCGAGGGACTGCGCTTCGGCTCCAGGATCGATCGGCCCGATCTGCTCGAGGTCCGCGGAGGACGATTCGGCCGCCAGCTCCTGTTGATCCCGATCGAAGCGGTCGACGAGATCTCCGTCCCCGAAGAACGGGTGCTCGTGCGGATCACGGCCGAGCCGACGGGCGATCCCCTGCACGAGCTCGTCGGCCGGCTGCGGGATGCCCTACATCACGTAGCCTCGTAGCTCAGGGACGCCACTTGACGGTGCAGCCGACCGGAGGCGTGTCGTCGACCGGCGGTGTCTCGCCGGCAAGAGCCGCATCGAGAGCGTCGCGGAGGTAACTCGTCGTCACGTCCGCTTCCTCGCGGTTGTCATCCACCGCGCCGTGGTACACGAGCCGCCGGTCCGCGTCGAACACGAACGCTTCCGGCGTCCGCTCGGAGCCCAGGGCCCGCGCGACCTTCTGGCTCTCGTCGTACAGGTAATCGAACGAGTACCCGGCGTCGCGGGCGTGCTCGACCATCGCGTCGAACGAGTCGGCCGGATACGCCTCCGCGTCGTTCGAGTTGACCGCGACGAAGCGAACGCCACGTTCCGCGTACTCGCGGGCGAGCGCGTCGATGCGGCCCTCCCAGGCGAGGACGTACGGGCAGTGGTTGCACGACTGCACGAGGACGAGGATGGTCGCGTCCGCGTACTCGTCGAGGGTGTGGTTTCGTCCGTCGACACCGGGAAGATCGAAGGCGGGTGCGCTCTCGATGACGCTCATCGGACGGCCTCCTCGAGTTGCTGACGACTGGGGACGGGCGACGGGCGCCCGTCGGGGAGACGATAGACGCGGCAGGTCAGCGCAGGCGGATCCGTCGCGCCGGCGGGGTCCACGTCGCGGCCGTCGATCCGGATCGTCGGCGAGCCGGGGAAGCCGTGCTCGACCGCATCCTCGAGCGTGAACACCTCACGCAGCTCGATCGGATCCTCGATGCCGCGCTCGCGGAGGACGTCCCTCAGGAGCTCGAGCGCCTCGGGATGCGACGGGCAGCCCTCCCAGAAGAGCATCTCGATCTTCACGCGACGAGCTCGAGCTCGACCGGCTCCGCGCCCGGGACGACCGCCTGCGTCTCGCGCGCGTGGAGCAGCGTCGTGCGCACGATGAGCTTGGCGCGGGCGAAGTTGTCGAGCTCCGTCGGCACGGGCCCGACCCGACGGCCGAGCGCATAGCCGGCGGCGTTGCGGCCCATCGCGCGGTACGACTCGAGCGAGTAGAGCGGCGACATGCCGAAGAGCTCCAGGTTGTCGAGCGGCTGGAGGTCTGCGCGGTGGATGACCGCGGTGCCTTTCGACTGGAGCCCGATCGCGACGCCCGAGCCGGAGAGCAGGGCGCCGTCGTGGGCGATGAACGCGACGTCGGCGACACGCCGAACGCGAACGAGGCGCGGACTCCCTCCGCTCTCGCGGATCCCGGCGCATACGGCCGCGAGGACGTCCCGGTGCCCGAGGCCCGCGATCGTGCGGCGAATCTCGGCGGCGAAGGCAGGACCGACGGCGACGACGACTTCGGAGGCGTCGTCACCCGCGCCGGCGGGCCCACCCTCGGACACGACCGACTCCGCGCCTGCGTCCTCGGCGAGGAGCTCTGCCGGCGCGACGACCTGCGGCAACGACTGGAGGAGCTCCCAGCGGTCGCCCTCCAGCCGGTACCCGGTCCCCGGCCCGGCGTACTCGTTGGGGTCGTTGACAGCCGAGTGGACGACGCCGTCACGGTCGATGACCGCCGCTGTCTGGAGGTAGTCGGCGGAGACCCGCTGGCGCTGCATGCCGAGGACGGCCGCGGCGACGTCCTCGAACCCGCGACGATCCAGCGCCAGGGCGATGTCGAGACCCGAGACTCCGCGCGCGAGCAACTCGTCCGCGGCCTCGACGTCCGCGGCGCGGTCGCGGTCCGGCATCTCGCGGGCGTCGTACCCGGTCGTCGCGACGGCCACCTCCTCGTCCGTGATCGCCGGCAAGCCCAGCTCAGCGAATGCCGCCTGCACCGCCCGGGCCGCCCGCTCGCGAACGCGCAGGAGCTCCTCCTCGGACACCGGCTCGATGCCCGCGTCTACCTGCCAGTCGCGCTGGATCGTGAGCCACTCGTCGAGGTCGTCCGCGTCGAAGTTCCCGCCGCCGAATGTGTTGTCGTGGCGGGGCATGACGGAGTAGCCCGACGTGACGAAGTCCGTCCCGGGCAGAAACTGCCCCATGAGCTTCGCGGTTTTGCGGATCTCGGAGTGCGAGGCGATCGCGTCGTTGCCCGACGCGACCTCGAGGTCGAGCCAGGCAGCGAGGACGTTCTCGCCCAGGATCGCGCGGGTGCCGCCCGGCACGGAGAGAACGAGAGCCACGCACGAGATCGAGCCGTTCTGCACGCCCTGCGACCCGGCCGCGCGCACGACGGCGAGGCAGCGCGCCTCCAGGTAGAGCATCGAGAATCCCTGCGCGTACCCCATGAGCGCCTCGGAGCCCGTGCCCGACGTGAACCGCACCTTCACTCCGCGCGACGCGTATGCGGCTCCGAGGAAGGCCTTCGACCATGGCGTGTCGTCCCCGTCGACGAAGACGGGCTCGGTGCCGTAGACGGAGAGAGTCTCGGCGTACGTGACCAGGCCGCGGATCGCGAGCTCGAGGTTGCGACGCTCCTCGACCGCGCACTGGGTCATGACGCCGGGACGGCCAGTCTGCGAGCCGACGAGGAGTGCGACCGCGTTCAGCGGCGCGTACCGCGCCACGCCGACCGTCGTCTCCAGCTCCGCGAAGCCGCGCCGTGCGGCCTCGGCCGCATCGGCGGCGAGGAGCGCGGGGCTCTCCTTGAGGTTCGTGACGTGCGCCTGGTTGCCCGGAGCACGCCGTGCGCGCAGCTTCTTCAGCGCGAGCATCAGCTCGACCGGGTCGAGGAGGCCGATGACCCGAGCGAGCTTCGCTGGCGTCAGACCGCGGGAGAGGCGGACGAGCTCGGAGCGCGGGACGTCGACGTCGACGAGCTTCCGCGCCAGAGCCAGATCGTCGAGCGCCATCGCCTCGGCGGCTATGGCGAGGTCGAGGCCGTGAGCCACGACGAAGCGATCGACGACGTCGAACGCGACGGCGGCGCGACCGTCCATCCGGACGACGACGCCATCCTCGACGACGAGCTCCGGATCCGGATCGTTCTCGCCATTCGCAGCGACGAGCCCGAGCTCCGGCAGTGGTGAGACGAGCTGCTCGAGGTGGAGGTCGCGCTCGGCCCGCGACGCGAAGCGCCGACTAGCCATCGGCGAGGAGCTCTCGATCCGCGTAGACGGCGGCGGCCTCGCGCACGAAGGCCGCCGTCTTCGTCGCACCGTGGCCGTCGAGCCGAGCCGCCCAGCTCTCGAGCTCGGCGGCTGTCGCACGGCGCGGACGGAGGGCCGTGTAGACCTCGAGCAGAAGGGTGTCGGGGACAGCGGCGAGCTCGGCGGCACGCTCGAGGTTCTCGGCGAGCTGCACACGATCGGAAGCCCGCGCGACCTCGGCCTGCAGCCTGAGCGTCTCGGGCGTCGCCCTGATCTCGTCGGCTCGAAGAGTGCCCGCTCGGACTGCGTCGAGCGTGACCTGGCCGAGCGGTATGCCGCCGGGGGTCGACACGAGGTCTGGACGTCTCGTGCCGAGCGGATAGTCACTGGTGGGGTCGAAGGCCACGCCCCGGAGACTCTAGGCTTCGCTGCGAGCGATGGGCAACGCAGAGCGGTTCTCAGGGAGAGCGGCGTTCGTCACGGGCGGCGCGAGCGGCATCGGCGCCGCCGTCGCGCGACGCCTCCTCGAGGAAGGAGCGGTCGTCGCGTCGCTCGATCTCCACGAGAAGGCGCCGGACGGCGTCCTCGCGCTGACAGGCGACGTCTCCGAGCCCGCGGACATCGAGGAGGCGGTCGCGCTCGCACGCCACGAGCTCGGCCCGATCGACGTGCTCGTGTGCTCGGCCGGGGTGCCAGGCGCGTCGCTCCCGGTCACCGACGTTCCGGACGAGGAGTGGCACCGCGTCATGCGCATCAACGCCGACGGCGTCTTCTTCTGCAACCGTGCTGTGATCCCGAGCATGGTCGAGCGCGGGTACGGCCGGATCGTCAACGTCGCGTCCATCGCCGGGAAGGAAGGGAACCCGATGGCCGTCGCCTACTCGGCGTCGAAGGCGGCGGTGATCGCAATGACGAAGGCGATCGGCAAGGACCTCGCGCGCACGGGCGTGCTCGTCAACTGCGTTGCCCCGGCCGTGATCGACACGCCCATCCTCGAAGGGATCAGCGAGGAGCACGTCGGCTACATGGTCGATCGCATCCCGATGGGGCGCATGGGCGAGGCCGACGAGGTCGCCGCGCTCGTGTGCTGGCTCGCGAGCGACGAGTGCTCGTTCTCGACGGGCGCGACCTACGACATCTCCGGCGGCCGGGCGGTCTACTGAGATGGCCCGCCACCTGCGGGTGCGCGGCCCCGACGGCGTGGAGAACGCGTCCGTCCAGGATGGTCGCGTCGTAACGGGCGGAGGGCTCACGATCGAGCCGATCGACGAGGAGACGCTCCAGCTCCCCGAGCCTTATCAGCTGCTCGCGCCGATCGAGGCGCCCGAGGTGTGGTGTGCCGGAGTCACCTACGAGCGCTCGCGCGACGCGCGGGTCGAGGAGAGCGCGGTCAAGGACGTGTACACGCTCGTCTACGACGCGCCGCGGCCAGAGCTCTTCATGAAGGACGCCGGCATGCGCCGCACAGTCGGACCGGGCAGGCCGATCGGGATTCGCGACGACTCGACGTGGAACGTGCCCGAGCCCGAGATCGCCGTCGTTCTCGGGAGAAACGGCCGCATCGCGGGCATGACGATCGGGAACGACGTCTCCTCGCGGGACATCGAGGGCGCGAACCCTCTGTACCTTCCCCAGGCGAAGATCTACGCCGGAGCGTGCGCGATCGGGCCTGCCGTGTTCGTGCCCGAGGGCCTCGACCACCCCTTCCACCTCACCATGCGCGTCACGGACGAGTGGGGACGCATCGTGTTCGAGGGAGAGAGCTTCACGGCGCGGATGCGCCGCTCGTTCGCGGAGCTCGTCCAGTGGCTCGTGCTCGACAACCCGGTTCCGCCCGGGAGCGTCCTCCTGACCGGCACCGGCCTCGTCCCCCCCGACAAGTTCACGCTGCTCCCCGGCCACTTCGTGGAGATCCACGTGCCCGAGATCGGGACGCTCGTCAATCCCGTCGTGCGTGCCTCCGAGCTGATCGAAAAGGAGCCCGTCCCATGACCGAGACCATCGCCGGAGCCCCTGCGGGCAACTACGTCGGCGGCGACTGGCGCGAGAGCGCCTCGGGCGAGACGTACGAGAAGCGCAACCCCTGGCGGCCGTCGCAGGTGACCGGTGTCTACTCCGCGTCGACCGCGGAGGACGCACGTGCCGCGATCGACGCCGCGGGCGAGGCGTTCCCCGCCTGGACGGCGCTTCCCGCGGGACAGCGGGCCGCGTACTTCACGAAGGCCGCGGCGGCGATCGAGGCCCGCGCCGAGCAGGTTGCGCAGGACATGACGGACGAGATGGGGAAGCCGCTCCGGGAGGCGCGTCTCGAGACCTTGCGCGCCGCGACGATCCTGCGCTACGCCGCGGGCGAGGCGTACCGGCCGAGCGGCGAGCTGTACGAGCCGTCGGTCGCGGACCAGCGCCTCTTCACGTTGCGCCGCCCGCTCGGCGTCGTCGGCCTCATCACGCCGTGGAACTTCCCGATCGCGATCCCTGTCTGGAAGCTGGCGCCGGCCCTGATCTACGGCAACACCCTCGTCCTCAAGCTGGGGTACGAGGCACCGCGCACCGGCCTGCACGTGGCCGAGTGCTTCGCAGAGGCAGGCCTACCCGCCGGCGTGCTCAACGTGCTCACCGGCTCAGGGTCGAAGGCGGGCGCGGAGATCGTGTCGAACCCGGGCGTCCGCGCGATCTCGTTCACGGGCTCCGTGCCTGTCGGCCGTTCCGTGCGGGACGAGGCGACCGCGCGCGACTGCCGCGTCCAGCTCGAGCTGGGCGGCCACAACCCGCTGATCGTGACCGCCGCCGCCGAGCTCGACCGCGCAGTCGAGGCCGCGTACGCGGGCGCATTCTGGTCTGCCGGGCAGAAGTGCACGGCGACGCGGAGGATCCTGGTGCAGGACTCCGTCTACGACGCGTTCCGCGAGAAGCTGCTCGCGCGGGTCGAGGCCGGCAAGGTCGGCGATCCCTCGGATCCAGACGTCGAGGTCGGCCCGGTCGTGAACGAGGACGCCCTGGCGGACATCCTCGCCGCGATCGGGCGGGCGCGGAACGAGGGCGGGGCCCTGCTCGCCGGTGGAGAACGCGCGGACGACGAGGGCTACCTCATCGCTCCGACCGTCTTCGAGGGGCTGGCGGATGACGCCGAGCTTTCGTGCGAGGAGGTGTTCGGCCCGGTGACCTCGCTCTATCCCTACTCGACGCTGGACGAGGCCATCGCCCGCGCGAACGCCGTGCGCTTCGGGCTCTCCGCCTCGATCTTCACGCGCGACCTGCGCGAGACACAGCGCTTCACGAGCGAGATCCAGGCCGGGATCATCCACGTGAACTCGCAGACCGCGGGTGCCGACGTGCACGTGCCCTTCGGCGGCATCAAGGGCTCGGGCTGGGGTCCGCACGAGCAGGGGCGCGCCGCGATCGAGTTCTACACGGAGACCGTGACCGTCTATCAGGACGCTCCGCTTGCCTGAGGGCGGACGCACCCTCGTCACCGGAGCGCTCGGCTGTCTCGGCGCATGGACACTGAAGGCGCTCCTCGAGCTAGGCGAGGAGCCGGTCGGCCTCGACCTCGGCACCGACGACGCGCGGCTGCGGCTCGTGCTGTCGGACGCCGAGCGGGCGCGCATCGGGCTCGTGGAGGGCGACGTCACAGACGCCGCTGCGGTCGGAAGCGCCCTCGACCAGCACGGGATCACCAACGTGGTCCACCTCGCGGCGCTCCAGGTGCCGTTCGTCCGAGCCGACCCGGAGCGCGGCGCACGCGTCAACGTCCACGGAACGGTGGTCGTCCTCGAAGCGATCAAGGCGCGGCTCAATCGGATCCGCGGGCTCGCGTACGCGAGCTCCACGGCCGTCTACAACGCCTCCGATCCCTCCCGAGCTCCCGAATCGGGCGGGACCGCCCCGTCCACGCTGTACGGCGTGTTCAAGCTCGCGAACGAGGGAACCGCTCGCGTCTACTGGCACGACGACGACGTCGCGTCGATCGGGATCCGCCCGTACATCGTGTACGGGCCGGGACGCGACCAGGG
>DATAET010000241.1:0-11736 GCA_036257855.1 Gaiellaceae bacterium | reverse complement strand
GTGTTCGACTGCGCGATCGGCGACCGTGCGATCCACTACATGGGTCACGTGAAGATGATGGGCGCGGTCCAGCCGTTCATCTCGGGCGCGATCTCGAAGACGGTCAACCTGCCCGAGGAGATCACCGTCGACGAGATCTCGCAGCTCCTGATCGAGTCGTGGCAGCTCGGCGTGAAGGCGATCGCGATCTACCGTGACAACTGCAAGGTCGCGCAGCCGCTCTCGAAGAAGGGCGACGCCGGCGCGACCACGCTCGCTCCCGTCTCGGGCGCGGTCGGCGCACTTCCGCAGCGGCGGCGACTGCCGGACGACCGCATCGAGGTCGGACGCAAGTTCAAGGTCGGCGAGTACGAGGGCTACATCCACGTCGGTCTCTTCGAGGACGGGACGCCCGGTGACATCTTCGTGGACATCGCGAAGGAGGGAACCACCCTCGCCGGTCTCATGAACTCGTTCATGATCTCCGTCTCCCTCGGGCTCCAGTACGGCGTGCCGCTCGAGGTGTACGTCTCGAAGTTCAGCCACATGCGCTTCGAGCCGTCGGGGATGACGAACGACTCGGACATCCGAGTCGCGAAGTCCATCGTCGACTACATCTTCCGCTGGATGGGGAAGAAGTTCCTCTCCGCCGACCAGCAGGAGGAGGCTGGCATCCTCACGCCCGAGGTGAAGGCGCGGCTCGCGGCCGCCTACACGGACGCGGGCGAGACCGCGGCTGCCGCGGTGGCAGCGCTCGAGCCCGCCCCGCCCGGCCAGACGGCGCTCTTCAACCAGTGGGAGGACGCGCAGGAGTGCGCCCGCTGCGGCGGTCGCATGGTGCGGACGGGGTCGTGCTACACATGCCGCGACTGCGGCACGAACACCGGCTGCAGCTAGGTCGTTCGGGAACGGTTGACAACAGCGCCCCGCCCAGGCGGGGCGCTTGCGTTTCAGCTGGGGAGTTCGGTCCTGCCCGATCGGGACGAGGCGCTGCGGACAGCATGCTTCTCGGAGCTGGATCGCTAGTCACGAGTTCATGCGCTGCGCTCGTGAGAGTGCGCGTCAGGGGCCGCGGTCCTGTTTCTCAGTCACGATCGTCGTGTTCTGAGAAGACGTCGCCGGGTCCTGCGTCTCGGTCACGACCGTTGTGTTCTGAGCCGACGTCGCTGTCGTCGTCGTCCGGCGCGGATACTGAATCCACTCCATTGCCAAGGCGAGACCGAGCAGCGTTACGACGGCACCGACGATCACGCCGGTGATCTGTAACCACCCAAAGACCTCGTCCTCGCCCAGGCCGAGCGGGTTCGCGAGCGCCGCGATCGCAGTCGCAGCAGCGCCGACGAGCGCCATGACGATTCCCAAAGCTCGTCTATCGATCATGTTCAGCGTCTACCCCGACCCGCCGTCTCCTAACCACTGCGGTACGGTCGGGACTCAGCCCTGCGGACGCAGGACCGAGTAGCGCGCGGCGACGAAGTCTCCGTTTCGGCCCGTCTCTTCCAGCCGCATTTCGACCCGCCGCACCAGGAGCGGTGCGCCGGCGCCCAGCGTCACCGGTGCGATGTACACGATCACCTCGTCCAGCAGACCCGCGTCGGCGAACTGGCCGACGAGGTCCCCTCCTCCGACGATCCAGAGGTTCCGCTCACCCGCGGCGGCCACCATCTCCCCGTGGACGGGCGCGACGTCCCCACTCACGAACCGGATCTCCGCGCCGGGGACGACCTGCAGCTGCTTGTGCGTGAACACCCAGCACGGAATGTCGTATGGCCACTTCCACTCCGCTGGGTCCTTGCCTGCGAACTCGTGGTCGAGGATCCACTCGTACGTCGTCGACCCCATCGCCAGGGCGCCGACGTGTGAAACGAATTCCTCGTAGTTCAAGAGGCCGCCCCGGTCCTGGTTTCGAGTAAAGAGCCACTCGAGTGAGCTGTCAGGATCGGCGATGAAGCCGTCGAGGCTGGTTGCCGTGTAGTACTGCGTCAGGCTCAGTCTCGGATGCCCTTCCGAGCCAGCGCGGCCCGCACGCGGGCATCGATTTCGTCGCCCAGCGACTCGAACCGCGACGCGATGTCGTCGACATCCGACGCGTCGCCGGCCTTGCCGACCTTCTCGTCGAGCGACCGGCGCACCCGCTCTTGGATCCCAGCGGCGATGCGCGCGCCGAGATCGTCGAAGCGCCTCGTGATCTCCACTTCCAGCCCCGGCTCGGACGGCGGCCGCGCCGGCGGTCCGGAAGCCTCCGTTCGCTCTGCGACCGCCACGTCCTTCCCAGCCGGCACCTCCTCACGCTCGAGATCGTCGATCGCGACCTCGAACACACGCTCGGGCTCGTCGATCCCGCGGAGGTGGCGCTGCCCGAGCGGAAAGACCGAGACCCCGTCGGGGAGCCCCGAGCCGACGAGTGTCCGAGTGGTCTCGGAGAGGAGGATCTGCCCGCCCCGGCCGACCGTGCAGATCCGTGCCGCGCGGACGACGTCAAGCCCGACGTACCCCTCCTCGTGGATCGCGGGCTCACCGGTGTGCAGCCCCATGCGCACGCGCACGTCGACGCCGCCGGGCCACGCCGCCGCCGCGTGGGCGCGCTGTGCCTCGACGGCAGCAGTGATCGCGTCGCGAGCGCGCGGGAAGACGAAGAAGAACGCGTCCCCCTGCGTGTCGATCTCGATGCCCTCGCTCGCGACGAACGCCTCGCGGACGATCCGTCGGTGCGCGGTCAGCACGTCCCGGTATCCGTCACCGAGGTGCTTGAGAAGCTCTGTCGAGTCCTCGATGTCGGTGAAGACGAAGGTGACCGTTCCCGAGGGCAGATCGGGCACGGGGCCGATGGTACGCGGGCGGGCGCTCCGCGTGCGCCACCTCGCGAGGTCTGTTACAGGCGCACTCTGAACCTCCGGACGATGTGGCGACCCGACTCGGAGCTCACGTCGGCGACGGCGGATACCCGTCCCCGGACGGCGCCCGCGTAGCGGAACTGCAGAACTCCGTCCGTGCCGGGGCGCAGATCTCGCGGAACCGCCGTGAGCCGGGCCAGCCGCCGCCCACCGCGAAACAGGGAGAGAACGGAGCGCCTGCTCGTGAACGACTCGGTGACGTTTCCGCGGTTGGCCACCATGAGCTCGAGGACACGGCGACTCCCATATCGAACCACGCTCAGACCGTGCGCCTCGAGCCTGCGGACGATCGTCCCGGGTGCGCGCACGACGACGACCACGCCCAATCGCATGCGAACGGCGACGCCGCCCTTCACCCGTCGCCGCGACGTGAGCAGCAGCAGGGCGTCGTGGTCGCCCGGTTCGACTCGCGATGGGAGTCTGGACGCGATCGTCACGGCGGCGGAGGCGCCAGGGCCCATGCGCAGCGTGCGCGGACGGATGCTGAGCCAGTCGGCAGCCGAGCGCCGGGAGCGTCCTCGGACGACGATCCTCGGCTTCCCGCGCAGGTCGAGCGCAAACCCGGCACGCCCGACGTCGACCGCGACTCGTTCCGTTCCTGCGTTCGTGACGCGCACCGTCGCCCGCTTCGCTCCGGAGAGCTCCACGTGGGCGGGCGATGCCGTCAGGGCGACCGCGGGGCGCGTCGCGCTCGCGCCCGCCGAGGCGGACGCGAGCGCGAGCAGGAGCGCAGTGGAGGCGAGGCGCCCGAAGCGGAGCCTCATCGTCCGATCGCCGTGAACGTGATCGTCGCCGTGTACCGCCCCGGTGCGACGACAGGCAGCGCCGACGTGAAGCCGACTCGCGTCGGCCACGCGTCCCCGGCCGACGCGCTCGGAGCCGCAGTGGTTCCGACGAGCAGGTCCGCCGCAGGAGCGATCGGAATCGCTGCCGCCGCGCCGCCGGCGAGCTGCGGGCCGAGCTGCCCACCAGCGGGTGCAGAGGCGGCGGAGATCCCAAGCGGGAGGTCCGCCGGAACGAACGCCGAGCGGTGCACCGTCAGCGCATAGCCCGCCGAGTTGTTGCTCGACAACGTCACCCGCTCGGAGACGGCCGCAGGCGTCTCTCCCGAGGAAGCGGAGCCGAAGCTGACGGTGGGACGCTCGAGCGCGATCGAGAGGGCGGACTCGACGTCGATCTCCACCCCGGCGCTCTGCGACACGCCACCACTGGGAGGCGGCGAGCCACCGCACTGCGCCGCGGGGGCCGCGGAATTGCGTGGCGTCGGAGGCGACGCCGCCGCGAAATCGCCGTCGTTCGCGTCGGTGTCCGTGCAGCCCTCACCGGCGCGGATTGCCGCTGTCGTGTTGTTGAGAGCGAGGGCTGCGCCCGAGCCCTCGTAGTCCGTCGCTGACCCGTAGCCGATCAGGTCGACGACGCTCGGATCCGCCGAGCAGCTCCCGGCCGAGGCTCCGCACGAGAGGGCCGTCGCACTCCGGAGGAGCGCGATCTTCCCTCCGGTGTTGGCCAGGTTGCTCGTGCCGATCGCATCAGGTGTGGGAAGCGCGGCGCCGATGGCAGCGGCCGAGGCGAGCTGCACGAGGAAGTGGCGACCCGGCTGCACGGAGCCCGAGAGGGGTGTGACCTGCCAGGTCGTTCCGGAGGCGGACGCGTACTGAATCGACCAGCTGCCGAGGTCGACCGATGTCGACCCGCGGTTGAACAGCTCGACAAAATCGTTGGCGAAGCTCGCGCCGCTGTTGCCTCCGCCGCCGTAGACCTGACTGACGACCATGTCGGGGGACGCGCTGCGTGCCGCAGGCGCGACCAGCAGTGAGACGACCGCGAGGAGTACGAGTACGAGGACGAGACGGGCTCGGTGCATGGGCAGCTCCAATCGGGGAGAGGACGTGGTCTCCCCTCTCGTACCGTGCAAGGGTCGGCGGCGGAAACTGTCCTTTCGCGAGTCGGCGCTCACTCGCGCAGCTCTTGTTGCAGAGGGCCGCCCCCACGGCTCCTCATGCGTCGAAGCGCTTCGCCAGATGCCGCGCGATGGGCCAGGCGCCGTCCGTCCAGTTCGAAATGACCGTGATGGTCAGATCGGTTCGCGGATCGTGAATCGAGCGGAAGGACACGCCCGCGTCGTAGCCCTCGAGGATGGCCGCGTCGCCGGCCTCGTGGAGCCAGAACCCGAGCCCATACCGCTTCTTCTCCGCCGGCACGTCGCTGCGTGGGCGCACCATCTCCGCGACCGTCGCGCTCGAGACGATCCTTCCTGCGAAGAACGCCGTCCACAGCCCGCGGATGTCGGCGGCGGTCGAGTACATGCCTCCATCGCCGGATCCGCACACGGGCAGGTGGAAGACGTTCGTCCGCAGCCCTTCGGCATCGAGGTAGCCGTGCGCGGTCCGCTCAGGCAGCTCGTCCGAACGGATGAAGGCGGTGTCCACGAGACCTGCTCGGTCGCAGACACGCTCCACGACGAGCTCGTGGAACGGCACGCCGGCCGCTCGCTCCGCCAGGATCGCGAGCACGACGTAGCCGCTGTTGCAGTAGGCGAAGCGCTCGCCGGGCGCGAACTTCGTCGCGTGCCCTCTGAGCACTGCAAGGTACTGCTCCGTCGTCGCGAGCTCGCTGACAGGGACGGGCAGGACGTAGTCCCTGACGTCCACACCGGACTCTTCGTCGACGTAGTCGCCGATCCCTGAGCGGTGCGCGAGCAGGTGCTCGATGGTGACGTCCTGGCCCACTTCGGGGAGGTCGATCCCGAGGAACGATCGTGCGGTCGTCGCCAGCGTCAGCGTGCCGTCCTCGACGAGCGTCATCACCGTGAGCGCGGTCAGCCCTTTCGTCCCGCTCGCGATGGCGAATCGCGTGTCGGGCTCGTTCGGGAGCTCGCGCGCGCGATCGGCATGGCCGTAGGCTCTGGCGAGCTCGACGCGACCCCCTCGGTCCACATGGACGACGCCCGAGAAGGAACGCTCCAAGGCCAGTGCATCGAGCTGCCCGACGTCGAGGATCCCGCCCATAGTGGAAGTCTCACGATTCCGGCGAGTCAGTAGATTGGCGCGCGTGACCAGCTTCGCAGTCTCCGCGAACGCCTACGACCGGTTCATGGGCCGGTACTCCGCGCCCCTGGCGCCGCTCTTCGCGGACTTCGCAGGAGTCGAGGCGGGTCAACGCGTGGTCGACGTCGGCTGCGGCCCCGGCGCCCTCGTCGCCGAGCTGATCGACCGCGCGGGGGCCGCCTCCGTGTCGGCGGTCGACCCGTCCGAATCGTTCGTCGAGGCGGTTCGGGAGCGCCACCCCGGCGTCGAGGCGCGGCAGGCCGCGGCCGAGGAACTGCCCTTCCCGGACGGCTCCTTCGACGCCGCTCTCGCACAGCTCGTGGTGCATTTCATGAATGACCCCGTCGCAGGGCTGGCGGAAATGGCTCGCGTCACGAGGGCCGACGGTCTCGTCGCGGCGTGCGTCTGGGACCATGCAACCGGCGGACGGGGGCCGCTGAGCCTCTTCTGGCAGGCTGCGCGCGAGCTCGAGCCAGACATCGCCGGCGAGGCGCGCCTCGCCGGAACGGGCGAGGGCGACCTGGCGAAGCTCCTCGAAGCCGCGGGTGTCCGCGACGTCGAAGACGCGGTGCTCATCCTCTCGGTCGAGCACGAGAGCTTCGAGGACTGGTGGGAGCCGTACACCTACGGCGTCGGGCCGGTCGGCGCCTACGTGGCCGCGCTCGAGCCCGAGCGCCGCGATCGACTCCGCGACGGCTGCCGGGCGTTGCTGCCGCCGGCGCCGTTCAGCCTCGAGGTGAGGGCGTGGGCCGCACGCGGTCGCCCGGGTTCGAGTGATGCCTGACAGGCGTCTCGCACTTCGGTAATCGCGGTCAGACGGCTCGATCGGCGAGCACCTCGGCGATCGTGTGCCGTGCACCGCGGACCATGACGGGGTTCGTGTCCGTGTAGCACGGCAGCGCGATCAGCGCGGTCGAGAGCGCCCAGCCTCGACCGCGCGCCCACGTCGCGCCGTCGACCGCGAGCGCAGACCTGAACACAGCGCGCGCCTGCGGGACGAGGAACGTCCACGCGATCATCAGGTCGCAGGCCGGGTCACCGACTCCGACGCATCCGAAGTCGATCACCGCCGCGAGCCGCCCCTCGCGAACGAGAAGGTTCCCGGCCGAGAGGTCGCCGTGGATCCAGAGGGGAGGCCCGGACCACGTCGGCGCCTGGAGCGCGGCGTCCCAAGCCTCTGCCACGGCGCCGACGTCGAGCTCGTCGTGGAGGGAGGCTATCGCTCTGCGGGTTGCGTCGTCCCGTCGTGAGAGGGGCTCGCCGCGGCCGAAGTTGTGCTCACCGGGCGGCGGCCCGCCGGTGGGATCGAGCCGCTGCAGGGCGCGAACGAACTCTGCGAGGTCGATCGCCGCCCGCTCGAGGTCGGCGAAGCGTTCCGGCGTCGGGTTGTCGCCTCGAGCCAGCGGTAGACGGACCACGTCCAGGGATAGCCCTCTCCCGGGGCGCCTTCGGCCACGATGACCGGGACCGCCAACGGCAGCGAGCCGAGACGCGGCAGCCACGTTCGCTCGTTGACGAGCGGCGCGACCCGCGACGGCGAGCGCGGAGCCGCGCCACGAGCTCTCCGCCGAACCGATAGATCGCATCGTCCGTTCCGGCGGACGGAACGGGTGCGAGCGGAAGATTGGCCCAGTGCTGGAACTGCGACGCGACGGGCCGATGGACGAGGTGGACGTCGATGTCCAGCTCGTCGGCATGCATCTTGCCGCGCGGCACGAGCGACTAGGGCGTGACCTCCGGAATCACGTCCGGGATCGTAGAGCGCCGGTCAGGCAGCGCCTCACCGCGACCGAAGCGCCCTTGCTCAAAGGCCCGTGGTTGGCGAACATATGTTCGTGTCGAGACGTGCCTCTATCCTCCATGCCGACCTCGATGCCTTCTTCGCGTCGGTCGAGCAGCGCGACGATGCACGCCTGCGTGGGCGCCCGGTTATCGTCGGCGGCGGGATCGTGCTCGCGGCGAGCTACGAGGCGAAGGCGTACGGGGTCCGGACGGCGATGGGTGGCCGGCAGGCACGGCGGCTGTGTCCGCACGCGGTCGTCGTCCGACCGCGGGTGTCGGCGTACTCCGCGGCGAGCAAGGCGGTTTTCGCAGTCTTCGAGGACACGACGCCGCTCGTCGAGGGGATCTCGATCGACGAGGCCTTCCTCGACGTCCGCGGGCTCGAGCGACTCGCGGGCTCGCCGGTCGAGATCGCGGCTCGGCTCCGCAGGAAGGTGCTCGAGGAGGTTGGCCTCCCCATCACCGTAGGCGTCGCTCGCACGAAGTTCCTCGCGAAGGTGGCGAGCGCCGTGGCGAAGCCCAACGGCCTCCTCGTGGTGCCTCCGGCCAACGAGCTCGGCTTCCTCCACCCGCTCCCGGTAGAACGGCTTTGGGGCGTTGGGCGAGTGACGGCGTCGAAGCTCCACGACCGCGGGATCAGGACGGTCGGCCAGGTGGCGGCTTTGGATGAGGCGCTGCTCGTGATGCTGCTCGGTCGCGCGTCGGGCCGGCACCTCCACGCCCTTGCGCACAACCGCGACCCGAGACGAGTCCAGACCGGCCGGCGGCGGCGCTCGATCGGGTCGCAGCGGGCACTCGGGCGTCGGCCAAAGTCCTTCGAGGAGATTGACTCGTCAGTCATTGCAATCGTCGACAGGGTCGCCCGCAGACTCCGGAGCGGCCGGAGACTGTGTCGTACCGTCGTCTTGCGCCTTCGGTTCGACGACTTCACGCGCGTCACTCGGTCGCTGACCATGTCGCGATTGACCGATCAGTCACAGACAATTCTCGACGCCGCGCGCACCCTGCTCTCCGCGGCGGTGCCGCTCATCGAGGCCCGCGGAATCACTCTTGTCGGGATCTCGCTGACGAACCTCGAGGATGCCGACTGCATCCAGCTCACGCTGAGCGAGGACTGGCGCCCGCACGCTCTCGACGCAGCACTCGACGAGGTACGCGATCGCTACGGGGCCGCAGCCATCACGCGGGCGGTGCTCGTCGACCGCGATCCCGGGATCGCGGTGCCCCTGCTGCCCGACTAGGGCTCGACCAGCCGGCGGGGGCGACCCGTTCCGGAGCGCGGTGTCACCTCGCTGCTCCACGGGGCTGGACCTGCTGGACGGCCCACCGGTTGCCGTCCGGGTCGGCGAAGAAGACGAACGAGCCCCAGGGCAGGTCCTCGATGTCGCTGACGTCCACGCCCCGCCCCGCGAGCGTGGCGCGCGCCTCGTCGATGTCCGAGACGACCAGCTGCATCCCCCGCACCGAGCCCGGCGCAGCGTCCGTGACCCCACGGCCGAGGGCGATTGAGCACCCCGATCCGGGCGGCGTCAGCTGGACGAACCGAATCTCGTCGCTGACGGCGTGGTCGTGATCCGCGTTGAATCCGACCTTCTCGACGTAGAACGATTTCGCCCGATCGACGTCCGAGACCGGGATCGCGACCAACTCCAGCTTCCAGTCCATGTCAACCTCTCCGTTCGTCGACTGCCGTGGTCAGGGTGCAGCGGGTCCGTATCATCGCGATGCGCAGTGAAGCTTGCCCTCGTCGTCACTTCGGCCGTCGCCGTCGCCGCCTGCATCGCTGCGGGAGTCTTCGCGGTCCTGTACTTCACGGACGAGCCCGAGGCATCCGCCTCGGCGAGCACGTGCGGCGATCGCAGCTTCGGCCACATCAGCTCCCTCACGCGGAAGGGCGACACCTACGAGCTCCGGTTCGACCCCGCCTGGTTCACGAGCGGGATCACGGCGAATACCGCCGCGGCCGAGGACGGCGTCGTGCAACCGGGCGAGCCCGTGCCCAACGACAACTACCGCATCGAGGAGGGTCACCGGCTTCTGACCTACCTCGTGTCACCGACCGCGAAGGTCACGGTCCTCACGAGGCAAGGCGATCCGGCGAACTTCGGGTCGACGCCGATCACCGTCGAGCAGCTCGCCGAGCTCGCGGACGGCCAGGCACCCGTGAAGCTCTTCGAGCCGCTCGACACCGGCGTGTGGATCCGCGTCCACGTGGATACGGTCTGTGCCGTGGACCAGCAGTACCAGCCGTAGACCGCTAGGCGGCCTCTGGCCGGGTTCTAGCCGGGTGGGATGTTCTGGTTGCGTCGGAGGACGTTCGTCGGGTCGTATCGACGCTTCACCGCCTGGAGACGCTCGAAGGCGTCGCTCCCGAAGGCGGCACGCACTCGCTCGAGCGGCTCGTCGGCCTGCATGTAGTTGGCATAGCCGCCACCCAGTGACCACGGCTCGATCGCGGCCGCGGTCGCTCGGGCCCACTCGACGTGCTCCTCGTCCTCGAGCGGGTCGGCCCAGACCGCCATCGCGCTGACGTTGAACCCCGCGCGACGATAGGCCAAGGCGGAGAAGTCGCCGTCGACCTCCTTCGGCGCCCCGTGCAACGACTCGATGAGGACATGCACGGGCGGCCGCCCGAAGTCGCTGACGCGCTGTACCAGGCCGCCGATCAGCTCGTCCGAGAGCTCGGTCACGAAGTGGCCCTTCCAGTAGTGCCGGTTCTCGCCGTATGCGGAATCGAACACGAGCTGCTGATCCAGGAACGCATGCTCGCGCACGTCGTCGGACACGAGCCCCGGCGCGGATCGGAGAGCGTGGAGCGGCTCGAGGTCGGCGCCCGTCGAGCACGGCGCGACGACGAGCGCAGGGGTCAGCGACTCGTCAACCGACAGCACCGCCTGGCAGCTGAACTCGCGTGGCGAGCCAGCGGCGATGTCCCGGAAGCGCCGAAGGACATCCGTGACGACGTCGCCCCGATACTCCAGCAGGCCCCCGACGACGCGATCGAGTGGATAGAGCCGGAACTCCAACCAGGTCGCGACGCCGAAGTTGCCGCCGCCGCCGCGGAGTGCCCACAGCAGCTCCGCGTGCTCGTCCTCACTCGCATGGACGACGGAGCCATCCGGAGCGACGAGCTCGGCACCCATGAGGTTGTCGCAGGTCAATCCATGCTGGGCCGTCAGGTGACCGATGCCGCCGCCGAGGCTGAGACCGCAGACGCCGGTCGATCCGACGACGCCTCCCGGAGTGACCAGGCCGAAGGCTTGTGTGGCAGCGTCGAAGTCGAGCCAGGTCGCGCCGCCGCTTGCACGGGCCGTCCCGCCTTCCGGATCGACCTTCACGCCACGCATTGCGGAGAGGTCGATGACGAGCCCGTCGTCGACAGCACAGTGTCCGGCAGGGTTGTGGCCCCCGCCGCGGACTGCGACCTCCAACGAGTGCTCTCGCGCGAAGCCGAAGGCGGTGGCGACATCAGACGCGCCTTCGCAGCGCACGATCACCGCAGGACTTCGGTCGACCGCGGCGTTGAAGCAGCGTCGAGCCGCGTCGTACCCCCGGTCCGACGGCTCGAGGACCGAGCCGGCGAGCGACGCGCGCAGCTCCTCGAGGTCGCTTCGGCCGCTCACGTCAAGGCGAGGCGGCTCGGCCACCGGCTACGCGGCCTCGGCGACAGGCTCGACGCCGTGGGCGTCCATCTCCTGCATCGGCTTGGGGCGCAGGAGCACCGCTCCGATGACCGCAGCGCCCGCGGCGAAGAGCGCGCCGACGAGGAATGCGGCGTGGTAGCCGCCCGTGAGGGCTTCGAGCTCGCCGCTGCCGGAGGCGGCGAGCGTATCCGTGCGCGACGCGGCGAGGCTCGCGAGCACGGCGAGGCCGAGCGCGCCGCCCATCATGAACGCCGTGTTGACGACGCCGGAGGCGAGACCCGCTTCCTCCTGCCGAACGTCGCCCATCGCAGCGAGTAGCACCGGGTTGAACGCCATGCCGGCACCGAGACCGAGCAGGATCATGCTCGGCAGCACGTCGACGACGAACGT
>DATAET010000240.1:0-15835 GCA_036257855.1 Gaiellaceae bacterium | reverse complement strand
CCGGTTCGAGTGTCATCAGCAACCAGGCGGCCGAGTGCTCGTCGTCTGGCCCGCGCTTCTCGACCGGACGAAGCCCGCTTTCTTCCACGCGCGGATAGCACGCTCGTTCCAGACATAGGGGTCGACGGTGACTCGCATCCGCCCGGCCTCGTGCAGAAGAAATCGAGCCAGCGCACGCGCGCTGTCAGGGCCGAGGCCACGACCCCGAGCGCTCGGAATGAGGAACATGTCGATTCCGCAGTTGGCAGCTTCGTCGTCCAACCAGGCTTGCAGGTAGCCCACTGGCTTGCCGGCGGCCTCGATGAGGTAGGCGTCCACATCGAAGCGGGCGAGGCGAGCAAGCATCTCCTCTCGGGTGAACGTCCGGTCGTCCCAGAACGCAGCGACCGCCGGATCAGCGTGCCATTCGACAGAAGGTCGACATCGGAGGCCGTCGCGGGGCGGACGACCGTCAACTCGCCAGCCAGTGGAGTCAGGGCATTTCGCATAGGCCGTAACGGAAACGCGAGAGGCATCGCGATTGGCAAGCGTGCTTGCCTCCAAGCATAGGGCCGGAGCGCGAGCACTCGCTGCTCCCGCATGGATCGTCCGAGGTCAACTCCAGGACGCCTCCCAGTCGAACGTCCACTCCGACCGAAGCCTAGTTCCGCCCGCCCGCCCGTCTCGAGCTCGCGCTCTGCGATCCGTAGGTCGCTCGCGAGTTTGGGGCTTTACCTCGAACCTCCTCGATGAACCGCTCGGCTTCGTCGCGGCGGATGAACATCTCGATGTAAAGCCACGCGAACGAACTAACGAGGTCTCTCCCCGGCACTCCAAGCGGCGCGGTAGCTCTCACTAAGGCAGGTACCGTGCGACACCAAGGGCGTCTGCGCGGTAGAGGCCAGGGCGGTCACCGATTACCCCGGCCACCACGAGCTTGCCGTCGGGCTGGATCGCGACGGCTTCGCCGACATCCGAGAACCCGAAGTCGGCCGTCGCCTTCCCGCCAGTACCGAACGTTCGATCGACAGACCCGTTCGTAAGTAGCCGCGTGAGCGTGAAATCAACGGGGGCCTTGGGGGACTTGAATGGGAAACGGGTCGTGACCAGAACGATCCTCCCGTTCCTCTGGATCGCGACGTCGTTTACGAATGAGACGCGCGGAACGCGCAATGAGGCGAGTCCGCCGCGGCCGAAGCTCTCGTCGAGGGCGCCGTTGGAGGAGAAACGCGTGACGACGAGGCGGCGGCGCGACAACCACTCCACACCGGCGGCAACGATTCGCCCGTCCGCTACGGCTACAGCATGGAGTTGCGCGGATCGAGTTGGGAGGAATGCGCGGCCGTCACGACCGAACGTCGGATCGAGGTGGCCGTCGCCCGTGAAGCGAGCCACGGAAGCAGGGCAGGGGGCACAGTTGGGAGAAACGGACACGAGGATCCTTCCCACGCGGTCGAGTGCGGCGCCGCTAGGAGCGACGAAGCCGCCAGGGTCGTGGAATACGGTCCCGTTGGTTCCGAAGGACGAGTCAAGTCTGCCGCGGCGGTCGTAGCGGGCGAGTACGAGACGGTTCGTGCTCGAGCCAACGACGACGACCTTCCCGTCGGGCTGTGCGAGAACGTCAGCCGCGTTTACATCGTCAAGTCTGGCGACGATCCTGCCGTCCCCACCGAATGTCTTGTCCAGCCTCCCGTCCGGGTCATAGCGGGCAAGCGCGAGACCGGGAGTACCGCCGAGATGGAGATGGGCGCCTGGGTCGACGCAGTCGACGGAGGGCTCCGGCTCTTTCAGCTCCCCCGCGACGACGATACGGCCGTCCGACGTGGCGACCATCGCGGTCGACACCGCTGAGCGCGAACCGAAGCGGGTCAGGACGCGGCCGCCGCTACCGAAGTGACGATCACTCTCGCCCTCCTTGGTCAGGCGTGCGAGCGCAAAGCGCGAGCGGCAATCCGGATCCAACGTCCCGGCCGCAACGAGTACGGCGCCGTCGCGCTCGATGACCAGTCCGACGGTCATTGGGCAGCCGCCCTCTCCGGGCAAGCACGATCTAATCCCGCCGATGTGCGCGAGCCCGCGGTTGCCGAAGCTCGGGTCGAGCGCTCCACCCCCGGCGTCTGCGCCCCCTACGGCGCCAGGCGCGGCCAAGAGACCAACTGCGGACAGCACCGTCGCGACGGTGGGTAGTAGCCTCGCGTTCGTACCACCGACCACGTCTGATATCCCCGGCGAGTGTACTCCGGCGCTGACGGCCCGATCCGGTGGGAACGTCGGGCGGGTGTGAATCGTTTTGACGCGAGATGGCGGAACGAGTCACGCACGTCGAGCCCACGATCGAGAACTGGCGGTCGAGCCCTCCGCGTCTCCGCGCCGGTACCAGGCCCCACCGCCCGGTCACACACGTCACGCACCCGGCAAAGGGAGCCTGTGCTCCATGAGCGCTGATACGAATGGCAATGCCGAGCACCACCCGGGTGCTCCCGGCGCCACCGACGCGGAGCGTCAAGCGATCCGTGACCCCGACTCTAAGACCGGAGTTCCACACGCTGGCGGCCGCATGATCTGTATGGAGATCGGGTGCTGGGAGCCCGCCAACGAGACCTGGGAAGAGTTCCTCGCGCGCAAGCGAGCCCCCCAGACGGGAGAGGCCGGAGGAGCCTGAACGCCGTGACGTGCTGGCGCCTCGTCGCTAACTAAGCGCGATCGGCTCGAACGGTGCGGCCGAAAGCAATGGCATGAGCGCGCTCTCGGGCGTGGACGAACGCGCTCTTCAAGCGGCCTCACGCACTCGCAGGGTGATTCCGCACGGGCCCAGGCGTGCGTCTGACGAAGAGCGCTGCTGCCAGGGAGTTCCCCTCAAGCGGGCGACCGGGCTCGAACCGGCGACATCCAGCTTGGAAGGCTGGCGCTCTACCAACTGAGCTACACCCGCGTCCGACTAGCGTAGCGCCGTGGATCCATACACGTGGGCGTGGAATCCGGAGGCGCTCGTCGTCGTGCCGCTCCTCGCCGCCGCCTACGTCCTCGCGATTGGGCGACACCCCGCGCCGGGCTGGCGCATCGTGTGCTTCCTCGGTGCGATGGTGCTCGTCCTCGTCGTGAGCGTGACGCCGATCCACACGCTCGCGATGCACTACCTCCTCACCGTCCACCTCTTCCAGAACGTCGTGCTTGCCGAGTGGGCGCCGCTGCTCATCGTGCTCGGGATCCCGCCCGCGCTCGCCTCGGCGATCGCGCGCCCATCTCTGATCCGCGCACTCACGCATCCCGCGGTCGCCCTCCCGCTCTGGCTCGGGAACTACATGCTCTGGCACCTCCCCTGGCTCTACGACACGGCACTCGAGAACCCGGACACGCTCCTCCACCTCGAGCATGCGCTCTACGTGCTGACCGGCTTCCTCATGTGGTGGTGCGTCTTCCAGGACGAGCCGCATCGGCTCGGCGCCGGCGCCCGCGCCGGCTACGTGTTCGCCGCCTTCGTCTTCGCCAGCCCCATCGGGCTCGTCATGGCGCTCGTCCCGGACGCGATCTACGATTTCTACGTCCACGCGCACCATCGGGTCTGGGGTCTCGATCCGCTCGAGGATCAACAGCTCGCCGGGATGCTCATGGCCGTCGAACAGGCGGTCGTCTTCTTCGCCGTCTTCGCGTTCTGGTTCTTCCGTTTCCTCGCCGAGGAGGAGCGGCGCGGGGACGCTCCGACACCTACGGCGCGTGACCGTCCCGCCGACTACCCTCACGGCGGGCGCCCGTAGCTCAGTGGACAGAGCGGCGGACTTCTAATCCGCGGGTCGCAGGTTCGAATCCTGCCGGGCGCATACAAGTACCTGCAAATTGACCACTTCTTGCGAGTCCCTTGACGCTCTGACGACCTCTACCAGCGCCTAGAGCGGCTTTCTTATCCGAAGTCGCGCTGTGTCTTACCTGACGGTAAGAGCGTTACGGAACAAGACGGGCTCGTCGTCTGCGTCTTCGCGGATCGACAGCGACGAGAAAGACGTGCTCCCAGGACTCGATCGTGGCCGCTTCCACGTCCCGCTGGCGCGCAACTGGCGCGCACCCTTCTACTTGCGGGTTCTTGTCACGTGTCTCGGCTAGCTGATCCCGCCTTTGTCGCTCCCGCTGAGATGGTTCGCTGTGTCTCCGAGAGCTCATCTGCGCCGCGGGGGAAATGCAGTCTCGGAGATCCGTCTCTGGAGCGAGATGTGGTTGGATCCGCGCGTGTCCGCGCGCCGAGCACAACTCGCCGAGGGCACCGAGCCCAACCTCCGAACGAGGTCGCTGACATCGGGGAGCCGGGCGTGACTCGGCTCGAGCGGGCGCTCGTGGTCGCGGACGGGCGGACACTCGTGAGCGCGGATCCCGCGACGGTCTCGTGGCTTACCGGCCACGTGCCCGAAATCGAGTGGGGCCCGAGCCCCTTCTCGGCGCCCCCAGTCGTCGTGGTCGACGCATCCGGTCTCGTTCGCATCGTGGTGTCGGAAGACGAGACCGCTTCGCTCTTTCCTGACGTCGAGCCCGTAACGTTCCCCGGATTCGCGGTGGAGGACGTCGATCGCCGCTCACGCGCGATCGAGCTTGCGCTCTCGCTTGTCGACGGCCAGGCCGCCGGAGAGCCCGCCTCGCTGCCCGGCGCCCTTGCGCGGATCGAGCTCGACGACGTCGGCGTCGAGTTGCAGCGCGCGCGCGCGGTGAAGGATCGCGACGAGCTCGACGCGATCCGCTCCGCGATCGAGATCGCCGACACGGGGCAGGCGGCTGCGCGCAGCGCGTTCTCGCCCGGCGTGAGCGAGCTCGAGCTGTGGACGTCGGTTCGCGCGGCGATGGAGACCGCGGCCGGCCGACGCCTCCCTGTCCTTGCCGATCTCGTCACGGGGCCGCGGACCGCGGATGTCGGCGGGGCGCCGGGAGACCGACGAGCCGAGCGTGACGACCTTCTGCTCGTCGACCTCGTTCCACGCGTCGGGGCCTACTGGGCCGACTCCTGCGCAACGGTCGCCCACGGTGACGTGCCCAACCTCGTTCGCGATGCTCATGCGGCAGCGCTCGCCGCTCTTGAGACGGTGAAGGCCGCGGTCGCGCCGGGAGTAAGAGCGGACGACGTCGACGCCGCAGCGCGAGCGCTCGCCGAGTACCCGCACCACACCGGGCACGGCGTCGGCCTGACGGTGCACGAGCAGCCGAGAATCGTCCCCGGGAACGAGCAGCTCCTCGAGCCCGGCATGGTCATCGCGCTCGAGCCCGGATGTTACGGCGACGGATGGGGAGTTCGCGTGGAGCAGGTCGTGGTCGTGACGGAGGACGGCTGCGACGTCCTCTCGGGGCACCAGCTCGGCCTCTACTCGACGACGTAGCCGAAGGCAGTCCACCCTCCGTCGACGACGAGGAAGTGGCCCGTCACGAAGCTGGAGTCCTCCTCGGAGGCGAGGAACAGCGCTGCCTTGGCGATCTCCTCCGGCTTGCCGAGCCGTTTCATCGGCGTCCGGGCGACATACTTGTCGGCGTCGATGAAGCCGTCGCGAATCGCCTTGTCCACGAGCTCCGTCCGCGTGACCCCCGGCCCGATCGCGTTCACGCGGACGTTGTGCTGGGCCCATTCGATCGCGAGCACCTCGGTCATCTGCACCACGGCGGCCTTCGCGGCGTTGTAGGCGAGCCGCATCGGGAACGCGACGCTCGCGTTCATGGACGCGATGTTCACGATCGCCCCTCCGCCCCGCACGAGCTGCGCCCCGAAGACCTGGGAGCAGAAGAACACGCCCGTCTGCATCACGTCGATCGACCGGCGCCACTCGTCCTCGGGGAAGTCGAGCGACGGCCCCATGAGCGCGAGGCCGGCGTTGTTGACGAGCACGTGGCAGCGGCCGAGGTCGCGCTCGACCGCACTCGCGGCGGCGGCGACGTCCTCGCGCGATGAGACGTCGCAGCGATAGCCACGGGCATCGACGCCGCGCGCCCGCAGCTCGTCGGCGTACTGCGTCGCCGCGTCGCCGTTGAGGTCGAGGATCGCCGGGCGGGCCCCGTGGGCGACGTACTCCTCGACGATCGCACGCCCGATCCCCTGGACGCCCCCGGTCACGACGCACACCCTTTCGCGCAACTTCACGGATCCTCCCTCCGCGGCTGGAAGAGCTCGAGGATGATGCCGTCGGGATCCCGCACGTAGACGCCTCGTCCTCCGGCGTTCGCACCCGTATCGACGAGGACTGGCGGCGAGAACGTCCGCGCACCCGCAGACGTGACGCGATCCAACACGGCGTCGATGTCGTCCACGGCGAGGCAGACGTGCGTGATGCCGACGTCGCGCGGCTCGCCGGCGATTCCCTGTGGCTCGGGTTCGACGTACTCGAAGAGCTCCACCCGGTGCCCATCCCCGGGAAACCTCAGGTGCGCCATACGCACGTGCGCGTCCGGGTAGCCGACGATCGCCGCCAGGTATCCGCCGCGCTTCTCCTGCTCGAAGACGACCTCCATGCCCAGGACGTCACGGTAGAACGCCAGCGAGCGCGCGAGGTCGCGCACGGTGAAGCCCGTGTGGGCGAGTGTCGTCATCAGAACGTGATCGTCACGCCGCCGTCGACGGCGACGACCTGCCCGGTCAAGTAGCTGTTCTCCTCGGAGCAGAGCCACACCGCATGCGCGGCGATCTCCGCGGGCTCCGCGGCGCGTCGCAGCGGGAGCTTTCGGTGTTGGCGGTACACGGTCTCGAACCACTCCGACTCGAGCTCGTTCCGGCCGTCGACGATCGACATCCTCGTGTTGACGAATCCCGGCGCGAGGGCGTTCACGAGCACCCCTCGTGGCCCGAGCTCGATTGCGAGGGTCCGCGTGCCGCCTTCGAGGCCCGCCTTCGAGACGTCGTAGGCGAGCGACTGCTCCTCGCCGCGCCGTCCGTGGATGGAAGTGATCGAGAGGATGCGGCCGTAGCCGCGCTCGGCCATGGCCCTGCCACAGCGTGCCGCGAGGAGGATGGGCGCGTCGAGGTTCACCGCGAGCGTGCTCCGATAGAGGTCGAGGGTCATGTCGACCGCCCAGGCGGGCGCGAAGACACCGGCGACGGAACAGAGCACGTCGATCGGGCCCGCCTCGCGCTCGATCCGCGCCACCAGGCCGTCGAGCTCGTCTACGCGGCTCAGGTCGAAGCGGTAGTCCACCCCTTCCTCGACGTCCACGCCCGAAACCGTCGCGCCCTCGGCGCGAAAGCGCTCGGCGATCGCCTGGCCGATGCCGTTCGCTGCCCCCGTCACGAGCGCATGTCGACCCGCGAGCAGGCTCACGCGAGGTCCTCGAGGACACGGCCGTACGTGAGCGTGAAGTCGACCCGCCAGTGGAAGGCCTCCTCGACCTCCAGCACCGGGAGCAGATGTACGGGAGCCTGGGCGTTCGGGCGCAGCTCGACGGTGCCGGGGCCTCTCCACACTTCGTGCACGTCGACCTCGGCGAACTCCCGCGCGGTCAACTGCCTGACGGCGTCGCCCTCGCCGTCGACCGCGGGGATGCGCTTGAGGTTGATGTTCGTCCGGAAGCCGAGCGCGTCGAGATCGGCGGCGGCGGCGCGCTCCTGCTTGTAGGGCATCGTCGCCGTCAGGACGTCGATCCCGTTCCGGCGGAGCCGTCCGACGAGCAGATCCCCGTCCGCCGCAAGCTCGATCGTCCCGGCCTTCTTCGGCTGCCCGTAGATCTCGCGCCCGGTCGCGATGGCGCCGTCGCTCTCGACGAAGAGGAGCGGCGAGAAGGCGCCCTCGGTTCCGCTCGTGACGTGCCGGACCGGGAGCTGGATCGCGGACTCGCCGTAGCGCCCGAACCACTCGGCGTCGTGCATGCGGTACAGATGGACGAAGACCCGCGGTCCGAGGGGCTCGAGCTGCGGAGGCAGGAAGGCTGCGACAGCCTCGGGCGTCGTGCGATACGCGACCGTGAGGACCTCCGTGTCGCGCATACGCAGCGGGAATGCCGGCACGAGCGGGCTCGTCACTGTGCCGTCCACCCGCCGTCGACGACCAGGGAGTGCCCCGTCATCCACGACGCCTCGTCGCTCGCGAGGAACACAGCGGGGCCGGTCATGTCCTCCGGCGTGCCGACGCGGCGCAGGGGCAAGCCCGCCGCCACCTGGTCGCGCATGGCCGCGAAGTCGCGACCCACGTACGCCATGTCGGTCTCGACGACTCCGGGCGAGAGCGCGTTGACCCGCACGCCCTGCGGTCCCAGGTCAACTGCGAGAGCGCGTGTGAGGCCGAGCACTCCTCCCTTCGTGGCCGCGTACGTCGCGTAGCCGGCCGAGCCCACGTGCGCGAGCTGACTCGCGACGAGCACGATGGTCCCGCGCGCCTCGACCAGATGTGGGATCGCCGCCCGGCAGAGCTGAAACGCGCTTGTGAGGTTCGCGTCGAGGTCGTGCCGCCAGTCGTTCTCCGACGTCTCGGTCAGGACCTCGTTGCGACGGAGGACACCCGCGCCGTGGAACAGTACGTCGAGTCCACCGTGGCGGGAGACGACCGCCTCGACCATTGCACGCGCGTCGGCGGCGTTGCCCACGTCACCTGCCTGGATCGTGACGTTCTCGGCGTCCGCCGCCGTCTCCTGGAGCTTCTCGGCTCTCCGACCCGTGACGACGACGGCCGCACCTTCCGCCGCGAATCGGAGGGCGACCGCGCGACCGATGCCGCTGCCGCCGCCCGTGACGAGACAGCGCTTTCCGGCGAGGCGCGCGCTCACGCGTTCACGACTCCCGCCGGCCGCTCCCCGCGGGCGAGCGCCAGCGCCGTCTCGATCGCCTTCCGTCGCAGGTCCGCGATCGCCTCCTGCGAGTACCACGCCGCGTGCGACGTCAGCAGGATTCCGGGCGTGCGACGAAGCGCGTCGTCCGGCGCGGGAGGCTCGTGCTCGAGGACGTCCAGCGCAGCTCCTCGGAGCCGACCGCGCGCCACAGCGTCGACGAGGGCGTTCTCGTCGACGATGCCGCCACGTGCGGTATTGACGACGATCGCCCCCTCGTGCAGGAGCTCGAGCGAACGCGCATCCAGCAGACCGCGCGTCGAATCGGTGAGAGGCGCGTGGATCGAGAGCACATCCGCGTCGCCCAGGAGGGCGTCGAGTGATCTCGGCTCGGCACCGCCCGCATGGATGTCGTCAGCCGACAGCGCCGGGTCGTGCGCCAGGACGCGGTACCCGAACGCGGCTGCGCGCCAGGCGACCCGTCGTGCGACCTGCCCGAATCCTAGGAGGCCGAATGTCCGCCCGCGGAGTCGTCGGACGGTCCCCGCGGCGCGGAAGCTCCAGCCGCCCGCCTCCACATCGCGCGCAAGGGCCACGATCCCGCGCTCCACGGCGAGCACGAGCGCCAGCGTATGGTCGGCGACCTCGTCGAGGCAGTAGTCCGGGATCCGCGCGACGGCGATTCCCAGGTCGGACGCGGCGACCAGATCGACGTTGTCGACGCCGACGCCGTAGCGGACGATGCCGCCGAGCTCGCGCGCGGAGGCGAGCGCTCGACGGCCGACTGGCGCGAACTGGACGAGCAGCACGTCGGGTCGATGCCGCTCCAATGCATCGGCGACGTCATCCTCGTCCCGACAGCTCGCGACCGTGACCTCCACGCCGGCCGCTCCGGCGACCTCGCGTTCGAGGCGCGCGTCGTCGCCGAAGTTCTGGTCGCTGATGAGGATTTGCATGCAGTCTCCGGCGATTCGGGGCTGGCGACGCTATCGCGGCAGCGTGATCCCCGCAAGCTTGACACCCCCTGACGTCGATGCGACGCTAGCCGCCGGAGTCGTCCAGGCAGGCGCAATCCCGGATCGGAGGTTGTGATCGTGGAACAGCTCGATCAGCCGCTCTCACGTCGGCGACTGCTTCAGCTGACGGCGGGCGGAGTGAGCGCGGTGGCGCTCGCTCGCGCACTCGCCGTCGCCGACGGTGCGCACGCAGCGCTCGGCTCGTCGGCAGCGCAGCGCGCGTCGACGCTGAAGATGTGGTGGTGGGGGCAGCAGGAGGCGGTCGGCATCCAGCGCTGGATGACTGACACGCTGAAGAAGTTCCAGCAGCGAAACGGCGTCAAGGTCGCGGCGACCCTCATGGACACGAACAACGTCATCCCGCAGTTCACGAACGCCGCGGCCGCCGGCCATCCGCCGGACGTCCAGTTCCTCTTCAACGGCATCTATCACATGGAGAACGTCTGGCTCGGGTACATCAACGAGCTCAACGGCCTCCTTCCGGCGTCCGTGCTCAAGTCGTCCGGAGCGACGCAGCTGTCCGTCTACAAGGGCAAGCAGTACCGTGTCGGCTTCTACGCCGTCGGGTTCGGGATCGCATACAACAAGAGCCATTTCCGTAAGGCGGGGCTCGACCCGAACAATCCGCCCAAGACGTGGGCGCAGTTCCTCACCGCTTGCAAGAAGCTGAAGGCGAAGGGCTACATCCCGATCGGCGGCGGCGTGAAGGACGGCTTCCTCGGTGAGTGGTACCTCGTCAACGCGCTCACGCAGAACCTGGACACCCCTGCCGACGCGCTCAACCTCTTCATCGGGAAGCTCGACTGGCATAACCCGCGCTACTACGAGCACTGGTCGCGGCTCGAGGAGCTGAAGAAGAAGGGGTATTTCAACAACGACATCAACTCGCTGCAGCTCTACCAGGGCATTCAGCTGTTCGACACGGGCAAGGCGTCCATGTGCTTCAACACGACGCCGGCGATCCCGAACTCGCAGAAGCAGCTCGGCGCGAAGAACATGGGCTACTTCGTGATGCCGCGCTTCGGCCACGGGAAGATGGCCGGCATCCCGATAACCGACACGCAGGGGTTCGGCATCCCAACGAAAGGGAGCGATCACGAGACGGCGGCGAAGCTCCTCGCCTACATGCACTCGAAGGAGCGTGTGCAGGCAATGTGGACGCTGTCGAAGCAGGTGCCTGCGAACACGACGTTCAACGGCGACGTGATCGAGGACCCGCTCGTGCGCCTGGTGCAGCGCAAGTGGGTAGCCGGAAAGCACAACGTCTACATCGCCGACCTCATGCCGACGAAGTTCTGGACCGATGCCATGTTCGTCGCATCGCAGAAAATCCTCGCCGGCAGCATGACCGGCAAGCAGGCGGGCGACCTCGCGGCGAGCGTAACGCAAACCTGGAAGCGTCAGAACCCCGACATGGTCGACAACTACTCGACCTGGGGGAAGGACCTAGCCTGAGAGACCACCACTCGCGGCGCGGGCCCAAGCGTCCGCGCCGCGAGCCCCCCGATGCTCCGTACGCGTCCCTGGGTTCCGTATCTCTACGTCGCGCCGGCTTTCGCCCTGCTCGCGCTCGTCTTCGCGTACCCGGTCGTCCGCGTCGTCGACTTCTCGACCCGCCTGATTCGCGGTGCGAGCGGGCCGTATGTCGGCTCCCTCAACTACCAGCTCGTGTGGGAGGACCCGACCTTCCGCGACGCGCTCAAGCACAGCGCACTCCTCCTCCTCGCTGTTCCCGTGCTGACCGGGCTCTCGATTTTCTTCGCGGTCCTGCTCTACGAGGGAGCTCGCGGGTGGAGGGTGTACCGCAGCGTCCTCTTCCTGCCGTACATCCTCGCGGTCCCGATCGTGGGAATCGTCGCCAGCTACATCTTCCAGCTGAACGGTGCGCTCAACAGCATCCTGCGCGCGGTCGGACTCGACGGGCTCGCGCTCGACTGGCTCGGGAGCGAGCGGCTGTCGCTGCTCACCGTCGGAATCGTGATCGTCTGGCGTGAGGTCGGTTTCGGGATCATCCTCTTCCTCGCGCGCCTGCTCACGATGGACGACGAGCAGCTGGAAGCCGCACGAATCGACGGTGCTGGCTGGTGGAGCCAGCTGCGCTACATCATCGTCCCCGAGCTTCGCGGGACGATCGAGTTCTACGTCGTCGTCGCCTCGATCACCATGCTCGCCTGGGTCTTCGCCTACGTCTACACCATCACCTCCGGCGGACCAGGGACATCGTCGACGGTGCTCGAGCTCTACATCTACAACCAGGGCCTCCGGAACTCGCTTCCGGGGATGGCATCCGCCGTGGCGGTCGTCCTGCTCGGCGCGACGCTCGTCGGGATCACTCTCCTGATGCTCGTTCGGGCGCGCGCCGCCCAGCGTGAGGAGCTCGCGTGAAGCCGGGCTTGAAGACGGGCCGAATCGCGCGTCAGGCGATGCTGTTCGCGATGGCGGTGCTCACTCTCTACCCCGTCTGGTTCATGCTGTCGACGGCGTTCAAGACCCAGGGTCAATACCTCGACAGCCCATACGGCCTGCCCTGGCCGCTGTCGCTCTCGAACTTCGGCGACGCGGTGCACGGCGGCACGTTCCTGCTCTGGTTGAAGAACAGCGCCATCCTGACGCTCGGAGCCGTGATCGTCTCGACGGCGGCCGCCGCGCTCGCCGCCTTCGCGCTAGCTCGGATGCAGTGGCTCGGCCGCAACGTGTTCTTCGCGGTCAGCACGGCACTCATGGTCGTCCCGCCCGTCGTGATGCTCATGCCGCTCTTCATCCTCTTCACGAACCTCAGCCTCGTGAGCACGTACCAGGGTGTAGTCCTCATCTACGCAGGACTCACGCTCCCCTTCTCGACGTACATGCTTACGAACTTCTTCCGCGCGATCCCGAACGAGTTGCTCGAGTCGGCCGTCACGGACGGAGCACGACACGGGTCGATTCTCATCCGCATCGTCCTCCCGCTGTCGGCGCCTGCCCTCGTGACCCTCGTCGTCGTGAACGGCCTCTGGGTGTGGAACGAGCTGCTCATCGCACTCGTTTTCCTTCCGAGCGACGAGCTCAAGACGCTCATGGTGGGGGTGACCGTGTTCCAGAACAAGTACAACCTGAACGTCCCGGTAACGATGGCGGGGATGCTGCTCGCCTCGGCGCCGATGTTCCTCGTCTATCTCTTCGGTCAGCGGTTCTTCATCCGCGGCCTGACGGCCGGGGCCGTGAAGGGATGAAGCGCTTCGACGGCAAGACCGTCGTCGTCACCGGCGCCGGGCGCGGGATCGGGCGTGCGATCGCCGAGCGCTTCTCCTCCGAGGGCGCCGACGTCCTGTGCGTGGGGAGGACACGGGAACCGTTGGAGGAGACGGCGGTCCTGTGCGACTCGGCCTGGGTCGTGACCGGCGATGTCTCCCGGTCGGAGGATGTCGACGGTGTCCTCGCGGCCGCGCTCGAGCGGTGGGAGCGGATCGACGTGCTCGTGAACAACGCGGGGATCGACGACGAGACTCCGTTTCTCGACATGAGCGAGGAAGACTGGCGCGCGGTCATCGAAACGAACCTGACGGGCGTCTTCCTGATGTCGCAGCGCGTCGCGCGCGCCATGCGAGATGCGAAGGGCGGTGTCATCCTCCACAACATCTCGATCGACGCGCTCGGCGGCGACGGGTCGTTCGCGAGCTATAACGCGTCGAAGGCCGCTCTCCTCGGGCTGAACCGGACAATGGCGCTCGAGCTTGCCCAGTACGGGATCCGGGTCAACGGCGTGTCGCCGGGCTTCACGCACACCGACATGACGGAGAGGGCCGTCGGGCCCGAGCTCATGGCGTACCTGAACGGCTCGTTCGAGCGCGTGCCGATGCGCAGGCTCGTCAAGCCGGCGGAGATTGCAGCGGCGTTTGCGTTCCTCGCCTCCGACGACGCTTCGGCCATCACCGGGCAGAACCTCGTCGTCGACTGCGGTCTGACGGCCAACTGGTTCATCCTGGAGACGCTGCCGGGTGACTGAGACCGGGTGCGTCGGCGGCTGGCGCGCCATCACGGTTGGAGACGATGTGCTGCGCGCGGTCGTGCTGCCAGAGCGCGGCGCGGAGCTGCACTCGCTCGTCCACGTCCCGACCGAGACCGAACTGCTCTTCCAGGCTCCGTGGGGCCTGCACCCGCCGAGCCCAGAGCGAACGTCATTCCTCGACCGCTACGCGGGCGGTTGGCAGGAGCTCTTTCCCAGCACGAACGACCAGACGACATACCGCTGCGAGACGATCCCCTTCCACGGGGAGGTCGCGCTCCTACCGTGGGAATGCGAGCAGCGCGGTGGGTCGCTGGTCTGCCGTGTCCGCTGTGAACGAACGCCGTTCCTCCTCGAGCGCACGCTTCGCTTCGATGGCGGCCTCGTCGTCGACGAGTGCGTGACGAACGAGGGAGGCGATGCTGCGCATTTCACCTGGGGCCACCACCTCGTTCTCGGGCCGCCGTTCCTCGAGCCCGGTTCCCGGCTCGAAGCCCCGGCTCGAACGATCGTGACGATTCCCGAGCTGTGGGAGGACACGGCGCGTCTCGAGCCCGGACAGCGGAGCGCGTGGCCGCACGCGCGACTCCGGGAGGGCGGCACTGTCGATCTTCGGACGATCCCCGGGCCTGAGGCAGCGAGCCACGACGACGTGTACCTGACCGATCTCGAGGACGGCATCGTCAGCGTCGAGAGCAGCCGGCTGCGCGTTAGCCTCCGCTTCGACCACAGGCTCTTCCGCTGGCTCATCTCGTGGCAGCCCTACGGCGGCGCGCTCGCCCAACCGCTCGCCGGCTCGTACGCGCTCGGCATCGAACCCTGGGTGTCCAGGCTTCCGCTCGGCGAGGCAGTCGAGGCGGGCGAGGCGATCGAACTCGCTCCGGGGGCGTCGCGCGAGACGACGCTCCGCCTCGAAGTGGACGAGATCTAGCCGGTGGCGGACGTCGTCTTCACCGGCGCGGGCAAGGTATACCCCAACGGCACGCGCGCGCTCGCCGAATTCGACCTCCATATCCAGGACGGCGAGTTCATGGTCTTCGTCGGTCCGTCAGGGTGCGGAAAGACCACCGCGCTCAGGATGACGGCCGGCCTCGAGCCGATCACAGAGGGGGAGATCCGGATCGGGGATCGCGTCGTTAACACGCTCGAGCCGCAAGAGCGGGACATCGCAATGGTGTTCCAGAACTACGCGCTGTACCCGCACATGACGGTGCGCGACAACATCGCCTTCGGCCTCAAGATGCGCAAGGTGCCGCGCGACGAGCGCCAGCGCCGCGTCGAGGAGATCGGACGCGTGCTCGGCCTCGGCGAGCTCCTCGACCGCAAGCCTCGCCATCTCTCGGGCGGCCAGCGCCAGCGCGTCGCCATGGGTCGCGCGATCGTCCGCGAGCCCGCTGCCTTCCTGATGGACGAGCCGCTGTCGAACCTCGATGCCCGCCTGCGGGTGCAGATGCGTGCCGAGATCTCACGCATTCAGCGCGACGTGGGCGCGACGACGATCTACGTCACGCACGACCAGGTCGAGGCGATGACGATGGGGGACCGAGTGGCCGTGCTCCGGAAGGGTCGACTGCAGCAGGTGGACGAGCCGCAGGTGCTGTTCGATACCCCCGCGAATCTCTTCGTCGCTAGCTTCATCGGCAGCCCGGAGATGAACCTTCTTGAAGGAGATGTCGAGCGCTCCGGGGACGGCATCGCACTCCGGCTCGGTCCCAACGTCGTACCGCTTCCTTCTGGATCTCCGCTTGCGTCGTGGCTCGGCGAGCGGGTCGCAGTCGGCATCCGCCCGGAGTACACGGCTCCGGCGGTACACGACGAACCGCGGCTGGACGCGCGCCTCGTCGTCGCCGAGCCCCTCGGCTCGGAGACGCTCCTGCACGCCGAGGTGCCCGTTGTACCGGTGCTGTCCGACCAGGTGCTCGAGGTCGTGCTCGACGCGGACGCCGCTGTTGCGGCCGACCTCGAGGCCGCCGCGGCGGACCAGCGCTCGCCCTTCCGGGCAAAGTTCGCCGGCACGCACCGCGGCGCGACGGGCGATCCGGTTTCGATCGCAGTGGACGTGGAGCGTCTCTACTTCTTCGACTTGATGACAGGAACCGCGATCGCGTGACGTACCCGGCGGCCACGGTGCGGTGGCGGC
>DATAET010000239.1:0-3998 GCA_036257855.1 Gaiellaceae bacterium | reverse complement strand
CGCGAGGTCGAGGTTCGTCTTGAACATCGTCACGAGGGCGAAGAAGAACGGGAACCCGAGGACGATCGCGAACGGGATGACCACCAGGTACGTGACGACCTTCTGGCGCCGGTTCATCAGCTGACCTGCGCCCGCCGCGCGAAGAAGAGCATCAGGATCGTGACGAGCACGAGCAGGGGGAAGAGGAAGAGCGAGATCGCCGCGCCCTGGCCGAGCGAGCCGGCGTCGATCCCCACGAAGTACGCCCACGTCGGGAGCACCTGTGTCGAGTTGAACGGCCCGCCGCGCGTGAGGATGTAGACGACGGCGAAGTCGACCGCCGTGAACACGATCCCGAAGAGGACTGCTACGAGCGCGATCGGGAGCTGGAGGGGCAGGTCGACGTACCAGAGCTTCTTGACGCCCGTGGCTCCGTCGATCCGGGATGCGTCCTCGACCTCGTTCGGGATCGATGCGCGCCCTGCGATGAAGATCACGACCGCGAACGGAAGGATCCTCCACGCGTGGACGACGGTGATGGCGACGAGCGCCAGGTTCGGTCGTCCGAGCCACTGCAGCGGCACCTGCGCGTTCTCCTCGAGGTGGACGGCGCTCAGGAGCCAGACGAGCCCGTGGTCGAGGTGGAGCCGGGCGAGGGTCCAGTTCACGACGCTGTACAGCGAGTCGAGCAGCCATAGCCAGGTGATCGTCGAGAGGACGACCGGCGCCGCCCAGGGGAGGACGACGAGGAAGCGGATGATCCACTTGCCGCGGAAGTCGCGCACGAGGAAGTTCGAGAGCACGGCCGCGCCGACGACGACGATCGCCTGCGAGCCGAGCGTGAAGATCAGCGTGTTCCGCAGCGCGCGCCGGAAGTTCTCGTCGTGCCACGCGGTCGAGAAGTTGTGCAGCCCGACCCAGTGACCGCTCAGCGAGCCGCCGATGGCGTCCGTGAAGCTGAGGTAGATCGCCCAGACGAACGGAACGCCGACGACGAGCGCCATGAAGATCACCGCGGGGGCTATGAGCAGGGGAGCGAGCACGCGGCGGCTCTCGAGGGCGTGCCGCCAGCCCCCTGCCGCCGGTTTCGACCGCGCAGTTCCCGCCTCCATGGAACCCGAGCGATGCTAGTAGATTGGCCGCGGAGACTGCCGTGGCCGAGATCACCCTCGAGAGCCTGACGAAGGTCTACTCCGACGGCACCAAGGCCGTCACCGACCTCGACCTGGAGGTCGCTGCCGGCGAGTTCGTCGTGTTCGTCGGCCCGTCGGGCTGCGGGAAGACGACCGCGCTGCGGATGATCGCAGGCCTCGAGACGATCACGTCCGGCGAGGTGCGCATCGACGGCCGGGTGGTGAACGACCTCCCGCCGAAGGACCGCGACATCGCCATGGTCTTCCAGAACTACGCGCTCTATCCACACATGAACGCCGCGAAGAACATGGGCTTCGCGTTGAAGATGCGTGGTCTCCCGAGAGCCGAGATCGACCGGCGGGTCCGAGAGGCGGCGCACATCCTCGGCCTTTCCGACTCACTGGAGAAGAAGCCGCGCACCCTCTCCGGCGGCCAGCGCCAGCGCGTCGCCATGGGCCGCGCGATCGTGCGCAACCCGCAGGCCTTCCTCATGGACGAGCCGCTCTCGAACCTCGACGCGAAGCTGCGCGTGGAGATGCGCGCCGAGATCGCGCGGATCCAGCGGGACCTGGCGGTGACCACCATCTACGTCACGCACGACCAGACGGAGGCGATGACGATGGGGGACCGCGTCGCCGTCATGCGCAACGGGTTCCTCCAGCAGGTGGCCGTCCCGGCGGAGCTCTACGACCGGCCGCGCAACCTCTTCGTCGCGGAGTTCATCGGCTCGCCCGCGATGAACGTCGTCATGGCGGACGTCGAGCACGCGAACGATGCGACGTGGGTCGCGTTCGGCGGGCACCGCCTGCGCCTGGAGCCGGCGACGCTCGACGCCCACCCCGGACTCGGGGACTACGACGAACGGAAGGTCGTCGTCGGGATCAGGCCGGAGGACATGGAGGACGCCGCCGTCCTCCGCGAGCAGCGTCCGGAGCGTCGCCTCTCCGTCGTCTGCGACATCCGCGAGGACATGGGCTCGGAGATGTACGTGCACTTCAACGTGTCCGCGGAGCCGGTAGCAACGCAGGAGGTGGTCGAGGCGCTCGTCCTCGAGGACGCCGAGGACGAGGAGACGCGGATGGCCGCGGAGCGAGCACGCGGTGCGGGGGTGACCTTCGTCGCACGGCTCGAGCGGACCTCGAGCGCCCGCGAACGCGAGCCCCTCGAGATCGAGGTGGACGTCACGCGCCTCCACTTCTTCGATCCCGAGTCGGGTCTCGCCGTCTGACGGTCCCCGCCCGCGTGCCCCGACAAGAATCGAACTCGCGCAGGCAGTCATCGCCCGGTCGCGGTTCTCGCACTCCATGAGTACATAGGGTCGCGAGCTCGCGGTGGAGCAGGTCGTCAGGATCGCGTGGTGCCGGTCTTGCAACTCAGCGCGGAGTCCGCTACAGTGAACCTAATGGTTCAGTATTCTGCGACTGTCGATCGCGCCTTCGCGGCCCTCGGCGACCCGACCCGCCGCGCGGTGCTCGAACGGCTAGGGGCCGGCAACGCGACGATCAGCGAGCTCGCCGAGCCCTTCGGCATGTCGCTGACCGGGATGAAGAAGCACGTCCGCCTGCTCGAGGAGGCGGAGCTCGTCACGACGGAGAAGGTCGGCCGTGTGCGCAGGTGCACGCTCGTGCCGTACGCCTTCGAGGGCATCAGCACGTGGCTGCAGCGGCTCGACCGCTTCGCGCAGGTCGTCGAACGAACGAAAGGAGCACCATGAGCCCCACGAAGAAGAAGGAAGGATTCAGCGCCGAGGAAAAGGCCGCGATGAGAGCGCGCGCCAAGGAGCTGAAGGCGGCCGCGGACGGGGAAACCGCCATTCGCGAGGCGCTGGCCGCCATGCCGCCGAAGGATCGCGCGATGGGCGAGCGGCTGCATGCGATCGTCACGAACGCCGCCCCGGAGCTCTTGCCGAAGACCTGGTACGGGATGCCCGCATACGCGAACAAGGAAGGCAAGGTCGTCTGCTTCTTCCGGAACGCTTCGAAGTTCAAGGAGCGGTACGCGATGTTCGGCTTCAATGACAGCGCGAACCTCGACGACGGCTCCATGTGGCCGATCGCCTTCGCGCTGAGGGAGCTGACTGCTGCCGACGAGAAGAAGATCGCCGCGCTCGTGAAGAAGGCGGCGAGCTGAGCAGATTCGCGACGTTTCGATGAGGGCGTTGGAACGAAGAAAGGAGCACCTTGAACGCCACCACCGTCACCAGCCCGATCGAGCTCGAGATCCGGGTCGTGCGGATCTTTCGACGCGCCGCGCCCGCACGTCTTCTCCGTCTGGACGGATCCGCAGCTGATCCCGGAATGGTGGGGCGAGGGCACGGTCGTCGAGGAGATCGACGTCCGTCCGGGCGGCACGTACCGCTTCCGCACGCCGTTCGGTGCCGTCGAGGGCGAGCTCCGCGTGGTCGACGCGCCCGAGCGGCTCGTGCAGACGTTCCAGAACCACCTGCAGACGCTCGAGTTCGAGGATCTCGGCGACCGGACGAAGCTGACGCAGACGATGCGCTTCGCGACGACCGAGGAGCGCGACACGACGATGCAGTACGGCGTGGAGGAGGGCGCGAAGAGCGGCTTCGCGCGCGTCGACGCGCTGTTGCAGCACATCCTCGTTGGAGACCGCGGCCGCACTTGACCCAGATCAGCCCGGGCGGCGAGGCCCCTGACTGGTACCCGAGCGGTAGCGTCGGCGCATGAGTCGCGTGGCGCTTGCCTCCGCCGTAGCCGATGCCGCCTCACGCGATCCGGTCCTGGCCAACTTGGTTGAGCTGGCAGGTCCGCTCACGCACCGGCCACGCGATCCAGACGGGCATTTCGGCATGCTCGTTCGGGCGATCGTCTTTCAGCAGCTGGCCGGCAGTGCAGCGCGCGCCATCCATCAGCGTGTTCGCG
>DATAET010000238.1:0-11009 GCA_036257855.1 Gaiellaceae bacterium | reverse complement strand
CACTCCGGACGAGGCCGGAGCGGCCCCGACGGGCGTCGTCGTCGACGTCATCCGCGCGACCTCGACGATCTGCCAGGCGCTCGCCGCGGGCTACGAGCGCGTGCTCTGCACGGCCGCGATCGACGAGGCCCGCGTGCTCAGAGAGGCGCTCGGCGACGGGGTCCTCGGGGGCGAGCGCAACGCCGTGCGCATCCCGGGCTTCGATCTCGGCAACTCCCCGCGCGAGTACCTCGAGCCCGCGGCGAAGACGCTGTTCCTCTCGACGACGAACGGAACCCGCGCTGTCGTCGCGGCGGCGCAGCGCTGCGAGCGCGTCTTCGTGGCCTCGCTCCTCAACCTCTCGGCCGTGGTGGAAGCCGTCCGTGCGGCCGCAGCGGACGTCGTCGTCGTCTGTGCGGGCGTCCAGGGAACGCTCGCGCTCGACGACGCGTACGTCGCTGGCCGGATCGTCGAGCTCCTCGGCTGGGAACGCACCGACGCGGCCGAGGCAGCTGCACGCCTCGTCGGGACGTGGGGCGGTGGGGCGGAGGAGGCGTTCCGCGCCTCGAAGAGCGGTCGCAACCTGATTGAGAACGCGCCGGAACTCGAGGCCGATATCCCGTTCTGCGCCCGTGAGAGCGTCCTGGACGTCGTACCGCGCTTCGTCTCGATGCATGACACAGCGGCGGAGATCTCGTGATCGTCAACCGGGATCCGAAGGTGCGCGGCCCGTTCACGGCGTTCTCGGAGGTCGCGGGCGCGTACGAGCGGGGGCGGCCCGACTACCCGGACGACGCGGTGCGCTGGCTCGTCGGCGAGGCCCCGGTCGACGTCGTCGACCTCGGCGCAGGGACGGGCAAGCTTACGCGCGCACTCGTCGCCCTCGGCCATCGGGTCACGCCCGTCGAGCCGCTCGACGAGATGCGCGCGCAGCTCGACGCAGCGGTGGCGGGGGTAGTCGCGCTCGCGGGAAGCGCCGAGTCGATCCCGGTCCCCGACGCGTCGGCCGACGTCGTCACCTCGGCCCAGGCGTTCCACTGGTTCGACCATGCGAGGGCGCTGCCGGAGATCGCACGGGTGTTGCGCCCGGGCGGTCGCCTCGCGCTCGTGTGGAACTCCCGCGACGACCGCGATCCGTGGATGGCGCGCCTGAGTGTGATCATCGGCAACGAGACGGTGTCGGAGACCGACGTCGTCCCCGCGCTCGACGGGAGCGGGCTCTTCGGCCCGGTCGACCGGGCGCGCTTCGTCCACGTCCAGACGCTCGATCGAGACGGCCTGCTCGACCTCGTGCTCTCGCGGAGCTACTGCGCGAAGCTCGAGCCCGCAGAGCGTGAGCCGATTCTCGACGCAGTTGTGCGGCTGTACGACGAGACGGCGGATCCGGACGGAGTTCGCCTCCCGTACGTCACCGAGTGCTTTCGTGCGGAGCTGCGCTAGCCCGTCTGCTCGAACTCACGGCAGACCGCCTCGACGTTGTTGCCGTCGGGGTCGAGCAGGTAGGCGGCGTAGTAGCGCCCGCCCTCGTCCGAGCTGTATTGCTCGCGGACTCCCGGAGGACCATTGTCGCGGGCGCCGGCCTCGACGCCTGCGCGATGGAATGCGTCGACCTGGTCGCGCGAATCGGCGACGAACGCGATGTGCACGGGGCCGCTCGTCGTCGGCTCGTCGTCGGTGACGACGAGGTTCGCGAGCTGCGCGCCGCGCTCGCCTTCCCAGATCGGAGGAATGCCGAGCGGCTCGAGAACGGTCTTGTAGAAGGCGACGCTCGCACCCGCGTCGCGCGCGCGAATGTGGACGTGGTCGATGACGACGCGCGTCCAATCCCAGTCGACGCTCACGGCGGTCGAGGCTAACAGATCGGCCTTGACAGGAGAACATGTGTTCGTATAGAACATGTGTTCGAATGGTCGCGTGCCTCCTCATTCCGGGATTCGAGCTGAGAGCGGCGCTGAGAGCGCGCCCGCGGCTCGCGCTCGTCCCTGCGGCGCTTGCGCCGGAAGCGGGGGAAGAGCCGCTCCTCGGGCCCGTGACGGCGGCGGCGGAAGCGGCCGGAGTGAGGCCGGGGATGCGCCTCGGGGAGGCGCTCGCGACGTGCCCGTCGCTCGTCCTCGTCGACCGCGATCCGGCGGCGGTCGAGAGGGAGTGGGAGGGTGTCCTGCGACGCCTCGAGGACGCGGGCTTCGCGGTCGATCCGGCCGAGCTGGGAGCGGTCGTGTTCGAGACGAAGGGCGTCGAGCGCCTCTACGGAGGCGTGCAGCCCGCGCTCGAGCGCGCACTCGCGGCGGTCGGCTCGACGTGGGATCCGCGCATCGGTGCCGCCGGGAGGCGCTTCACCGCTCTCGCGGCTGCGAGCGTCGCGCGTGCCGGCCAGATTCTCCTGGTCGCGCCGAAGGAGGAGGAAGCGTTCCTCGAGCCGCTCCCGCTCTCGCTGCTCCCGATGGCCCCGAATCGGTATGCGGAGCTGGAAGGCCTCGGACTGCGCTCGCTCGGGGAGCTCGCACAGCTGCCGGGTGGAGCGGTCGCCGAGCGGCTGGGCGTGGAGGGAAGAACGGCGTGGCGTCTCGCCCGCGGCGGCCGGAGGGCACGGGTGCGTGGACGCAAGCCCGCCTCGGAGCTCGTCGAGGCCCTCTCCTTCCCCGAAGCGATCGCGAACGAGCTCACGCTGCGACGGGCGCTCGGCTCCCTCCTCGAGCGCCTGCTCGCGCGTCCAGAACGGGCCGGGCGGCCGTTTCGAAAACTCGCGCTGGTCGCCCGGCTCGTCGACGGCGGATCGTGGCGGCGGGTGACGACGCTGCGCGATGCGACGGCGGAGGTCGGCCGGCTGAGAGCCGCACTCGGGTCGAAGCTCCAGGAGCTGCCCGCGCCGATCGTCGAGCTCCGCGTCGAGGCGGTCGAGCTCGCCGAGCACACGGGGCAGCAGCTCGCCCTCGTCGAGCCTGCGGGTGAGGAGACGGTCGTGCGGCTGCGCGAAGGGCTGCGGCAGGTGCGCGCGAGCACGGGGACGGGGTCGGTGTGCGCAGTGGTGGAGGTTGCGCCGTGGTCGCGGGTTCCGGAAGCGCGAGCGCTCGTCGTTCCGCGGGACGACTGAACGCCCCCCGGCCGGCGCTCGTCGAGACGGGGCCGGGTGGGACACCGCACGTGGTGAACCGCGAACAGGTCACGCTCGTGCGCGAGGAGTGGCGCGTGGTCGATCGCTGGTGGACGGACGAGCCGATCGACAGGCACTACTTCGAGGTCGTCCTCGAGGGCGGCCGGAACGTCTGCGTCTACCGCGACGTGGAGAAGCTCTGCTGGTTCACTCAGCAGGCCTGAGGGAATGATCCTGGTTGACCGCCTCGTAGGACAGAGCCTCCCACTCGGCGGCGTGGGCGGCTGGGACGACGACCCACTGCCGAAAGGGCTCGCCGCGTCCGGAGGGGTCGAACAGGTGCGCTCCGGGGATCGCGAGCGCATGGGCGCGCGCATCGGAGTCGGTGAGCTTGAAGACCATGGCCCCCTCGGAGCGCGTGAAGCCGGCGATCACGCGACCGGAGCGCTTCAGGCACGGCATACCGAACACCTTCGAGCGCCGGACGGTCGGGTGCCACGCGGTCAGGGCGTCGCAGATGTCGTCGAAGCGCGCCCGTGGGTCGTCCACTCAGACGGCCTGATCGACGAGCCGCAGCCACTCGCCGGACAGCGCCTGGGGGACGAGCACCCACTCGCGCATGGGACGCCCCATGCCGGGGTCGAAAAGCACGACGCCGGGCAGCGCGAGCGCCTGCTCGCGGGCCGCATCGTCCGTGAGCTTCACGGTGAGCCCTCCGTCCTTCCAGTGACCCGCGACGACCTTGCCGTTCTCCCGCTTGAGGCACGGCATCCCGAACATCTTCGACTCGTGGAGCGGATACCGCGAGGTGACGTCCGCGACGAACTCCTCCCAGGTCATGCGGCGACGTTACTCCGAGAGCCGAGTGACGACAACGGCCGCCGGATCGAGACCGCCGTCCTCGGCTGGGTCGTGCTGGTCGAAATCGGGGTTCCGTCCGCGCAGGTAGTCGGCGAAGCCGGACGCCGGCACGTGGAGATTGAAGCAACGGGCGGTCGCATCCGAGTCGTTGTCGAAGCCGTGCACGACGCCGGGAGGGAAGACGACGAGCGTCTCTGCGGGAAGCGCACGCGAGCCGTCGCGGAGGTGAAACGTGAACTCCCCCTCGACGACGAGGAACGCGTCGGCGTGGTCGTGGTGCACGTGCAGCTTCGCTCCGCGCTCGCCGGGCCCGTACGCGAACTCGGCGATCGTGAGCTCGCCGGCGTCCACGAGCAACGTCGCCCGGCGCTCCGGCGAGCGGTTCGTGATCTCCTCTCCCTCCACCCCCGCCCGCAGCAGGACGGCGAAGCCAGGGTCGCCCGTCGCGTGCTCGGGCGGGGGCTGCTGGTCGAAGGCAGCCGCCGAGCCGCGGACGTAGTCGCCGTACCCCGAGCCGGGAGCGTGGAGGTCGAGGAACCGCGCCGGGTCCCCACCCATCACCTCGAAAGCGTGCACGACCTCGGGCGGGACGAACGCCCAGGTGCCGGGGCCGAGCCGGTGCTCGCGGTCCTCGAGCCGGAGCGCGACCTCTCCCTCGAAGACGTACAGGGCCTCGCCGTGTCGCGCATGGAGGTGGAGCGGCGCCTTTCCCCAGCCGGGGGCGGCGTAGACCTCGACCGCGGCGAGCTGCTCGATGTCCACGAGGAGCGTGACGCTGAGCTCCTCGCGGCGAAAGATGACCTCACCTTCAGCGACCTCGACCATCGACCCGCAGCCTAGACCGTGGCGTACGTCGAGCTTCACTGTCACTCCGCGTACTCGTTTCTGGACGGGGCGTCGCAGCCGGAAGAGCTCGCCGCGCGGGCGGCCGAGCTCGGGTACGAGGCGCTCGCGCTCACGGACCACGACGGTGTCTACGGCTCCCTCGAGTTCGCCCACGCGGCGAAGGCGTTCGGCGTGCGGCCGATCACAGGGACAGAGCTGACGCTCGACGGCGGGACGCACGTGACGCTCCTCGTCCAGAATCGACGTGGGTACGCGAACCTCTGCCGCCTTCTCACGGCGGCGCACGCGGGAACGCGGCGACCAGGCCACGAGGACCGCGAACCGTTGCCTCCTTCCGTTCCGCTCGAGACGGTCGCGGAGCTGAACGAGGGGCTCGTCTGCCTCTCGGGATGTGCGCGGCGAGGTCTCGGGCTCCTCGATCCGAACGCGGCGGCACGTCTCGCCGGGGCATTCGGCCGCGAGCGCTTCCACGTCGAGCTGCAGCGGCCGTTCGAGCGGGGTGACGCGCGACGGCTCGGCCTCCTCCGCGATCTCGCCGAGCACCTCGGCGTCGAGACCGTCGCCACCGGCGACGTCCACGCGCACCATCCGCGCCGCACGCTCCTGCAGGACGTGCTCGTCGCGATCCGCTGCCGAACGTCGCTCGAGGGGTGCGAGCCCGAGCGGCGCGGGAATCGTGAGAGCTACCTGCGCTCGCCGGAGGAGATGCACGAGCGCTTCTCCTTCGATCGCGCCGCCGCCGAGCGGACGGTGGCAGTCACCGAGCGACTCGAGTTCGACCTCACCGAGGAGCTCGGCTACGGCTATCCCGACTTCTCGGACGGAGACGAGCCGGCCATCCGGCAGCTCGCGGGAATCTGCGACGCAGCCGTCGTCGAGCGCTACGGCTCGGGTGACAACGAGTTACGAGCGAACGTGCGCGCTCGCCTGGAGGACGAGCTCGCGCTCATCGACGAGCTGGGGCTCGCGGGCTTCTTCCTCCTCCACCACGAGGTGCTCGAGCTCGCGCGGGAGTGCGCCCGCGAGGTGCGGGGGATCGACTCCCCGCGGAGCTTCCTGCCGCCGGGGCGCGGGCGGGGGAGCTCGGTCGGCTCGATCGTCTGCTACCTCACCGGGCTGTCGCATGTCGATCCGGTGTCGAACGAGCTGTCGCTCGGGCGCTTCCTGAACCGCGAGCTCGCGTCCGTGCCGGACATCGACCTCGACTTCCCGCGCGACATCCGCGAGAAGCTCATCGTCCGCGTCACCGAGCGCTACGGGCGCGAGCATGCTGCGCTCGTCGCCAGCTTCGCGACGTACCGCTCGCGCGGCGCTGTCCGCGACGTCGGGAAGGCGCTCGGCCTTCCGTTCGCCGAGCTCGAGCGGCTCGCACGACTCTCGGACGGCTGGAACGCGAAGCGCGTGGGGGAGGAGGTGGCGCGTCTCCCCGACGGCGAGCGGAAGCTCGAGTCGAAGCGCTGGCGCGCGTTCGCCTGGCTCACCGGTGAGATCGCCGGGCTTCCGCGCCATGTCTCGCAGCACCCGGGCGGGATGATCGTCTCGACGCGGCCGCTCGTCGAGATCGTCCCCGTGCAACCGGCGGCGATGGCCGGGCGTCAGCTCTGTCAGTGGGACAAGGACTCGTGCTCGGACGCGGGCTTCCTCAAGATCGATCTCCTCGGCCTCGGGATGCTCTCCGCGGTCGAGGACTGCGTCGAGCAGATCGCAGGAACGCATGACGAGGTGATCGACCTCTCCCGCATCCCCTTCGACGATCCCACGGTCTACGACGACATCCAGCGCGCGGACACGATCGGCGCGTTCCAGATCGAGAGCCGCGCGCAGATGCAGAGTCTCTTGCGAACGAGGCCGCAGAACCTCGACGACATCACCGTCCAGGTCGCGCTCGTCCGGCCCGGCCCGATCCAGGGGAAGGCGGTGCACCCGTACATCGACGCGCGGCAGAAGCTGCGCGACGACCCCTCGTACGTCTTCCCGGTCGACCACGAGCTCCTCCGCGAGCCGCTCCGCTCGACGTTCGGCGTCGTCGTCTTCCAGGACCAGGTGCTCGAGGTCGCGATCGCGCTCGCGGGATTCACGATCGGGGAGGCGGAAGGGCTGCGACGGGCGATGAGCCGAAAGCGGAGTCACGACGCCCTCGAGTCGTTCCGCGAGCGGTTCGTCGAGGGCGCGGCCCGGAAGGGCGTCGACGCGGAGACGGCGGACGCCGTCTTCGACAAGCTCGTCGGCTTCTCCGGATTCGGCTTTCCGAAGGCGCACGCGGCAGCGTTCGGGCTCCTCGCGTACCAGTCGACGTGGCTGCGGCACTACTACCCCGCGGAGTTCCTGTGCGCGCTCCTGAACGAGCAGCCGATGGGCTTCTACCCGCCCGCCACCCTCGTGCGCGACGCGCAGCGGCACGGCGTGGAGATCCTCCCGATCGACGTCAACCTGAGCGGCGCTCGCTGTGCTGTGGAGTGGGGCGCAGTCCGGATCGGCCTGAACTACATCTCGTCCATCGGGGACGACGAGGCGGTGGCGCTCGTGGCCGAGCGCGAGGCGCGCGGTCCGTACCTCGACGTCGCGGACCTCGCGCGCCGCGCGCAGCTCTCGCAGGACGGCCTCGAAGCGCTCGTGAAGGCGGGCGCCTGCGACGGCTACGGGCGGCCGCGCCGTGACCTCCTCTGGGAGCTCGGGCTCGTCGTCCGCGCGCAGTCGGTGCCGGGGACCGACGGGGAGCTGAAGCAGCTGCCACTCGAGCTCGAACCGACGACGGAAACGCCACCGCTCCGCGACCTCACGCGCTGGGAGCGCATGCTCGCGGACTACCGCCACACGAGCATGTCGCTCGGAACGCATCCGCTCGCGCTCCTGCGCGCACACCTTCCTGCGGGGACGCTCTCGAGCGTGGAGCTCCACGCCGAGCAGCACGGGCGGCAGGTCGCCTTTGCGGGGATGACGGTCGCGCGCCAGCGTCCGTCGACCGCCAACGGGATCGTCTTCATGCTCCTCGAGGACGAGCACGGGCAGGTGAACCTCATCGTCCCGTCCGAGATCTACGAGCGGCACCGCGCGACTGTCCGCGCCGAGCCGCTGATCCTCGCCCGCGGCCGCTACGAGCGAGTGGGGGAGAACCGGAACGTCCTCGTCTCGGCGCTCGAGTCGCTCGGACCCCTCGCCCGGAAGGTCGCAAAGGACGAATCCGTGTGGCAGTCGCTCCCCCGGCCGCACTCCTTCGGCCACCGCTAAGGAGCCTATGCTCGGGACGTGTCGGAGGTGCGCTTCGCCCGGAGCGGCGACATCGACGTCGCCTACCGCATGGTCGGGGACGGCCCTGTCGACCTCGTCTGCGTCGAGGGGGCCTACACGCACCTCGAGATCGCGTGGGAGCTTCCGGCCTACCGCCGCTACTACGAGCGGATCGGAGAGTTCGCCCGGGTCATCCTCTTCGACAAGCGTGGCCTGGGCATGTCGGACCGCGTTCCCGGCGCCACGACGCTCGAGGAGCGGATGGACGACATCGGCGCTGTCATGGACGCCGTCGGCAGCGAGCGCGCAGCCGTCCTGGGCGAGTCCGAGGGAGGGCCGTTGTCGATCCTGTTCGCGGCGGCACATCCCGAGCGGGTGGTTGCGCTCGTCCTCCAGGGGGCGGAGGTGCGCGAGCTGACCGACGAGGAGTGGCCGTGGGGCGAGTCGACGCCGGAGGAATTCGAGGAGTACCTCGAGTCGATTCCGAGGAACTGGGGCAAAGGCGTCGGCATGCCCTGGCTCGTCCCGAGCATCGGGGACCCACCCTGGGCGCGTGAATGGCTCGGGAAGCTGCAGATCCATGCGGCAACGCCGTCGTCGTGGGCGGCGTTCGCGAGGATGGCTTTCGGCATCGACGTGCGTCACGTCGTGCCGTCGATCAACGTGCCGACGCTGATTCTCCACGCGGTCGAGGATCGGGTCTGCCACGTGGAGAACGCCCGCTTCCTCGCGCGGAACATCGGCGGCTCGAAGTACGTGGAGCTGCCGGGCGGCGATCACGTTCCATGGTTCGACCCCGACGACACGATCGCGGAGATCCGAGAGTTCCTGACCGGGCGGCGTGAGACGGCACCGCCGGACAGGAGGCTGGCCACGATCCTCTTCACCGACCTCGTCGGCTCCACCGCGCTCGCCGCCGAGCTGGGCGACCGCCGCTGGCGCGACCTTCTCGAGCAGCATCACGCGTCGGTGCGGCACGAGCTCGCCCGCTTCGACGGGCAGGAGGTCGACACCGCGGGCGACGGCTTCTTCGCGACGTTCGACGGGCCGGCGCGGGCGATCCGCTGCGCGCAGGCCATCGTCGAGTCCGTGCGACCCCTGGGTCTCGACGTCCGCGCCGGTCTCCACACGGGCGAGGTCGAGCTCGCCGACGGCAAGATCGCGGGCATCGCCGTCCACATCGGCGCGCGCGTCGCCGCGCGGGCCGATGCGGGCGAGGTGCTCGTCTCGGGAACCGTGAAGGACCTCGTCGCGGGCTCGAGGCTCGAGTTCGAGGATCGGGGCGTCTCGACGCTCAAGGGTGTCCCGGGCGAGTGGAGGCTGTTCGCCGTCAGCGCGTAGAGCCGCGCGCCCGGGACAGCGTGTACGCCGTCTCGACGATCCCGATGTGCGTGAACGCCTGCGGGAAGTTCCCGACCAGTCGCGAGCGCCCGGGGTCGTACTCCTCCGAGATCAGCCCGAGGTCGTTGCGGAGGCCGAGAAGCCGCTCGTACAGCTCGACGGCCTCGTCGTACCGGCCCTGCTGCGCGAGCACCGCGGCGAGCCAGAACGAGCAGGGCAGGAACGCCCCCTCGCCGGGAGGCAGCCCGTCCACGTCCGCGTTCTCCTCGTCCGCTCGGTAGCGCTCGACGAAGCCTCCTCGCACGAGCTCCTGCTCGATCGCCCGCACCGTTCCGACGACCCGCTCGTCCGTCGCCGGGAGGAAGCCCACGAGCGGGATCAGGAGCAGGCTCGCGTCGAGCCGGTCGGAACCGAAGTACTGGACGAACGTGCCGCGCTCGGCATCGAAGCCCTCCCGGAGGACTTCGCGGCGGATCTCTCTGCGTGCTGCCTTCCAGCGGTCGAGCGGGCCTTCGCGCCCGAAGCGCTGGATCGTCTTCACGGCACGGTCGAAGGCGACCCACGCCATGACTTTCGAGTGCGTGAAGTGGCGGCGCGGGCCGCGGACCTCCCAGATCCCCTCGTCGGGCTCGCGCCATCCCGACTCGAGCCAGTCGAACACCTTTCGCGTGAGCCGCCAGGCGTCGTCGGAGGCGGCGAGTCCGACCCGGCGGGCCTGGAAGAGCGCGTCGACGACCTCGCCGTAGACGTCGAGCTGGAGCTGCTCGGAGGCGCCGTTGCCGATGCGCACGGGGCGCGAGCCCTCGTAGCCGGAGAGCCAGGTGAGCTCGAGCTCGGTCAGGCGGCGCTCGCCGGCGACGCCGTACATGATCTGGAGGTCCTCCGGCGCCCCGGCGATCGCGCGCAACAGCCAGTCGCGCCACGCACCCGCCTCCTCCCCGTAGCCTGCGCGGATGAGTGCGAGCAGCGTCAGGGTCGCGTCGCGGAGCCAGCAGTAGCGGTAGTCCCAGTTGCGGACGCCGCCGATCCACTCGGGGAGCGACGTCGTCGGGGCGGCGACGATGCCGCCCGTCGGTGCGAACGTCAGCGCCTTGAGCGTCAGCACGGAGCGGAGGACCGCGTCTTTCCACATGCCCTCGTACGTACACCGGCCCGCCCACTCTTCCCAGAACGACACCGTGTCGTCGAGTGCCTCCTCCGGATCGATCGGCTCGGGAACCGGCTCGTTCGATGGGAACCAGCGCAGGACGAAGGGGACGCGGTCGCCCTCGCGCACCGTGAACTCCGCGTGCGTCCGCAGGTTGCGCCCCTCGTGCTCGACGGGCGTGCGAAGGAGGACGGCGTCCGGGCCGGCGACTGCCACGAGCGTTCCGTCGATCCTGCGCACCCACGGCACGATCGATCCGTAGTCGAAGCGGATCGCGAGCTCCATCCGCATGTCGACCGTCCCGCGGACGCCCTCGACGATGCGGACGACATCAGGATTCACGATCCGCGGCGGCATGAAGTCGATGAGTCGCACGGCTCCCGAATCCGTCTCGAGCGTCGTCTCGAGCACGAGCGTGTCGTCGCGGTACCGACGCCCGGTGGAGCGGAACTCACCTTCGGGCTGGATCGTCCAGTGACCGTTCCCGGGCTCGCCGAGGAGCGAGGCGAAGACGGC
>DATAET010000237.1:0-9961 GCA_036257855.1 Gaiellaceae bacterium | reverse complement strand
TCGCGCTCTCCCCATGCGGGACTGACGACCAGCCGGCGCGGCTAGCATCGCGCGGGTGCGAGGGATCCACCACCTCGGCATCGCGGTCGTCGATCTCGACGAGGCGATAGCGACGTACGAGCGGCTCTTCGATGCACGGCTCGAGCACCGCGAGCCCCTCGACGCGCAGGGCGTCGAGGCCGCGTCCGTCCTCGTCGGGGACGCCCGTTTCGAGCTCGTGACACCGACCGGCGAGGACACGCCGGTCGGGCGCTTCCTCGCGAGGCGCGGCCCCGGGATGCACCACGTCGCGCTCGGCACGGAGGATCTCCCGAGGACGCTCGAGGAGCTCGAGTCCGCCGGCGCGCAGCTGATCGATTCGGTGCCGCGTCGAGGGCTGTTCGGGCTCGAGGTGGCGTTCGTCCATCCAGATTCCGTCCACGGCGTTCTCACGGAGGTGGTTGCGAGTGGCTGACGACTTCGTACGGGTCGAAATCGGGTTTGCGGGTGGACAGATCCTCAGCTGGCTCGTCGACCCCGAAAGCGCGGACGCCCTCGACCGGAAGCTCGCTGCCGGCGGGTCGGGAACCCTGACGCTCGAGGCGCAGGAGGGAACGATCACGGTGGTACTCGACCGCGTCGTGTACGCGAAGCGCTACGCGCGCGAGTCCCGCGTCGGCTTCGCCGGCTAGCAGCAACCCTTGGCGCTCCGGGTCGGAATCGTCGGCCTCCCCAACTCCGGGAAGACGACGCTCTTCAACGCGCTCACGCATGCCGGAGCGCAGGTGACCACCTACGCGGACGTGACGCAGAAGCCCAATCTCGGGATGGCGGTGATCGCCGACGACCGCCTCGCTCGCGTCGCAGCGGTCGTCGGGTCGAAGAAGGTCACCCCCGCGGCCATCCGCGTCGTCGACGTGCCCGGGAGAGCAGAGATCCCCGGCGAGCTTCGCCAGGCCGATGCGCTGCTCGCCGTCCTCGACGGGTTCTCCGACGGCGCGGACCCCGCTGCGGACCTCGAGACGCTGCAGCTCGAGCTCGTCGTGGCCGATCGCGACCACGTCGAGCGACGCCTCGAGCGCGTGCAGAAGGAGGCGAAGTCGGGAGACCGGTCGAAGCGCGCCGAGGTCGACCGCACGGAGCGGCTCCTCGCTCACCTCGACGACGGCAAGCCCCTGTCCGAGTGGCCCGGCGAGCTGCCCTCCGAGCTCGAGCCGCTCACGACGAAGCCGCTCGTTCCGATCGAGAACGGCCCCGGAGGCATCGACGCCGCGCTCGAGATGGAGTTGGCCGAGCTCTCCGATGAGGATGCGGCGGAGTTCCGGACCGGCCCTTCAGCCCTCGACGACGTCGTCCTCGGGCTCAAGGCTGCCCTCGGCCTGATCACGTTCTTCACGGCCGGCGACACCGAGGCGCGCTCGTGGACGCTTCGGCAGGGACAGACAGCTCTGGACGCGGCGGAGTCGATCCACTCCGACATCGCACGCGGCTTCATCCGGTGCGAGGTGATCCGCTGGGGCGACCTGCTCGAGTGCGGCTCGCACGCGGAGGCTGCACGGCGCGGACTGCAACGCCTCGAGGGGAAGACCTACGCGGTCGAGGACGGGGACGTCCTAAACATCCGCTTCAACGTGTGACGGCGGCTCGTCCCTGACGACGCGGGTCGCGGCGAGGGTCGCGAACCACAGCGTGACGATGACGACGAGAACCGCACCGAGTGGCCGGAGCAGGCTCTCGTCCCCGAGCGAGGAGATCGGGATCGGGGCGGTCGTTCGAACGACGTCCGCCTTTCCTGCGGACAGGATGAGGGCGGTCGCGAGGACGCCGCCGAGCAGCGACGCGCCGACCGCGCCCAGGTAGAGGCCGCGCGCGAGGGTGTCGCGCGGCCGGGCCGCGAGCGTGAGGCCGAGGGCGATCAATCCGAAGAACGTCCAAGCGTAGGCGATCCCGGCGAGCTTCGCGTACGTCTCGCTCTCGATGCTCAGCCAGATCTCGAGGACGAAGAGGTCGATGGCGAGGCCGGCGGCGACGAGCCCCGCGAGGGCGAGGAGCTCGACGCGCCGGCGAGCGAGGCAGGCCAGAGCACACGCGATCGTGGCGCCGCTCTGGAAGACGACGAGCGCGACGCCGAGACCCTTGCCGATCGCGGAGAATTCGTTTCCGGCGTCGACGACCGCGATCAGCCCGCAGGCCCCGCCGATCCCCAGGCACACGAGGGTGATCAGGACTCCGAGGTCGAGGCGCGAGAGAGCCGCCGCGGTCGGCGGAGCGTCGTCCACGCGGAGACGTTCTGCGGCCGGGACGGCGATCCTCCGCGGAGGTGCTAGCCCGCCGCGACGACGGCGGCGCCGGCGAGCGCGATGGCGCCACCCGCCCGCTTCGTCGGGCTCAGCCTCTCGCCGAGGACGACCCAGGCGAGGAGCACCGTCACCACCGGGTAGAGCGCACCCAGCACGGCGACGATCCCCGCCGCACCGTACGTCGTCGCCGCCGCGACGAGGACGTTCGCGCCCGTGTCGAACGCGCCGACGCCGACGAGCATCGGCAGCGTGGGCCGCGGTGGCCGCAGCGACGATCTCGTGAGGAGCGCGGCGACGACCGCGATCGAGAACGAGGACGCGCGTGCGGCGACGACGGCCCACGCCGCGCTCTCGTCGGCGCCCGCGTCCAGCCCCACGACGAACGCTCCGAACCCGAGCGCTGCGACCATGGCGAGCGCGGCTCCGGCGGCCATGCTCCCCCGGCCTGCGGACGGCTCACGCGAGAGCGTGACGATCCCGGCGAGGACGAGCCCGATGCCGAGCCACTGCACGGCTGCAGGCACGACTCCTTTCGATGCGTCGACGGCGAGCGGGACGATCGGCGACGCAGCGGAGATCGGGGCCACGATGCCCATCGCGCCGACGGCAAGGCCGCGGTAGAGCGCTGCCAGCCCGACGACCCCGGCGACGCCAGCCGCCGCGGCCGGCAGCAGCTCGACGACTCCCGGAAACGTCTCCCCGGTGATGACGACCCAGGCGAGCACGCCCGCGAGCCCGACGGCCTGCGACACGACGAGGACGGTGAGGACTGCAAGCCGGCGGGACGCCAGCCCCCCGAAGAAGTCCCCGACGCCCCAGCAGGCGGCGCCGCCCAGGGCGAGCAGCGGTGCGATCACCTCGGGTGAAGGTGATGCGACGATGCGGCCGCCAAGCGGCCGCCTTCAGGGGTCGTCACGCGGCCGGAATCCGGCGCGCCGGATTCCGGCCTTGCGCACAACATCAGTCGCCGACTGGGCGGGTGGCGGCCTGGGCGTCGAGCTGGTTCGCGTGGTAGAGGACCGCGGCCTCGGCCGTCCGGGCCGCCTGGCGGTCATGGTGGCACGCGACCGCGTGCAGCAGCTCGGCTCGAACGGTCGCGTCGATGTTGCGGCCGCGCTCCTCGATCAGCTGCAGCCCGAGGTGGACGTGGCCGAGCAGCCTGCCCTCCTCGGTTGGGCGAAACGCCGGCCCCCGTCCGAGCTCGCGGATTCGACCGACGTCGTGGAGGAGCGCTGCCGAGAGGAGGAGATCGTGACGGAGCCGCGGGTGGAGCTGCGCCGTCTCGCGGCAAAGTGTCGCAACGCCGACGGTGTGCTCGAGGAGGCCGCCCGCGTAGCCGTGGTGTCCGTCCGTACCCGCGGCGGGCAGCGAGCGGAGCGAATCCCTGACCTCGCGATCGCGGACGAAGGAGCCGACGACGGTCGCCAGCTCGTCATGGCTGATCTCGGACGCGAGGAACTCGAAGAAGCCGTCGAGCTCCTCTGCGTCTCGTCGCAGCGTCGGCGTGAGCGCCGCCGTGTCCACCTCCTCCGCGGGCTCGACCGCACGTACCTGGAGCTGCAGCTTCCCGCCGAACCGCTCGACGCGCCCGAGGACGTGCACTGCGTCGCCTTCCGCGAAGCGGCCGTCGAGGAGGTCGACGTCGTTCCAGACCCGCGCGTCGACGCGCCCACTCGAGTCGGCGAGCTCGAGCGCGAGATATGCGGCCCCGGCGCGCGTCCGCCGCCGCTCCTTCCGCGTCACCGCGAACACGCCCTCGACGGTCCTGTCCTCGGCGAGCTCGGCGATCGTGGTCACGTCCTGAGTCTATGAAGACCGTTGGTACGCTCGCCGCCGATGGCCGACGTGCAGCCGTTCCGCGCCGTTCGCTACTCCGGCGCGGCCGGACCGCTGGCGGATCTCGTGGCCCCGCCCTACGACGCCGTCGACGAGGACGAGCGGGCGCGGCTCCTCGCGCGGAGCCCGTACAACGTCGCGCACCTCACGCTCCCGGAGTCGATCGACGGGGCAGCCCGGCTCTATCGGGACTGGCTCGCAGACGGGATCCTGGAGCCCGAAGACGCTGACTCGATGTGGGTGACGGTCGAGACGTACGTCGGGCCCGACGGCGTCGAGCGCGCCCGTCGCGGCCTCATCGCCTCCCTTCCTGCGACGCCGTACTCCGCGGGGCGTGTCCTTCCGCACGAGCGGACGTACTCGCGAATCCGGGACGAGCGGCTCGAGCTCCTGCGGGCGACGCGCGTGCAGCCGGAGGCGATCCTGCTCCTCGCGGACAGGCCGATCGACGTTGCCGTCCCGGAATCTGAGCCCGACGTCGACGTCGACGGGACACGTCTCTGGCGCATCGACGACGCGAGAGGGGGTCTCGACGTCGGGGAGCTCCTCATCGCCGACGGGCATCACCGGTACGAGAGTGCGGTGGAGCTCGGGGAGGAGCTCGGTGTGGCATCGCGGATCATGGGCGTCGTCGTCTCGACGGACGATCCCGGCCTCCACGTGTTCCCGACGCATCGATTCTTCGTCGGTCGGCCCGATCTGCGTGTGCTCCGCGAGGGTGAGCCGTGCAGCGACGTCGACGAGGGCCTGCGTCGTCTCGGGGAGGTGTCGAGCCGACAGTCAGGCGCGATCGCCTACCGGCGAGGGAGCGTTGAGCTCGTCAGCGGCCCCGAGGGCGACCTCGACGCGGCGCTCGTCGACCGTCACGGGCTCGACGGCATCCGATACACGCCTCGAGCAGACGAGGCCACGGCAGCAGTCGACGACGGCGTCGCGGACGTCGCGTTCATCCTTCGCGAGCCGCGGATCGACGAGGTGTTCGCCGTCGCTCGCAGTGGCGAGCGGATGCCGCAGAAGAGCACCTACTTCTACCCCAAGCCCCTCTCGGGTCTCCTCTTCCACCCGCTCGACGCATGACCCCGTGGCTGGAGACCTGCCGGTCGTGCGCTGCGGACATCCGGGGCGTACTCGAGCACCTCCCCGGTCGCGTCGAGCGCGAGCCGGTCCTGCGGCTCGGACAGGGTGGCGACGATACGACCGCGATCGACCAGGCGGCGGAGGACCTCGTGGTCGAGCGGCTGACCGCGCTGCATGAGGACTTCGTGCTCGTGTCGGAGGAGCTCGGCACGAGGGCGTTCGGGGCGGGCGGCGACCGCAGGGTCGTGGTCGACCCGATCGACGGGTCGGTGAACGCGAAGCGCGGCATTCCGTTCTTCTCATTCTCGCTCGCGGTCGCCGAGGGCCCGGCGATGGCGGACGTCGTGTTCGGATACGTCTACGACTTCGGCACGGGGGAGGAGTGGACGGCGGAGCGCGGACGGGGTGCCTTCCTCGGCGCTGCGCGACTCGGGGCGCAGCTGCCGAAGGACGCGCTCGAGATTCTCTCCTTCGAGGGCACGACGACGCCCGCCATCGCGGCCACGATCGCGAGGGTCACCGACCTCGCCGCGAGGCTCAGGGTGATGGGGTCGCTGGCGCTGTCGCTCTGCCACCTCGCCGCGGGTCGCGTCGACGGGGTCGTGTCGCTGAAGCCCGCCCGCTCCGTCGACATCGCCGCCGCACAGCTCCTCGTCCGTGAGTGCGGGCTCGCCATCGAGCTGTTCGACGACCCGCCGTTCGCGTCCGCTCCGCTCGACCTGGTGACGCGGTCGCGCGTGGCGGCGGCGGGCTCGCCCGAGCTCGTCACTCAGCTCGGAGACGCGCTCCGCGGTCCGTAGTAGCTACGCTCGCCGAGATGCGACCCGACCGCGATGCGATCCTCGTGGCGCTCGAGAGCGTCATCGACCCCGAGCTGCGCCGCCCCGTGACCGAGCTCGACATGGTCCGTGACGTGCTCGTGGAGGACGACGGCTCGGTCTCGGTTACGATCGCGCTGACCGTCGCCGGCTGTCCGCTCCGTGACTCCTTCACGGAGCAGGTCACGCGCCACGTCGGCGAGGTGCCCGGGGTGACGCGCGTGCGCCTCGGGTTCGACGTCATGTCGCCGGAGGAGAAGGCTGCGCTGGTCTCGCGCCTCCGCGGCGGTCGCACCGACGACCGGACGATCTCGCTCTCGCCCGCGACCCGCGTCATCGCCGTCGCATCGGGGAAAGGCGGCGTCGGGAAGTCGACGCTCACCGCGAACCTGGCATACGCGCTCTCGAGGCTCGGCGAGCAGGTCGGGGTCCTCGACGGCGACATCTACGGCCATTCGATCCCGCACATGCTCGGCGTGCACCAGAAGCCGATCGCCGTCGACGACATGATCGTCCCGCCCGTTCGGGGCGACCTGAAGCTCATGTCGATCGGGTTCTTCCTCGACGAGAACGCCCCGATCATGTGGCGCGGGCCGATGCTGCACAAGGCCCTCGAGCAGTTCCTCTCCGACGTGCACTGGGGTGATCTCGACACGCTCCTCGTGGACATGCCGCCCGGGACGGGCGACGTCGCGATGTCGCTCGGGCAGCTCCTCCCGCGTGCGGAGGCTCTCGTCGTCACGACGCCGCAACCGGCAGCACAGCAGGTCGCGGTGCGGGCGGCCCAGATGGCGCAGAAGACGGGCATGCGGGTCATCGGCGCGGTGGAGAACATGTCGTATCTCGTGGGGACGGGCGAGGAGCTCTTCGGTGCCGGCGGCGGCCAGGCGCTTGCGGACGAGATCGGGGTCCCGCTCCTTGCGCGTATCCCGCTCGATCCGCTGCTGCGCGAGGCCGCCGACGAGGGCGCCACGGTCTTCGAGCTGAGCCCGGAATCGGAGGGGGCGCTCGCGATCGCCGCTCTTGCCGACTCGGTCGCGGCGACCAGAGCCGGAACCATCCGGAAGCCGCTGACGATCGTCTCGTAGGATCGCACGGTGTCGGGGGCCGCGTTCTTCGACCTCGATCGGACGCTGCTCTCGCGCTCGAGCTCGCTCGCGCTCGCGGGCACGTTCCGCAAGCGCGGCCTGATCGGGAGGCCCCAGCTCGCGAAGGCTGCGCTCGCGCAGCTCGTCTTCGCGCGCTTCGGCGCCGGCCAGGCCCGCGTCGGCCGGACCGCCAACCGCGCAATGACGATCCTGCAAGGTCTGTCGGTCGAGGTCATGCACGAGATCGTGGAGGAAGCCTGGGAGCCCGTACTCCGCCCGCTCGTGTACCGCGAGGCAGTGGATCTCGCGGCGGAACATACAGGCCGTGGCGAGCCGGTGTTCATCGTCTCGGCGGCGCTGTACGAGGTCGTGGAGACGATCGCGCAGAAGCTCGGGCTCGCGGGCGCGCTCGCCTCGCGAGCAGAGGTCGACGACGGCGTCTACACCGGTCGCCTCGAGCGCCGCCTGTACGGACCGGAGAAGGCCACCGCGCTCGTCGAGCTCACGACCGCCGAGGGTCTCGAGCTCGCGAGCTCCACTGCGTACTCCGACTCGCATTCGGACCTGCCGTTCCTGGAGGCCGTCGGGCATCCGGTCGTCGTGAACCCCGACCGCGCGCTCGCGCGCGTCGCGCGCGCCCGCGACTGGCCGGTCCGGCGCTTTCGTCACCGGCTGGGCAGACCGTGACGAGTGACGAGGCGCGAGCGCGGCTGGCCGCGCGTGGGTTCGACGAGCCATCCGTGAACGTCCTCCTCGCCCACTTCGAGGACGCCGATCGTCGGGGAAAGGTCGGTCACGGTCTCTCCCGAGTCGCCTGGCTCGAGTCGCTCGACGTCGACCCGGGCGCGCGCCCGGTGCTCCTCGAGTCCGAGGAGGGCTTCGAGCGCTGGGACGCTCATGGCGCGCTCGGCTACCTCGTGCTCGACGAGATCGTCGGTGCGACCCTCGCCGACCCACCGGAGCGCGCCCGGGTGGTGGTCGCCCGCCGCTGCTTCCCCACCGGCGTGCTCGGCCACTGGGTGCGACGCCTGGCGGACGACGGGCTCGTTGCGGCCCTGACGGCCACGTCGCCGCGTCGCCTCTCCCATCCGGACGGAGGCGAGCCGCTCGCCGGGACGAACCCGCTGGCGATCGCGATCCCCTCGAGCGACGGCGAGCCGGTCGTGGCCGACGTCTCCATGGGTGCCGTCACGCACGGCGACGTGCTGGCCGGGCGGGCGGAACCGGAGGAGCTCGTGCCGTTCGGCGGGGACCGGGCACACAAGGCGTTCGCGCTCGCAGTCGGCCTCGAGCTCCTCGTCTCGGCGCTGGCCGGGCCCGAGCACGGCGCCGTACTGGTCGTCGCGCGCCCGGAGCACGATCCGGTGCCGGCGCTCAGGGCGCTCGCGGCCGGAAGACGTCTCCCCGGCGGCTAGTTCGACCGCTCGCGGAGTCGCTGGAGCACGAACGGATCGAGCGCCTCGAGGCCGTCGACGCGCTCCTCGAGGTTCTCGACGCCCGCCCAGTCCTCCAGCCGGTCGTAGCCGAGGACGGCCAGTCGATCGGCGATCTCCTTGCGCAGACCGTCGTCCACCTCGATCCACTGCGAACGGGGTGTCCGACCGAACAGCTCCTGGTGGATGCCGTAGAGCCGTCTGAGCTCCTCGAGCGGACGCGGCTGGTCGTCGACGCGGAGGTCGACGAGGACGTCCGAAAGGCCGGCGTAGCCCTGCTCCGGCCCGACGATGAGGATCGCCGCCGACTGCTGGCCGCGGCGATCGCCACCCGCGGCCTGCGCGGCGTCGAGGGAGTCGAGGAGGCGCTCGACGAGCGGCTTCTCGGCGGTCGCCTCGAACGTCCGGGCGAGGGCAGCGACTGTGTCCTGGGAGACGAGGATGTTTCCCTGTGCCGCGTAGCCCGTCCCGGTGCGATGTCCTGCCCACGTGTTGCACTCGACTCCCGTGTAGGAGGCTGAGCGCCCCAACGCGTCCACCACTCCGAGTTGCCGTTGGGCGCGATTCTCGTCCGCCTCCGTCAGACGGGCGACGACCTCGTCGGCGGGAGTGCCATCGCGCAAGAGGGCGAGGCCGTCAGGACCGTAGCGCGGGTTCGCCCACGCCTGGGTCGCGATCGCGCCGACGAGCGGCTCCGCCCACGGCACGACCGAGCCGACGGCGAGGAACTTCGACTGCACGGCCACGCCCCACTGCTGCGCCTCGAGGTCGCAGGCACAGATCGAGTAGGTCGCTACGAGTGGCTCAGCCGTAGGTCATCTCCGCGAGGTCGAGCGACAGCAGGCTCTCGTCGCGCACGAGGACGCAGGCGACGGCGCCGAGGGAGAGCGCCGCATGTACATCCTCCGGCGTCGAGGCGCGGACGACGACCGGCGTTCCGGCATGGTGCGCGTCGTGGATCGCGCGGACGTCGGACACGTCGTCGAGCATGAGCGCCCCCTCGAGATCGACCGTCCCCTCGAGGACGATCTCCGGAACCTTCCGCCCCGTGGCGCCGAACCATCGCTCGCGCATCAGAACGTGATTGTCTCGCCCGGCTCGGGCGACAGGATCTCGACACCGGGAGAGGCGAGCTCGCGGAGCGCGTCCGGTGTCCCCGTGAGGAGGGAGAACGTCCCGTAGTGGCAAGGCACGCAGCGGACGACGCCGAGCAGCTCGAGCGCGACAGCCGCCTCGCGCGGGCCCATCGTGTAGTGGTCGCCGATCGGGAGGACGGCGACGTCCGGCGCGTAGATGCGGCCGATGAGCGACATGTCGCCGAACACGTTCGTGTCGCCGGCGAAGTAGATGCGGAAGCGGTCCTCGAGCTCGACCACCATCCCGGCGGCCTCACCGCCGTAGCCGCCGTCGGGCGTGCTCGCCGAGTGGTT
>DATAET010000236.1:0-2458 GCA_036257855.1 Gaiellaceae bacterium | reverse complement strand
TGTGGGGCCGAGCATACAATCCCGCCTCGGGCCGGCCGCCGCGCGTTTGGGGGCTTACAGTCAGAACGTGCGCGTCTGTCTCGCGGTGCTGATCTTGGCGACGACCGTCAGTGCCTGCGGTTCGGGCAACGGCGGGCGGCGGGCCGAGACGTCGTCGAGCGTGCACACGTTGTCAGCCGCGAACACCAGGGTCGAGCGATGCATTGATCGGCTGATGCAGCACGCAAACACGGAGGGCGTGCCCGACAGTGAGAGTCTTCGCCGTTACGTGCGGAGAGCGTATTGCGGGCGCTTCGAGAAGAAGGGCTGGGTCTACGAGGATGGCGCGCTCAGGATCGCGGCTCAGACCTGGCTGGACCATGGCGGCACCTGCGCAAGCGGAGGCGAAGGGGAGCCAGCGAGAACGGTGCCGTGTGAACCAGAGCGACGCGGAGGCGTACAGATCATCGAATGTGCCCTTCTCCGTGTGATCAGGCGGAGTGAGGTCATCGACTACATCGAGCAGCTTCGGAAAGAAGGGCCGGTTGAGTGTGACGACGGCACGGCGATTGGCAAGCTAGGAGTCCCGCAGGCCGGCGACTCGGGTGAGGATCCGACGGGCGTCCCGAATCCTCCGGGGTACACCGGTCCCGCCCCTACCACCACCCTCGAGGGCTGGCGGGAGCCGGGCACTTCGCGGTAATCACTACGATTCCCGCGTGGATCCGACGGCGAGGTAGCGGCTAGGCGCGGCTGAGGCCGCGTTTTTTCGGCAGCGTGTCGAGCTGGGCTGTCAGGTTCTCGCCGCTGCACGCCACCGCTACTTCGGAGGACCGCAATGACACGGCAGAACCTTTTCTCCGACCTGTGGGACGGAGAGAACGAAGAGGAACGAACGCGGCGTCGGGTGTTCTGGCGGCCGGACGACGCTCGGATGGGGGCAACGCTGTACGAGCTGGCGCCCGGCGCGCCGGAGAGCTACATGCATATGCATTACGGAGCCGAGGAGATGTTCTTCGTCCTCCGCGGCCGTCCGCTGTTCCGGAACCCGGACGGCGAAGAGTCGCTCGCCCCCGGAGACTTCGTCTTCTGCCCGGAGGGACGAGCCGGGCTGCACACCTTCAGCAATCCGACCGACGAACCCGCTGAGCTTCTCGCGATCAGCGCCGGGAGCTTCCCCGACGTGGTGGCCTACCCGGAGCATGGATACGCGTGGGTGGCGACTCGCGATCCCGATCTCGACCTCCTCGCGAAGGGAGGCGATCCCGGGATCATCGCCCGGTTCGAGATCCCGATCGAGTAGACGGCTCGCATCGGTCCGCAGGCGTCGCCAGCACCCACTCCTGTCTCGAGAGCGCGTACTCGACGTCGCCCTCCTCCTCGCCCTCGATGGAGTCCGGCCATGGCTGGTGAAAGACCCGTACGAATCGCAGACCCGACTTCTCCATCACGCGTCTCGAGGCGACGTTCACCACCATCGTGGAGGCGACGACACGCTCGACTCCAAACTCGGTGAACCCTGTGTCGATCAGCGCTCGCGAGCCTTCGGTGGCGAAGCCCTTGCCCCAGGCGGATCTGCGTAGGCGATAGCCGAGCTCGACTTCGCCGGGTGGAGCTCCGTCGGCCGGCCGGAGGTGGAACCAACCGAGGAATCCCTCCGTCGACTTCTCTACCGCGGCCCAAAAGCCGTAGCCGGTATAGCGTTCGTAGTGGTCGAGGAAAGCCGGCAGAATCTCGTTCGCTACCTCCTCGCGGGGCGTCGCCCGGCCGCCCGTGATGAAGCGCATCACCTCCGGATCGCTGTCGAGCTCGACGAGGTTCTCGAGGTCGTCCTCGGTGAACCGTCGCAGCAGCAGACGCTCGGTTTCGAGAAAGACCTGCATCGCAAGATTGTGATGCACGAACACGGGACACTCGGCTTCACCGCTCGTGCATGCTCCGGGCCCAGGCGATGCCGAACTACGGACACCAGCTCGACCCCCTCGCCTCCGAGACGGAGTTCACGGGCGTCGTCCAGGTCGACCGAGGCGACGAGGTCGAGCTGGCGCGGGCATACGGCTTCGCGCATCGCGGCTTCGAGATCCCGAACGAGGTCGACACGCGGTTCGGGATCGCCAGCGGGGCGAAAAGCTTCACCGCGCTCGCCGTCGTGAGCCTGATCGAGGAAGGCGTGCTCGAACTCTCGACACCGGCCCGCTCGGTGCTCGGCCGCGACCTGCCGCTGATCGACGACCGCGTGACGGTCGAGCACCTCCTGTCGCACCGGTCGGGCATCGGCGACTACCTCGACGAGGAGGCGGTCGAGATCGAGGACTACGTGATGCCTGTACCCGTGCATGAGCTCGCGACGACCGAGGACTACCTCGCGGTGCTCGACGGCCACCCGAGCACGTTCGCGCCGGGTGAGCGCTTCGCCTATTGCAACGGCGGCTTCGTCGTGCTGGCGCTCATCGCCGAGCGGGCGGGCGGAGTGTCCTTC
>DATAET010000235.1:0-26114 GCA_036257855.1 Gaiellaceae bacterium | reverse complement strand
TGGGAGGCCGACGACGTGATCGCGACGCTCGCGACGCAGGCCGACGAGACGGGGGTGAAGACGTGTGTCGTCTCGACCGATCGGGACGCTTTCCAGCTCGTCTCCGAGAACGTCTGCCTGATGATGACCCCGCGCGGCGTCGCGGACGTTCAGGTCTACACGCCCGAGCGCGTGGAAGCCCGCTACGGGATCCGGCCGGACCAGATCCCCGACTTCATCGGCCTCAAAGGCGACACGAGCGACAACATTCCCGGCATCCCGGGGATCGGCGACAAGACCGCGGGGCAGCTCGTGTCGCAATACGGGTCGCTCGAGGCCGTCGTCGAGCACGCGGCCGAGCTGTCGCCGGCCCGCTCCAGGGCGATTGCCGAGAACGCGGAGCAGGCCCAGGCCTCGAAGGTGCTTGCGACGATGCGGCGCGACCTCGACCTCGGCGTCGAGTCGGCGGATCTCGTCCTCCAGCCACCCGACCGCTCGGAGCTGAAGGAGATCTTCCGGCGCTTCGAGTTCCGCGGGCTCCTCTCGCGCGTCGACACGCTCGACGAGGCCGTTCCCGCGGCCGAGCGTCCCGTGGCAGAGACGGAGACCGTGCGGTGGCGCGAGGGAGACTCGAAAGAGGTGGGTGGCCGGGTGGGAGTGGCCGCCGACGCGGACCGGGTCGCGTACGCCACCGAAGGCGAGGTCGTCGTCGGTCCCCGGACGCGTGATGCCTTGTCACAAGGCCCCGATCTCCAGGTCGTGGCGCACGACGCCAAGCTCTTGCGACTCGGCGAGCCCGCCGCCGACGACACGATGCTGGCGGCGTACCTCATCGACCCGGGCCGAGCGGAGTACGAGCTCGACGACCTCATGGCCGAATACGCGATCGAGCTCGAGCCCGATCCGCCGGCGGAGGAGGAGACGGCGGCACTCGTGCGGCATGCCGAGGCCGCGCGCCGGCTCGTCGACCCGCTCGTGGCGAAGGTCGTCGAGCGTGGCTCGGAGCGCCTCTACCGCGACGTCGAGCTCCCCCTGACGGTCGTCCTGGCCGCGATGGAGGACGCCGGAGTCCGCATCGACACGTACCGCATGGGCGAGATCACGGCCCGCTTGAACGACCGCATCGAGGAGCTCGAGGCCCGCGCATACGAGCTCGCCGGAGAGGAGTTCGTGCTCGGGTCGCCGCAGCAGCTCGGCCGCGTGCTCTTCGAGAAGCTCGAGCTCACGCCCGGCAGAAAGGGGAAGACGGGCTACTCGACCGACGGGAAGGTGCTACGCGCGATCCGCGCCGACCACGAGATCGTCCCGGTGATCGAGGAGTGGCGCGAGCTGACGAAGCTCGTCAACACGTACCTCGGGCCGTTGCCGACGCTCATCGGCGAGGACGGGCGGCTCCATACGACCATCAACCAGACGGTCGCGGCGACGGGGCGCCTCTCGACGTCGAGCCCGAACCTGCAGGCGATCCCGATCCGCACGGAGCTCGGGCGCGAGATCCGCTCCGCGTTCGTCTCCGCACCGGGTCACCGTCTCCTCTCGGCGGACTACTCCCAGATCGAGCTGCGGATCCTCGCGCACGTCTCGGGCGAGCCGAAGCTGCGCGAGGCGTTCGAGCGCGGCGAGGACATCCACACGGCGACTGCCGCGGAGGTGCTCGGCAAGGAGCCGGCGACGCTTACCAAGGACGAGCGCAACCTCGCGAAGATGATCAACTTCGGGATCGTCTACGGGATCTCCGCGTTCGGGCTCTCGGAGAACCTCGACATCCCGAAGGAGCAGGCGCAGGCGTACATCGACGCGTACCTCGCGCGCTTCCCGCTCGTGCAGGCGTTCATCGCGCGGACGATCGCGCAGGCGTCCGACGACGGCTACGCGACCAGCCTGCTCGGTCGCCGGCGCCCCGTCCCCGAGCTGCGCGCGTCGAACCGGCAGACGCGAGGCTTCGGCGAGCGCGTCGCCGTGAACTTCGTCATGCAGGGCTCGAACGCGGACATCATCAAGGTCGCGATGGTCGCGATCCACGAGCGACTGCGCGCGGAGGGGAGAGGCGCACACCTCGTCCTGCAGGTGCACGACGAGCTCCTGCTCGAGGTGCCGGAGACGGAGGTGACGAAGGTGCGCGAGCTCGTGCGCGAGGAGATGGTAGGCGCGTACCCGCTCGACCCGTCGCTCGCCGTCGACATCGGCGTCGGCGACGACTGGGCCGAAGCGAAGTCCTAGCCCTACAGCTCGAGCGTCTCGCCGTCCTCCGGGACGAGGACGCTCGGGACGGCGGCGCGCAGCTCTGCGCGCGTGAGGAAGCAGTGGTTGAGCGCCTCCATGTGCACTGCGACGACGGTCCGCACGCGCGCCGCGACCTCGCGTACGTCGTCGATCCCCATGACGATGAGCCCGCCTTCGAGGAACTCGGCGCCGCCGGCATTCACGAGGGCAACGCGGGGCTGTCGACGCTCGATGGTCTCCGCGACGCCCTCGTACCAGACGGTGTCGCCCGCGAGATAGAGATCGTCGAGCACGAAGCCGCTGACGGGCGCGAGCAACTCCGCGATCCGCCCCGTACCGTGACTCGCGGGCGTGCGTGCGATGCGGAGGCCGTCCCAGTCGAGCTCGCCCACGACGGGCCGTGCGTCGAGCCCGAGCGCGCGGAGCGCGTCCTCGTCCTCGGGCTGACAGAAGACGGGCACGTCCCGCGGCACCAGCTCCTCCGCGCGGCCGTCGAGGTGGTCGCGGTGGCGGTGCGTGACGAGGACCGCATCGATGCCCCGCACGATCTCTTCGGCGGGCACGGGTAAGGGCACGGTCGGGTTCCGGACCCGGTTCCGCGTGTTCTCGACGGGGGGCCTCGCGCCCGCCTCGTCGAGCATCGGATCGACGAGGAGCCGCTTTCCCCCGAGCTCGAGGATCAGCGTTGCGTTGCGTACGAGGGTGAGTCGCACGGCGCGTTTCTAGCGGATCGACGCCGGATCGGGATTTCTGCTGCATCCGGCTATACTCCCCGGCTCGTATGGCGAACGACATCGCCGAAAAACCGGCTGCCGCAGAAGAAGGGGTCTGGACGACAGGCCCCGACGGGGAGCTCGTCCCCGACTACGACGCTGCCTTCCCGGAGATCAACGAGGGCGAGGTCGTGCACGGGACAGTCGTCCGCGTCGACAAGGACGAGGTGCTCGTCGACATCGGCTACAAGTCGGAGGGCGTCATTCCCGTCGCGGAGCTGACGATCCGGCGCTCGGTCAATCCCGCGGACGAGGTAGCCGTCGGCGAGGAGATCGACGCCCTCGTCCTGACGAAGGAGGACGCTGAGGGCCGCCTCATCCTCTCGAAGAAGCGAGCGCGCTTCGAGCTCGCGTGGAAGCGGATCGAGGCCGCCGCCGAGTCGGGCGAGCCCGTCACGGGGAAGGTCATCGAGGTCGTCAAGGGAGGCCTCATCCTCGATCTCGGCGTCCGCGGCTTCCTGCCCGCCTCGCTCGTGGACATCCGGCGCGTGCAGGACCTCGACGAGTTCCTCGGCAAGGAGCTCCGCTGCAAGGTCATCGAGCTGAACCGCTCGCGCAACAACGTCGTCCTCTCGCGCCGCGCGGTGCTCGAGGACGAGCGGAAGGAGATGCGTCAGGCGATCCTCGACCGGCTGAGCCCAGGCGACGTCATCGAAGGCCAGATCTCGAACATCGTCGACTTCGGCGCGTTCGTCGACCTCGACGGGATGGACGGCCTCATCCACATCTCGGAGCTCTCGTGGAGCCACGTGAATCATCCGTCCGAGGTGCTCGACATCGGGCAGACGGTCAAGGTGAAGGTGCTCGACATCGACCGTGAGCGCCAGCGCATCTCGCTGGGCCTCAAGCAGACGCAGACGGACCCGTGGCAGCAGGTGCTCGACTCGTACCGCGAGGACGACGTGGTGGAAGGTCGTGTCGCGAAGGTCGTGACGTTCGGCGCCTTCGTCGAGATCCTCCCCGGGGTCGAGGGGCTCGTGCACATCTCCGAGCTTGCGCCGCACCATGTCGAGAACCCCCGCGAGGTCGTCTCGCAAGGGGACGCCGTCAACGTCCGCATCCTCGAGATCGACGGCGAGCGCAGGCGCCTCTCCCTCTCGCTCAAGCGCGTCGACGATGGCGACCAGCCCGTTCCGCGCGCCGACGGCGCCGAGTCCGTCCACACGACGCCCGATCTCATGCTCTCGGAAGAGGCTTTCCCCACGACGGCTGCGCCCGAGCCCGAGCCCGCCGAGGAGTCGGCGGAGGCCGGCGCGGACGAGGCGGCCGAGGAGCAGGCCGTCGAGCCGATGACTGCAGAGGCGCCGCCGGTTACGAACGGCGAGCAACCGGCCGAAGAGGCACCGGACGCGCCGGCACTCGAAGTCGGCTCCGAGCAGTCCGACTCCGACTAGCGCCCGCCTCTTGAGCCGCCCGCTCGCGGTCGCGATCACCGGGGGGATCGGCGCCGGGAAGTCGACCGCGCTCGAGTCCTTCCGCAGACACGGCGCTGCGACCGTGTCGAGCGACGAGATCGTCCACCATCTGCTCGCGACGGATCCCGAGGTGAAGCGCGCGCTCGTCGAGCGACTCGGCGTGGGCGTCCTGGGTGACGACGGCGCACCGGATCGCGAGCGGATCGCCATGCGCGTCTTCGACGACGCTGCCGCTCTCGACTTCCTCGAGAAGCTTCTGCATCCGCTCGTCTCGCGCGAGTACATGACCTGGCGCGAGCAGCTCGCGGCGTTGCCGGAGCCGCCTCAGGTGTGTGTGACCGAGGTGCCGCTCCTCTTCGAGGTCGGCGCGGAGAAACGCTTCGACAAGGTCGTCGTCATCACCGCGCCGACGAAGCTGCGCGAGGCACGCCGTCGAGGCTGGAAGGACGATCGCGAGTCGCGCCTCCTTCCGGACCGGGAGAAGGTGGCGCGGGCGGACTTCTCGTACGTGAACACCGGGACACCGGACGAGCTCGACGCGTGGGTTGCAGACGTGATGGCGACGCTGACAGCCTCGTCCTGAGGTCACGACGCGGTGCGGTACCTCGTCGCCCTCTCGGTTCTTCTACTCGCCGGTGCGGGCGCCGCCGCATGGGTCGTCGACTCGGAGCCCGACTGGTACGTGCGCACGCGCTACCCGCTCGAGTACGAGGCCATCGTGCGCGCCCACGCGCGCGACCACGGCCTCGATCCGGCATTCCTCGCCGCCGTGGTCTACGTCGAGAGTCGCTTCGACCCCAACGCGGAATCCGCAGCCGGTGCGGTCGGCCTGATGCAACTGCTGCCGGACACGGCGCGAGGCATCGCGCTGCGCACGGGCGGGACACGCTTCGTCGTCGCCGACCTGCGCGACCCCGAGATCAACGTCCGGTATGGCTCGTGGTACATCGACCATCTGCGGGAGCACTACGACGGCGACCTCCGACTGGCGCTCGCCGCGTACCACGCGGGGCAGGGGAACGTCGACATCTGGACGCGCGAGGGCTCGGGCATCGTGTTCCCGGAGACGAGGGACTACGTCGACGAGGTTGAGCGCGTCAGCCAGGTGTACGCGCAGGCGTACCGCGACGAGCTCGAGGCCCGATAGCGTCGCGGAGCAGCGAGAGGACGAGGTCTGTGCGCGGGACCTCCTCGTCGCTCGCACGGGCCGTGACCCGGGACGACCGCCGGCGCGGGCGACATCGCACCGGCGGTCGTCTCTCCCTCCCCCTACTTCAGGCAGATCGCCTGAACGACTCCGATCGCCGAGCTGGATCCGGTCGCCTCGACCAGGTAGATGCTCCAGCCGGATCCGTCGGACGTCGGCCCGGTATCCACCGAGAACGCAGTTCCGACCGGGTTCGCGTATCCGCCGGCGATCGCCTTCTGACCCGAGTCGCACGTGGCCGTGAACGAACCCTGGCCGTTCGCAGTGAGCGAGAAGGGTGCGGACTTGACCGAGATCAGGCTCGCTGCGCTGCTCGCGGGGCGTGGCCCTGCCGGCGACTCCTTGAGGGCCACCTGAACCGCCGCCGAGCCGAGCTGTGCCGCGGTGACGCCGCCGACCTTCTTCGCGTTGTCCGCAACGAGCGCCCGCTTGGCGAGGGGCACGGCAGCCGTGACGACCGCGCCTGCCGTTCCGCCGAGTGCGACGAAGAGGGCAACCATGGCGATGACGAGCGCCGTGCTGGGTCGCTTCATCCGGAGGTTCATCGAATCTCCCTTTCGTGCGCCGGCCTCAAGTAGGCAGGCGCCTTGTTGACTGCGATTTCTGGCATCACGAGCGGAGCGTCGCCGACCAGCGGATTTCGCCGGACGAGCACTGATACGCAGTGCCCTGGTACTTCAGCCCGTAGTTCTCGACGATCGTTCCGCTCGCCGAGGTCGCGGAGTCGAATCGACCGGCGATCCTGACGTCCCAGTGTGTCCACTCGACATCGCCGTGGACCACGGAGCCGTCCTCGTTCCCCGTCGCCTCGAAGGACCCGTCGTCCCGGATCGCGATCGTGCTGTCGCCGAAGTCGTCTCCGCCGGCGAGGCTCAGCCCGCCGTTGCACTGTTCCGGCAAGTCGTTGATCCTCATTCCCGTGAGCGTCCGGTTGGGCGTGACGGTGAGGAACACGAAGTTCCCGTTCTGCGTCTGGCCCTGGTAGTTGCCCGGCGTGACGGGGCTGATCGGAGGAGGCGCCGGCGCGGGCGGAGGAGCGGGCGCGGGAGCGGGCGCGGGGCTCGGGCGCGGAACGCCCTTGACGACCTCGCAATCCGCCCCGATCTTGTCCTGCGCGTCGCCGCGGGCCGTGTCCTTGCCCGCGCCGCACGTCAGCTTGTCCGCGCCGGGACCGCCCACGAGGAGGTCGTTCCCGGCTCCGCCGAGCAGGAGGTCGTTCCCTGCCGCGCCGTACAGCTTGTCGTTGCCGGCCTTGCCGTCGAGCCTGTCGCTCGCGGCGCCTCCGCGTAGCGTGTCGTTGCTCGCTGTTCCCCTGATCGTCGCCGCGCCGACGGTCGCGGTTGCCGCCAGGAGCGCGACGCACGCGAGGGAGGCGGCGAGCGTGGAGCGCTTCGTACCGTTCATTGCCGAACCTCACTTCCTGCGCCGACCTGTCCCTGGCCGACGCGTTGCAGGTACGTCCCGGACACTCGTTGAGGGCGCTCAAGAACCGCTCAAGGCCGGACGGGTGGCGACGCGAGTCGCCACCCGTTCTCGGCCGCGCTACTTGAGGACGAGCTTCGCGCAGCTCGCCGCGCTCGAGTTGCCCGCCCGATCGGTTGCGCGGACGCAGTGCCGATACGAGCCGCTGGCGCGCGCAGGAACCTTCCAGGGCGTCGCGACGGTCTTCGGCTTCGACGCCGAGACGATGCCGTTGTGCTTGATCGTGGCGACGGTCCTTCCTCCGACCTCGATCTGCTCGACGAGGCTCAGCTCGCCGGAGTCGTCCGACACCGTCGAGAGCAACCGGAGCGTTCTCCCGCGGCGACCGTCGCCGGCCAGCGCCCTCGCCTTCGGTGCGGCGAGGTCCGGTGGCGCGGGGAGCTGGAGCTCCCCGGCGCCGTACACGCTGTCGACACCTGGTGCGCCCAGGTCACGGGCGCTGCGCATGAGCAGGTCCTGGATCTGGTCGGGACCGAACGTCGGGTACGCCTGCTTGACGAGCGCCGCGGCGCCGGCGACTTCGGGCGACGACGCCGACGTGCCGGCGAACCCCGACGGGCAGCCCTCGAACTCGCCGTAGGTCGAGCCCGACACGCTGTCGTGGCCGACGATGTCGGGCTTCACGCGACCGTCGATCGTCGGGCCTTGCGAGCTGTAGCGCTCGAGGCCGCGCGACTGCCAGCACACCGCGCCGACGGCGAACGCCGCAGGGGACGTCGCCGGCGTGGCGATGCTGCCGGCCGCGACCTGGTATTCGAGCGGCGGGCTCCAGCTGACGAGGTCGAGCGGCGGGTTCGAGCGCACGCTGTAGCCGCGAATCGCCCAGAAGACCGTGAGATCGACGCCGGTGCTCTGCTCGACGCAGACGGCTTCGAACGGCGGCTCGCCGCCGCCTTCGCCCTGCTCCTCTTCGGAGCTCGCGATCAGGACGTTCGCGCCGGAGAGGAACAACCCGAGGTCGAAGTCGGAGACGCCCGCGGGCCATTCGTCCCACTTGAGGAACCCGCAAATCGCCTCGCCGTCAGGCCAGATGAACGTGTTGCCGATGTCGCCATTGGAGCTCCACTGGTGCAGGCCACCGCTGGCGACGTACGAGCCCGACCAGTGGGTCTCGGCTTCGTTCCCGGCCGAGTTGACCCAGAGGATCCCGTTAGCCCGGGCGTCTGCAACGACGGCTCCGACCGGCCCGCCGCCGTCGTCCCGGTACGGGCCCTCCCATCCCATCGACTGGTTGATGACGGACACGCCCTGGCTCTTGGCGTATGCCTCCGCCGCGGCGAGATCCACCTCCGTTCCGACGCAGACGAGATAGAGCTGCGCGTCGGGCGCCATGTCGTGGACGATCTCCGCCACCGCGGTGCCGTGATCCCAGCCCGTCGTCAACTCGCCGTCGCAGAAATCCTGCGTCACGACGTTCGCAGGGAGGTCGCCGGCGGCCTGCCGCTCGGCGAGCCCACGGAAGCCGCCGTCGAAGACGGCGACCTTGACGCCCTTCCCGGTGAAGCCCCTCGCGTGCCATGCGCTCGCGAGCGTCGCCGCAACCTCCTCGCCGCTCACGGTGTGCTCGATCCGCATGTACGGCGCGCGGACGTGTTCGATGGACGGGTAGCGCTCGAGAGCGTCCACGTCTTCGGGATCGACGAGCGCCTGCACGAGACCGCGGGCAGCCCGCTCGACGCGGCCGCCAACGGCAAGCACGCTCGCACGGGCGCGTGCGGCATCGCGCGCTTCGACGACCACGCGCACCTTCCCGTCGACCAGGGTCGGCGCCTCACTCGACGACCACTTGCCGCGCGAAATCGCCGTTGCCTTCATCCACTCGACCGCCCGCGACGGTTGACCTCGAGCGTGGGCTCCTGTCAGGAACGGTCGAGCCTGCGAGCTGTGCCCCGACGCCGCAGGAGCGGACGCCACGACGAGCAGGGCCACAGCGGCCACGCCTGCCAGTGGGCCGCCCGAGAGAGTCCTTCGAAGTCCGAACATCGGTGCCTCCTCGTGTGCTTGACACGGGCACCGTGTCGGGGCGCTCTCAAGAACAGCTCAAGGATTTCGGCCGCAGCTCAGCGGTCCACGAACTGGATCGCGGCGCGGCTCGACAGGATCAGGCGACCTCCGTCGTACCAACGCCCGCTGAAGTCGTGCCAGCCCGCCGGAAGACCCTCGGGGAACTCGGCGATGTTCGTCTTTCGCACCGGAAGACCCGCGTCCGTGTGCAGGTCGGTGCGCATCGAGACGGCCTGTCCGTCCACGTCGAGCTCGAACCGCGTGGTTGCCTCGTCCAGCCCGGTGTCGCCTTCCGAATCGGCCGCAAACCCGTAGCCCACCCAGAACGGCGTATCGGCCGGGTACATCGTCGTCGTCGCTCCGCCCGGGAAGATTCCGATTCGCCCCTCCGTGTCTCCCATCCCGTTCGCGGGCGAGACGGTGACGACGAGGGCAGCCATGGGAACCTCCTTGGTCGGTGACTTCGCATGCTGCAGCCTCGACGCGGGCGCTCAAGGACGGCTCAAAGCGGGATGGAAATCCGCTCGGAACCGTGAGAGAGTGCGATCGCAGTCAGCATCGAGGGGACGACGAATGGACGGAGTGCGCGGGGCAGGCACCCCAGAGCTCGAGGTACGCCTCCTCGGCCCGATCGAGGTCGAACGGGACGGGCCACCAGTCGGCCTCGGAGGACAGAAGCCGCGCACGCTGCTCGCGGTGCTCGCGCTCGAGACAGGGCATGTCGTCTCCGTCGATCGGCTCGTCGAGGCCTTGTGGCCGGGAGATCCGCCCGAAACGGCAGGGCACGCGGTGCAGGTCTACGTCTCGCAGCTCCGCAAGGCGCTCGGCCCCGTCATCGCGACACGCCCTCCTGGCTACGAGCTCGAGCTCGATCCCGAGCGCGTCGACGTCGGCCGCTTCGCACGGCTCTCGCAGGAAGGTCGAGCCGCGCTCGAAGGCGGTGATCCGACCGCGGCGGAGGGTGCGCTACGCGAGGCGCTCGCGCTCTGGCGCGGGCCGGCGCTTGCGGACTTCCTCTACGAGCCGTTCGCGCAGACCGAGATCGCCCGGCTGGAGGAGCTCCGCACGGTCACGCTCGAGGAGCGGATCGAGGCCGATCTCGCGCTGGGGCGTCATGCGGAGCTCGTGTCCGAGCTCGAGGCGCTCGTCCAGGCGCAACCCCTGCGCGAGCGCCCTCGGGCTCAGCTCATGCTCGCGCTCTACCGCTCGGGCCGGCAGGCCGACGCGCTCGCGGCGTATCGCACCACGCGCGAGACCCTCGTCGAGGAGCTCGGCATCGACCCGGGACACGAGCTCCGTGAGCTCGAGGCCGCGATCCTCCGCCAGGACGAGGCGCTTCTCCTCGAAGACGCGCCACTCGCCCGGCAGGCGATGCAGTTCCGCCGGCTGGTCACGATCCTGTTCGTCGACGTCGTCGAATCGATGGCGCTCGCGGCGACGCTCGATCCGGAGGCTCTCGGGCGCGTCCTTCAGCAGTACTTCGAGACCGTGTCCGCGGCACTCATGCGACATGGCGGCACCGTCGAGAAGTACGCGGGCGATGCGGTTATGGCCGCGTTCGGCATCCCGATCTCGCACGAGGACGACGCGCTGCGCGCCGCCCGAGCCGCGCTCGACATCCGTGTCGGAATCGCAGCGCTGAACGAGCAGCTGCTCCAGCAGCACGGGGTGGGTCTCGAAATTCGCGTCGGGATCGAGACCGGCGAGGTCGTCGCGACTCCGACGGACGCGCGACAGCGCCTCGTCACCGGCGAGGCGGTGGGTATCGCCGCGAAGCTTGAGGCCGCGGCCGGAGCCGACGAGATCGTCGTCGGCGAGCTCGCGGGCCGCCTGATCGACCACGTCGCGACGCTCGAGCCGCTGGGGCCGCTGGAGATCAAGGGGAAGCGCGACCCCGTGCAGGCGTATCGCCTGCTCGACCTGAGCGCCGTCGCGCCCGCCTTCGAGCGGCGTGAGGAGGCGCGCCTCGTCGGCCGCAAGCGTGAGCTGGCCGCTCTGCGCAGGACGCTCAAGCGCTCGGTCGACGGCTCGGAAGTGCGCGTCGCGGTCGTCGTCGGATCGCCCGGCGTCGGGAAGTCGCGCCTGGCCGCCGAGCTGACCCGGCGTGCGAAAGGCGTCACGACGCTCTGGGGCCGCTGTCTCTCCTACGGCGAGGGCATCACGTACTGGCCCGTGCGCGAAGCACTCGCGCAGGCGGAGGAGAGGGACGAGCGCACTGCTGTCCTCGCCGCCCTCGATGCCGAGACGCCGCCGCCTGCGCCCGAGCTCGCCTGGCTCTTCCGCCAGTTCTGTGAGGGGACTGCGCGCGAACGGCCGCTCGTCGTCGTCTTCGACGACGTGCACTGGGCGGAGCCGACCTTCCTTGAGCTGGTCGAGCACCTCGCGGACAAGGCAACGGGGCCCGTCGCGGTCGTCTGCCTCGCGCGCGAGGAGCTCGTCGAGGATCGTCCTACGTTCCTCGAACGGCGGGCGAATGCTCACCGGATCATGCTCGACGCGCTCTCGGCCGACGAGACCGACGCGCTGCTCGAGGGCCTCGGGGGCACGATCCTCGAGTCGGATCAGCGTGCCCGCATCGTCGAGGCCGCCGATGGAAACCCGCTCTTCCTCGAGCAGCTCCTCGCGCTCGCGCTCGAAGGGGGTCTCGCGGAGCGGCCGCTGCCCGAGACGATCCAGGCCCTGCTCGCCACGCGCCTCGACCGACTCGGCCCCGGCGAACGTGCCGTGCTCGAGCGTGGGGCCGTGGTTGGGAAGGAGTTCGCTCGCGGCGACGTCATAGCGTTGGTGGATCCGGACGTCGCGCCGACGGTGGATGCGCACCTGCAGACGCTCGCCGGGCGCGGCTTCGTGCGGGCGCGCGGGGAGGACGCGCTCGGCTTCCGGCACGTCCTCGTGCAGGAGGCCGTGTACCGCGCCACGCCGAAGCGCCTGCGCGCGGAGCTGCATGAACGCTTCGCCGACCGGCTCGACACGGAGTCGCCGGACCTCCCGGAGCTCGACGAATTCGTCGGCTACCACCTCGAGCAGGCCTATCGGCTGCGGATGGAGCTGGGCGAGTCGGACCGGCGGACGGAGCGGCTTGCGGAGGACGGCGGGCGGCGGCTAGGGGAAGCTGGCATCCGTGCGCTCAAGCGCGGCGACATTCCCGCCTCCGTTTCATTACTTCGGCGGAGTGCGTTGATGCTGCCGCCGGGCTCACCTCTTCAGGGTGACCTCCTCTGCGAGCTCGGCATTGCGCTGGGCGCAGGTGGCAATACTGACGAGGCCATCGACGTGCTCAAACGCGCAATAGAGCACGCAAGAGCCGTGCATGACGTCAGAGTCGAGATGCGGGCGCGAATGGAGCTCGAATATCTCCAGGCGAGGAGAATCTCTGGATCGACCGGCGATGCGCTGCTCGAGGTCGCCTCAGCTGCGATTGACGTCTTCGAGGTTGCAGGCGACGAACGTTCCGTGGGTCGCGCATGGCTCCTGGTCGGGTGGGTTCAGGGCGCGCGTCGAGGTCAACACCAGGTACGAGAACAGGCAGCGGAGGAGGCCCTAGTCCACTACGGGCGCTCGACGTGGCCGATATTGACCGCTCTTGGTGAGATCGCGGACGCTCTCTACCACGGGCCAGCCCCGGTGCCCGACGCGATCGACAGGTGTAACACACTCCTGCAGGCGACGGCGCTCGATCGATATGGGCGAGCCCACGTCGAGGAGTGCCTGGGCGGACTCGTCGCTCAGCGCGGCGAGTTCGACAGAGCGCGCACTCTCATCGCGTCAGCCCGGGAGACGTTCGGCGAGCTTGGTCAACGATCGGCGGCGGCTACCTTCAGTGCTGCGATTTTGGGGGACGTCGAGCTACTGGCGGGGAAAGTGCTCTTCGCCGAAGCGACGTTCCGAGGGCTGTGCCATGAGCTGGCCGAGATGCACGCATACAGTCACCTGGCGAGTAGAGCAGGTGATTTGGCGGACGTGCTTTACATTCTCGGACGTCTCGACGAGTCGTACGAGTGGACTGTGGTTGCCGAGACCCACTCGGCAGCCGACGACGTCGACGCGTTGATCCGGTGGATGCCAGTGCGCGCAAAGATCGAGGCGCATCATGGAGCGCTGAAAGACGCAAGAGCGCTCGTCGCGGATGCCGTGCAGTTGGCCCAAACCACCGACGCACTCAACTGTCACGCGAAAACGCGCCTAGACCTTGGGGAGATTCTGCTCGTGGCTGGTAGAGCAGAGGAAGCGCGGACAGCCTTCAGCGAGGCACTCGAGCTGTACGACAAAAAGGGAAACTTGGTCGCCGTAGACCGTGCGCGCTCGTTGCTGGACGACCTCGCGTTGGTTTAAAGCGACAAGGCCCGCATTTGCGGGCCTTGTCGTACGTTTGACGTGAGTCTGGGCTAGCTCGGCAGCGGGCCGCCGCCGTCCGCATAAGCGACGAGCGGGGCCGCGAGTGCGAGCAGACCGACTGCGAGCACGACGAGCGTGCGGTGCAGATGAGTGACCTGGCGCATCGTTCCCTCCTCTCGGGATCCGTGTGTGCGCCGGTCACGCTCGATCCGACCCCTAACCGCCCGACCACGAGCGGCTAACGAGTGACTAATCTCTGCAGAATTCCGGCGCTTGATTTCCACGCGCCGGATGCTGAAAATTTGCGATCTATTCGACCTCGGAATAGATCTGATTTCTCGTCAGAGAAATCACGATTTTGACGAGCTGCGGAGTGGGGGATTTCCCTTACGCGGCGTCCGGGCTCAGCCGGAAGACGAAGCGCGTGCCTATGAAGGCGCGCTTGCCGACGATCCCACACAGCATCAGCGCCGGACTCGGGCCGGCGCTGATGCTGCGAGCCCGACTTCCGTCGCTCAATGCACTCGGAGGTCGAACGGCACGAAGGTGAAGAAGGCGAGCAATGCGCCCGCGAGAGCCGCTGCCACCACGATGGTGAGCGCGATCTCGAGGGCACGTCGTGCGATGTCCTGCCTGGTATCGGCGGCGTCGGCACTGCCGACTGCGATATGTGAGCTGAGATTGGTCATACCCCGACGCTAGGCCCGGAGCCGCTTTGCGGTAACCGGGCGGCCATAGGAGTCGTCTCGGGGTTCTCCCCGATCTTCGAACCGGGGTGCGCCCCGTGGACTGCGCCGCCGGACCGTGTGACCATGCGCCCGATGTCGAGTACTCGCGCCATCCAGGTCCTTCTCGCGATCGCAGGAGTCGTCCTCGGCGTGCTCGCCTACCGCGTGCAGATGGACAACCTGCCCCTGACGACGACCGCTCGCTCCCAGGCGAGCGTGGTCGCGGCCTGGTCGTTCCTGCTCGCTGGGCTCGTCGCCTGGCAACGGAGGCCGGAGAACCGCCTCGGGCCGCTCATGGTCGCCGTCTGCTTCGCGCTCCTCGCCCGCCAGTTCCGCTACAGCCACGACGATCTCGCGTTCACGGTCTTCTTCCTCATCGGCGAGCTCGGGTACGCGCTCGTGGCGCACGTCGCGTTGGCGTACCCGTCCGGCCGCGTGACCGACCGCCTCGAGCGGGCCTTCGTGCGGCTCGTGTACGTCGTCGCGGTCGTCTTCCCGCTCGCGATCCTGCTCTTCGACGACGGCCAGAAGCTCCGGTACTTCGACCCGGTCCCGCGCACGAGCGTGATCGTGATCCACGGGAGCGACGACGTCGTCGACCTCCTTCAGGACGTCTACGCCGTCACCGCGTACGGGATCCTCGCGACTCTCTTCGTCGCTCTCATCGTCCGCAAGCTCGTCAGGGCGACGCCGCGAGCGCGACGAGTCCTCTGGCCGCTCCTGCTGGCCGCCGTCGTCGCCGCTCTGCGCGCCGTTCTCGACAGCATCCTCTCGTTCTCGTCGGGACCGCCGGGCTTCACGGTGGGTCTCTTCTGGTGGCAGGTCGTCGCGCTCACGGCCCTGCCGATCGCGCTGCTCTGGGGGCTGCTGCGGGCCTCGCCCGCGTGCACGTCGGCGACCTGGTGGTGCACCTGGAGGAGACGTCACCCGGCGACCTGCGGGACGAGCTCGCGCTCGCCCTCGAGGATCCGACGCTGGAGGTGGGCCTGTGGCTGCCCGAGCGGGGAGCCTACGTCGACGCCGTCGGCCGGGCCCTCACGGTTCCCGACGACGGCCCCGAACGGGCCGTGACGTGGATCGAGCACGAAGGCGAGCCGCTCGCGGTCCTCGTGCACGATCCGACCTTGCGGGAGGAGTCGAAGCTCGTCGAGGCTGTCGCGGCAGCAGCTCGTCTCGCGCTCGTCAACGCGCGGCTCCACGCAGAGGTGCGAGCTCAGCTCGAAACGGTGCAGGAATCCCGCGCGCGGATCGCCACGGCTGCGGACGAGGAGCGACGTCGTATCGAGCGCGACCTCCACGACGGCGCGCAGCAGCGGCTGGTGGCTCTGGCGCTCGAGCTGCGGAGCGCACAGCGACAGCTCGGCGACACGGCCGACCCCGAGCTGGAACGGCTGCTCGCATCGACCGCTGACGAGCTCCAGGTCGCCGTCGACGAGCTTCGCGAGCTCGCCCAGGGGATCCATCCGGGCATCCTCACCCAAGGCGGCCTCGCCCATGCGCTCGAGTCACTGGCTGCCCGCGCGCCGATTCCGGTCACCGTCGACGCGACCTCGGAGCGATTCCCGGCCGACGTCGAGGCGACCGCGTACTTCGTGGCGTGCGAGGCGCTGACGAACGTCGTCAAGCACTCGGGGGCGTCCAGAGCCTTGATCGACACGAGGCGAAACGACGGGACGCTCGTCGTCGAGGTGGCTGACGACGGGAGTGGCGGCGCGCAGCAGACCGGCGGCTCCGGATTGCGGGGGCTCGCGGACCGAGTCGAGGCGCGCGGCGGCCGCCTCCTCGTCCAGAGCGTCCCCGGTGCAGGAACGCGGATTCGAGGAGAGATCCCGTGCGTGTCGTGATTCGCCGAGGACTCGGTGCTTCTCCGCGAAGGGCTCGCCCGCGTGCTGACGGAGGGTGGGTTCGAGGTCGCCGCGCAGGCCGGAAACGCCGAGGAGCTGAAGACCGCCGTACGGCGATTCAAGCCCGACGTCGCCGTCGTAGACGTTCGCATGCCTCCGACCCAGACCGACGAAGGTGCTCGCGCGGCGGTCGAGCTTCGCGCCGAGCACCCGGGTGTCGCGGTGCTCCTCCTCTCGCAGGTCGTCGAGGCGACGCATGCACTCGCGCTCGTCAGCGAGTCCGCCGAGGGCTTCGGCTATCTCCTGAAGGACCGCGTGCTCGAGATCGACGACTTCCTCGACGCAGTCCGTCGCGTGGGGAAAGGGGGAACGGCGATCGACCCGGAGGTCATTTCACAGCTCCTGGGCCGCAAGCGGGACGACAGCCCGCTCGCCGAGCTGACACCGCGCGAACGCGAGGTGCTCGAGCTGATGGCGCAGGGCCTCTCGAACCGCGGGATCTGCGAGAAGCTCGTCGTGAGCCCCAAGACCGTCGAGACGCACGTCAACTCGATCTTCTGGAAGCTCGGCCTCGTCCCCGCACAGGACGAGCACCGCCGCGTGCTTGCCGTGCTCGCCTTCCTGCGCTCGTAAGAGCGGACGGGTGGGGAGCCGGCGGAGTTCCGGCTCCCCAGGGACGAGAGCTCCTACTTGTTGACCTTCGTCGGAAGTGAGATCGTCTCGTTGTCCGACGGCAACGCGTCTCGTGCATTGACGATCGTCGCTACCGCGCGGAACGTGACTTTCCCGAGTGCAGCATCGTCGCTCGTGAACGCGTAGTTGAACGCGAAATCGCTGGTCTTGTTGCCTCCGCGCACCGGAACGGACTGCGTCGACGACGCAAACTGCACGAAGCCGGCAGCGGTGCTCCGGTAGAGGTCGATCCTCACCATCTCGTCGTACCGCTTATTCGAGAGCCCGACGACGATCGATCTGGTCTGACCGGCACTTGCGGACTGCGGGACTGTCATCTTGGCCACCGCGACATCGTGCGTTCGCACATGGACGATGCGCGTCGTCGACGCGGTACGACCGTCGATGGTAGTGACCGTAAGTCGAGCGGTGTAGTCGCCGTCGGCGAAGTAGCGATGGCTCGGGCAGCAACCCGGGTCCGTCGCAGAGCCGCCGTCGCCGAATTCCCAGACCGCCGACGAGAATCCAACCTCGCCTGGATCGCTGGACTGGTCGTAGAACGCGATCGTGTCGAAGCTCGACGGATCCGACGGGGCATATCCGAATGCCGCGTTCGGAGGCGGCGCCTCCTGAAGGCGGAGCCCGACGGACATGTTTCCGTAGATCCCTGCGAGCTGGAAGTAGTACGTCGTTCCGGCATTCGCACGGAACGTGACCGGGTGGCCAAAATTCCAGCATCCGATCTGCGTCAAGTTGCCGGGGCTGCCCGAGTATGCGGCGATGGTGTTGTAGTAGTCGCCGGTAGCCATGAGCGAGCCGGTCTGCGAGGTCGTGAAGCTGTACCAGGCCGTGCCGGTCTGCAAATACCCGACGCAGGACGGCGTCGGCTCACCCTGCTCGATCGTCGCGCCGGTCACGTCGACGGTGTTCGAATACGGAAGGCCCGAGATCGGCGCCGCGTTCCCGATGTCGTCATTCGCCGGCGGCGGGATGACCGAGATCGCGAGATGGAGATCGCCGGACCCCCAGTAGGTGCTTCCGGCACGGATGTAGTACGTCTTGCCAGCCTGCGCCGAGAACGTCAGTGCGCTCCCGTAGTTCGAGCAGGCGAGGTGTGTCAGACCGCCCATCCCCGAGCCGTCCTGGCGGTAGACGTTGAGCAAGGCTCCGAAGAAGCTCGTTCCCGACGGATCGAGCCGAATCACGGCGTTGCTGCTCGGGGTGAACGCGTACCAGACCGTGTTCGACCCGCCGCAGTAGTTGATCTCGCTGCCTTCGGTCGTCGCCTCGACGTTGCTGACGACATCCGAGTAGGGCAGCGACCCGATGGCCTTTGCGTTCGCGAAGTCGTCGTTCGCGGGCGGGGCCGCAACCGCGGTCCCCGGCACGAGCAGCGCTGCGATCCCGACGACAACTGCGAGTGTGATGCGCATCGCGCACCTCCTTCTCGTCTGATGAACGCGGCGATGGTCGAGCCGGTCGCTCAAGAACCGCTCAACGCTCGCTGCGAAGTGGTGCTCACGGCCGGCCGTCCGGTTCTCTCGGGCACGACCTCGGGTCGCCAAGTCGGCTCGCAGTACTCGGCGCGGAAGAGATCGACCGCCGCGAGGTAGCGGTCGACCTCTTCCATGAGCTTCATGACCTCCATCTCGAACATGCCCTTAGCGTTCACGACCGCGCTCAAGGCCGGCTCAAGCCCGCCCCGTTCACGCCGAAGCGCAGCCGACGCACCCCGCGATTGCCGCGCGTGTCTCGTGCGGTGACGGTGATCGAGTACGTACCTGCTGCGAGCGCGGCGGTCGTAAGCCGATACAGGTAGACCCCCGGCGTCCCCTGAAGCTTTCGACCCGCGAAGATCGGCCAGTTCTGGTGCGTTCCGCGTGCGAACGTGTCCCAGAACCGGTCGTTCTTCGGCACGAACCGACGAAAGTCACTTGCGGTTCCGGAGCTGACGAGGTTGCCCGACCGCTCGATCCGCCACGTCACGAGAGCAGGGGAGACGGGAAACCCGTGCCAGCGCCCGGGAACGGCCAGGGCGGGCGTGTCAGTCGCATCGACGATGAACCGAAGGTGCCCATTCGCCGCGTGACGGACGGTGATACCGAGCACACGTGGAACGGTCGCGTCGCGGTACGGCGCGATGTGGCCTGCCGCGAGCGGGTTGACGGCCCGACCGTTCGCGAGCTCGGTCAAGTGCACGTGCTCGCGCTTCGGTTGGACGAATCCGAGCAGTGTCTTGCCCGCGACTGCCTGCTGGCCAACACGTGCAATCGGCTCCACGTGCCAGTACTGGAACGAACGGCCGTTGCCGCAGTCAACCGTCACGCGGCCGCCGCGTGCTCGAACGACGGTTCCGGAACTCACCGCGTAGACGGGGGAGCCGTCGGGGGCAGAAATGTCCACGCCCTGGTGGAACGAGAACGTGCCGCTGCCAGTGAGCAGGGTGTCTTCGCCCTGGGGACCCGCAAAGCGCGTTCGCGGGTCACCGAAGTTCGCCCGAACCGGATGCGGCTCGGCGAAGGGCGCGACGGGCCAGCCATAGCGCCCGGCGCATCCCGAGCCGGTCGAGCTGGCCTGCGCGGCGCTCCCGAGTGCAAGCGAAACCAGCACAAGGGGCGGGAGTGCAAGCGCGAGAAGTGCACCCGCGACGTCGGTAGTGCGTGAGGTAGCCATGGCCGGCACGGTCGGAGGGGCCTCCAACCGGCCGACAACGGGCGGCTAACGGGGCGCTAACCCACTCTTGAGCGGGTCTTGAGCGCAATCGGGTGATCTGTGTGCGGGATGCTGGACAGCGCCCCGTTCGTCGATCTAAGGTCGCGCGTGACGCTCGAATACCGGATACTCGGCCCGCTCGAGGTCTCGGACGAGACCGGGCCGGTCGCGCTGGGCGGGCCCAGGCAGCGCGGACTTCTAGCCATTCTCGTCTTGGAGGCCGGTAGCGTCGTTCCGAAGGACCGCCTCATCGATCTGCTCTGGGGCGAGGAGGCGCCGAAGACCGCCACCGCGTCGTTGCAGAATTCGATCGCCCGCCTTCGCAAGGCGCTCGGCTCGGACGTCCTCACGACCCGTTCGCCTGGCTACGTGCTCAGCGTCGCCGCCGAACAGCTCGACGCGCGCCGCTTCGAGCAGGCACTTAGGGACTCGCGGCGTCTTCCTGCGGAGGAGCGACGAGAGCTTCTCCAACGCGCGCTCTCCCTCTGGCGCGGCCCGGCGCTCGCCGAGTTCGCGTTCGACGACTTCGCGCAGGCGGAGATCCGCAGGCTCGAGGAGCTGCGGCTCGTTGCCCACGGAGAGCGGATCGACGCCGACCTGGAGCTCGGCCGGCACGGCGACGTCATCGGGGAGCTAGAGGGGCTCGTCCGCGACCACCCGCTGCGCGAGACCTTCCAGAGACAGCTGATGCTCGCGCTCTATCGCGCGGGCCGTCAGGCGGAGGCGCTGGACGTCTACCAGGACGCGCGCGCTCGCTTCATCGACGAGCTCGGGATCGAACCCGGCCCAGAGCTCAGGCAGCTCCAATCGGAGATCCTTCGCCACGCAGCGGGCCTCGCCGTGTCCGACGCACCCGCGCCCCTGGACGAGGAGGGCGAGATCGTGAAGGCGCTGCTCGCTGGTCGAGTCGTCCCCGTCATCGGGGTCGAGGGCGCAGGTGAGCTGGCGGAGCATCTCGCCAAGGCGTTCTCCGTGCCCGACGATCGCCCGATCGATCTTGCGCGCGTCTCGCAGTACGTGGCGACGATGCAGGGCTCCGGGCCGCTGTACGACGAGCTGCACTCCCGCTTCGAAGCCGCCGTCGAGCCAAGTCCGCTGCATCGGTTCCTCGCGCGTCTCCCCGCCCTCCTGCGCGAGCGGGGAGCGCAGCACCAGCTCATCGTGACGACTAATTACGACCTCGCCCTCGAGCGCGCCTTCGAGAACGAAGGGGAGGAGCTCGACATCGTCGCGTACGTCGCAACGGGTGCGCACCGCGGCCACTTCTGGCATCGCCCGCCCGGCGAGCCCCCGCGTCCGATCGACGTCCCGAACACGTACGCGACCGAGCTCAACCTCGATCGACGCACAATCCTGCTCAAGCTGCATGGCGCGGTCGACCCTCTCCCCGAGCGCGAATGGGAGAGCTTCGTGATCACCGAGGACGACTACATCGACTATCTCGGCCACTCGGAGCTGACCGCTGTCGTCCCCGTCTCGCTTGCAGCGCGGCTTCGTAGGAGCCACTTCCTCTTCCTCGGCTACGAGATGGCCGACTGGAACCTTCGCCTCATCCTCAACCGGATCTGGGGTGAGCGGCCGGTGGCCTACCGCTCGTGGGCGGTACAACGCGCGCCGAGCCCGCTGGCGCAGGCGTTCTGGCGGCGGTTCGACGTCGCGGCGCTCGACGTTGATCCCACGTCGTACGTCGAGCTCCTCGAACGGCGGCTCGAGGCGGCGTGAGCACCACGCCGACGCCGGAATCGCCCTACAAGGGGCTGAACGCGTTCGACGACTCCGAGCTCGATGCACTGCTGTTCTTCGGACGCGAGCGAGAGCGCGAGATCGTCGTTGCGAATCTGATCGCCTCTCGGCTGACAGTTCTGTATGGCCCAAGCGGAGTGGGGAAGTCTTCGCTGCTGAGAGCCGCAGTCGCTCGCTCCTTGCGAGAGCTGCCCGAAGAGCCATACGTGGTCATCCTCTCGCGCTGGAGCGAGGACCCGGCGGCTGCTCTGGTGGCGCTCGTCTCGGACGTGACGGGCACCGAGCTTTACGGCTCGCCGGTCGCCGCCATCGAGCGCGCGCAATCGGAGCGCGACGTGTACCTCATCCTCGACCAGACCGAGGAGTACTTCCTCTACCACGTGGACGACGACGGGCAAGGCTCGTTCGCAGAGGCGCTGCCAACGGTGCTCACCTCCCCGTATCGAGTGAATGTGCTCGTGTCGCTGCGCGAGGACTCGCTCGCGAAGCTCGATCGCTTCACCGGACGAATCCCGGGTCTCTTCTCGAACACGCTCCGCCTCGATCGGCTCGACCGGCAGGCGGCGCGGGCGGCGATCGTCCGTCCGGTCGAGCGCTTCGCCGAGCTCACCGGTGTGACGGTCGACGTCGAGGAGGACCTCGTCGAGCGAGTGCTCAGCGAGGTCGGCACTGGGCAGATCGAACCGGCGCTCGGAGGACTCGGTGCTGTCGAAGGTGCCGACGACGGGGCTCGGATCGAGGCGCCCTACCTCCAGCTGGTCATGCAGCGCCTGTGGGACGAGGAGAGGGTCGTGGCTTCGGGAACGCTACGCGTCGAAACGCTCGAGCGCCTCGGGGGCGCGCAGCGCATCGTCGAAGAGCATCTCGAGGGAGCGCTCGCCGAGCTGACGACAGAGCAGAAGGACGTCACGGCACGGCTGTTCAACCACCTCGTGACCCCATCCGGGACGAAGATCGCACATGAGGCGTCGGACCTCGCCGACTTCGGTCGCGTCCCGGTGGAGGAGCTTCGCCGGGTTGTCACCACCTTGACCGAGCGGCGGATCCTCAGATCCCTCGAGGAGGGCGGCGGCGTCCGCTACGAGATCTTTCACGACGTGCTCGCGCAGCCTGTGCTCGCCTGGCGCGCTCGGTACCGAACTGAGAGGGAGATCGAGCAACAGCTCGCCGAGGCGCATCGTCGCCGGTCGCGCCTCCAACGCCTTTTGGCCCTCGTACTGGTCGCACTCGCTCTCATGGCAGGCGTCACGGTGTACGCCTTTTCCCAACGCAGTGAGGCCCGCGACCAGGCGCGCGAAGCGAGAGCACGAGGGCTGGATGCGACGGCGGCTGCAGTGTTGCCGACCGACCCGGAGCTTTCGCTTCTTCTTTCGGTTCAGGCGGCGAAGCTCTCGCCGACACCGTCGGCGGAGGCGTTGCTCCGAGAGGCGCTGATGACCTCGCGCCTGCGGAGCGTCTACCCAACGGGCGGAGAGATCTCCGATGTGGAGGTCGGCGCCGACGGTGAGTCAGTGGTGTTCGCGAGCCAGGACGGAACTGCGCGCTTCGCCGATCTTAGGACGGGCCGTGAGATCTGGACGAAGAAGGTCGGAAGAGACGGCGGCGTCTCCTTCGACCCGGACGGGTCGCTGGTGCTGGTTCACGGGCGCTCGCTTTCCCCGACCCTGCTGGATGCGAGAACGGGAGACACTCGGGCTGCAGTCGTGAAGACCGCCCGAGCTGTCAAGGACGCTGAGTTCTCAGGCGATGGCAAGAGAATCCTCATCCTCTCCGGAGGTCTCCGAGTTTGGGACGCAGCGAGCGGTCGGCTCGAGAGGCGCGTCGACGTCGGCGGGATCGGTGTCGCGCTCGTTCCGAGCCCCGACGGCCGGCGGGTGGCCATTCGTCGTGAGGGCCGTATTGCACCGGTGGTCGAGCTCGCCACCGGTCGTGTCGTGTACGAGCTCGAGCATGAAGGGGAGATCACGGACGTTGCCTTCAGCCAGGATGGCCGATTCGTGGCGACGGCAGGGCGGGACAACACAGCCTGGGTTTGGGACGCGCGAACCGGTCGTCGTCTCTTCCGCTTGTCGCCGCAATTCGACGACGTTCTCGCCGTCGCGTTCAGCCCCTCCGGCCGTCGCGTCGCGACTGCGAGCGCGGACGGTCAAGCCCGTGTTTGGCGCACCGTCAGCAGGACCTTCCTGTCCGTGCTCACCGGACATTCGAACTTCGTGAACGACGTGGAGTTCGCCCCGACCAGCGACTCACTGGTGACTGCCAGCAGCGATCGAACTGCCCGTACGTGGCGCCCGAGCGGAATTCTGATCGCCGAACTCGCGGGACACACCGACGTGGTTACGGCCGCCCGGTTCGCAGAGGGCGGCGCGACCGTCGTGACCGCGAGCCGCGACGGCTCGGTGCGCATCTGGGATTCGGGGGTCCTGCCCGACCTCGTCGTGACCAGGCACGCGCCGCCGAGCACCCCGGCGCGGGTCGCTCGAAGCGCGGACGGCACCACCGCTGTCGCCCTGGGCAGGTCCGTGCGACTGTCCGGACCGAACGGGAACCGCGTGCTCGAGGGCCACTCGGGACGCATCACCTCGGTCGCGTTCAGCCCGGACGGACACTTGCTCGTGACTGCCAGCCGCGATCGTCGCGCTGCGCTCTGGGACGTTGCCACGGGCGAGCGAGTGCGCTCCTTCGTCGGACACTTCGGGCCGGTCCTCGACGCGCGACTCAGCCCCGATCAGAGGTGGCTCGTCACCGCAGGTCCTTCGGTCGTGGGCATCTGGGATGCCTCGACCGGTCAGCTCGTCCGGTTCCTACACGGCGCCGCGTCGCCCCTGGTGGCGGCTGCGTTCACCCGAGACTCGCGGACTACCGTCACGCGAGAACAGGACGGGACCGTTCGGACGTACACGTGCGGGTTCTGCGGTCGTCTCCCGGAGCTCCTGACGCTCGCCGACAAGCGACTAGCGGCAACCAAACGCACGCTGACGCCCGAAGAGCGAGCTCGGTACTTTCGCTGAGCGTCCCGCTGTCCTGTCGGAGTTGCTCCGCGCCGCGACGTACTCGAAGGCTCCGATGTCCGGGGCCGTCCCGCGAGGCCGTCTCGCGAAGTCGGTCGCGCGTGCGTAACGCGGCGCCGCCCGGTCGATGAGCAGTTTCGAGGCCGCCGTCGGTCGGCAATGACGGTCGAGATGTGCCGGGCCAACGCGGTCTGAGGAAGAACATCGCTGTCCGTGGAGCACGACGTTGGAAACGGAACGTCGGACGGCGCTGCACACGTGCTTGCGAACTTCGAGGAGGCCGATCACGTTGTTGGCGAGGATGGGCCGATCGGTCAGGGGAACGCCTCCGTAGCGTGAGCTCATGCGGATCGAGCCCGCGTAGCCGTCGGCTCGCCGCACTCCACTGACGATGGTGTTGCCTAGTACCCGAACGTCACTCGGGAGGCGCCCGGTTCGGCCACGTCCGATGACGAGGCCGACCCGCACCCGATAGCCGGGAACACGGGGATCCGTCGCGGCGAACACATTGTCGACGATGCGGGCCCGGTCGATGGCGCCGGTCAGGTAAAGCTGCGCGGCGCCGCCTCGGTGCGTGCCGAAGACGTTGCGCTCGACGACGAGGTTCCGTCCCGCGAAAAGCTGAACGAGATCCTGGTGGCGGCAGCGGTCGGTCTTGAACCGGCAGGGAAGCGCGGCCTGGAAACGGTTCCCTCGAATGACCAGGTTGGCGTGAAAGCGGCCATGAATGAAGTCGCAGCCGTAGCAGTCGTGGAACCAGTTGTCCTCGACGAGAATGCTGCGCGACGAGTTCTTCATCTGCAGGCAGTTCGACCACGCCAGTGAGCGGTCGCCGCAGTGCGTGAACACGCTCTGTCGGATCGTGACGTGCCGGGAGCTCGACACGAGTACCGACGCCGAGTACCGAGTCCCGGTCGCCCGGACGACGACGTCGTGCACAACGACGTGGTTTGACCCGCGGACCTCGAGTCGTGCGTCCTGCGTCCGGGGGGCGATCGTGATCGGGCCGAGCGTGACACGCTGCGTATCCTCGAGCAGGATCCTCTCGACACGCGCGCCCGGCTCGCCGACGATCCGCAGTGGCCGCGTAGACCTGGCCGGGACGAGGAGCTTTCCGTCGAAGTCGCCGCGGGCGAGGACGATCGTGCCTCCCGAGTCACGGAGCGCTGCCACGGCTGCTGCCAGTTGCGCGTCGTCGCGTACCCGAATCAGGGCCATCCCCGCGGAGGTGTTGGACACGGGTGCGAGCAGCACCGCGGTCGAAAACATGAGGACCAGCCCCGCCGGAATTGCGGTCTTCCACGGCCCCATGCCGCGGCTAGGCTAACTCGGTGCGGCCTTTCCGAGCCTCGGAGCTGTACGCGCCGATGGGCGACCAGCCGACCGCGATCGAGCAGATCGCGGCCTCGGTCACCGAGGGCAACCGTTTTCAGACCATCCTCGGCGCTACCGGGACGGGGAAGACGGCGACCATGGCGTGGACCATCGAGAAGCTGCAGCGGCCGGCGCTCGTCATCGCGCACAACAAGACGCTGGCGGCGCAGCTCTGCAACGAGTTCCGCGAGTTCTTCCCGGACAACGCGGTCGAGTACTTCGTCTCGTACTACGACTACTTCCAGCCCGAGGCGTACATCCCGCAGGCGGACCTCTACATCGAGAAGGACTCGTCGCAGAACGACGACATCGCGCGGCTCCGTCTGTCCGCCACCTCGTCGCTCCTGACCCGGCGCGACGTCGTCGTCGTCGCGTCGGTCTCGTGCATCTACGGGATCGGCTCGCCGGACGAGTGGCGCGAACGGGTCCTCATGCTCGAGGTGGGGGAGAGCCATGACCGCGACGACGTGCTGCAGAAGCTCATCGAGAGCCAGTACGTCCGGAACGACACGGTCCTCGGTCGGGGCCGCTTCCGGGTGAAGGGAGACCTCGTCGAGATCCAACCCGCGAACGTGGAGACGGCGTACCGCGTCTCCTTCTTCGGCGACGACG
>DATAET010000234.1:0-2363 GCA_036257855.1 Gaiellaceae bacterium | reverse complement strand
GAGAGCCAACGCGCCGCCCCAGACGCCGCGCCCGACGCCGAGCTCCTCAACGAGCTCATGGAGCGAGCGGTGACCCTGCTCGCGCGGATGCCTCGGAACCAGCGGCGCGAGACGATCGAGGACCTCCTCTCTCCCTACGATCTCGCACAAGGCCGCTCCGTGGTCGATGCCCTGATCGAGGCCGCGTTCGTAGCCGAGGACGACGCCGGCCGCCTCCACCTGCTCAGGTAGACGGCGGTGCACGGGGGTGTGCCTCACGCGAGGGGATAGCTGAGGCATCCGCCTACCAACGTTGTCCCTGTTCGTGTCCTTCAGGAAAACGTCAGCCGACGCGCCCCGCTCAGCGATGCGGTCGCGCGGGTCGAGCTTCGGCTCAACGACGCGGGTCGTGGCCGCGAGGGTCGCCCGATATAGGGTTTGGCTGTCCCTCGATCGAGGGAGGTTCTCACCGAGTGCTGCGGCTTCCGAGATGGCTTCTGCCGTCAAAGCATCGAAAGGCGGGCGGGTACTGCGTACTCCGGTTCCCCGACTCGACCGAGACCCGTTGGTTGGACCGACTCCCGACTCCTGGGATGCGTATCTACAGCCATCAAGGGCACTTCTTCTGGGGGCAGCGGTGGGTGGTCGAGGAGGTCCTGCAGAGCGGAGTCGACACGTACACGGTCTTCTGTGTCGGGCGCGACGAGTACGTGGATCACCTCCGTCACCGCTCGCTTGGCGAAAGGGATCTCGCTGCCGAGCTCCTGGAACTTGCGCGTCGCTCGAGCGAAGCGGTCACGGAACGTCGACGTCGGCGGAAGAACCGCAACTTCCAGATCTAGGCGCTCGTCCTCGACCCGGCGATCAGTCGGCTCGCGCGAGTTTCCCGCCCCGAGCCGCGACTCGCACGATCGCGCAGTTGCCGATCACGCGGATCGACTGTCGCGCTTCTTCGAACGGGACACCGTCTGCCGCCGCGAGCGCCGAGCGAATCGGGCCGCCGTGCGTGACGGCGAGGACGTGCGTGTCGGGATGCCGGGCCGCGATCTCGAGGAGGCCGGAGACGACGCGCTCGCCGAGCTCGTCGTACGTCTCCCCGTCGTCCCAGCCGTAACCGTATTCGAGCCAGCGTAGGTACCCGTCCGGGAATCGGGATTCGACCTGGTCTCGCGTGAGACCCGACCACGAGCCTACGTCGACCTCCTTCAGCGCCTCGTCTGCGACCGGCTCGAACCCGAGCTCGGAGGCGAGAATCACAGCGGTCTCGGACGCGCGATGGAGTGGGCTCGTATACACAGCGGCGTAATGCCCGCCGCGGAGGTCGTCGGCGAGCGCGCGGGCTTGACCGCGGCCCGTGTCGTTGAGAGGTGGATCCGCGTGGCCCTGGAAACGATTCTCTCGGTTCCAGTCCGTCTCGCCGTGCCTGACCAGGACGAGCGTCGTCGGCACGCGGGATACCCTAGCCCGCGCATGGACCTCGGGCTCCGCGGGAAGAAGTGCCTCGTCACGGGCTCGACCGCGGGGATAGGGCTGGCGGTCGTTCGGCAGCTCGCCGAGGAGGGCGGGCGCGTCGTCTCGTGCGGACGGCGGCCTCCGCCGCGGGCCGGTGAGGAGGCGCACGTCGAGGCCGACCTCGCGCTGGCCGGCGAGCCCGAGCGCGTCGTCGACGCGGCCGCAGAGACGCTCGGCGGCCTCGACGTCCTCGTCAACAACGTCGGAGTCGCACGCCAGGCGCGCTTCGAGGACGTAGGCGACGAGGAGTGGGACGCGTACTGGCAGCTCAACGTCATGAGCTACGTGCGCGCGATCCGGCACGCGCTCCCGCATCTCCGTGACGCTCGAGGCGCCATCGTGAACGTGTCGTCGACCGCCGGTAAACGTCCCTCGACGGGCATGCCGCACTACTCGGTCACGAAGGCGGCGGTTCTGTCGCTGTCGCGGCTCGTCGCGGACCTGTACGCGGGCGACGGGATCCGCTGCAACGCGGTCACACCGGGGCCGACCGCGACAGACGCGTGGCTCGGTGAGGGAGGGCTCGCCGACCAACAGGGCGACCGGGACGAGGTGCTGGCGAAGGTCGGCGCGGGACGCCCGCTGGGGCGTCTCGCCCGGGCCGACGAGATCGCCGCCGTGATCGTCTTCCTCTGCTCCGAGCGTGCGTCCTACGTGACCGGTGCGGCATGGAGCGCCGACGGCGGGACCGTTCCGATCATCGTCTGATGACCCCGTTCGAGGAGAGGATCGCCGCGCTCGAGGAGGATCTCTCGCCGTTCGCGGTGCGGTCCCTCCGGACTCGCGGACGTGAGCGTCCGGAGGAGCCGTGCGCCGTGCGCACGGAGTTCCAGCGCGACCGGGACCGGATTGTGCACTCGAAGCCGTTCCGT
>DATAET010000233.1:0-2146 GCA_036257855.1 Gaiellaceae bacterium | reverse complement strand
GAGGTTGCCCTCGTTCGGGAGGTACTCGTTCTTCGAGGTCACCTTCACGATGTGCTTCGTCTCGGGATCGAGGTTGAGGTCGATCTGGCACCCGACACCGCAGAACGTGCACGTCGTCCGCACCTGCTCGAGCTCGCGCTCGGGGCGTGACGTCGCCTCTTCGAACTTCTCGTAGATCGCACCGGTCGGGCAGACGGAGAGGCAGCCACCGCAGAGCTCGCACTCCGTGTCGAGCCACGAGAGCTCCCACGTCGGGACGACCCGCGCCTGCCCGCCTCGTCCCTCCAGGGACAGGGCGGAGCACTGCATGACCTCCTGCGTGTAGCGGACGCAACGGGCGCACAGGATGCAGGCGTCCGGGTCGTAGCCCATGAGCCGGTTGCGGTCGTCGTACTCGGTGCGCTTGGCGTCCGGGAGGATCAGCGGAGCCTCCGCGCCGAGCTCGTTCGCGAGGTCGAGGAGCTCGTTCGGCCGCCCGCCGGGCGACGCGTTCAGGTGCTCCGACAGGAGCATCTCCGTCAGCGTTCGCTGGAAGCTCGTGATCGGCCCGTTCGTGGAGACGACCATGCCGTCGGTCACGCGTGTGGCGCAGGCCGGCATCGGCCGCGGCGCTCCCTCGACGTGGACGACGCACATCCGGCAGCCGCCGTACGGGTCGAGCTTCTCGTCGTGGCAGAGCGTGGGGATGAACGTGCCGTGCCGTGCGGCCGCATGGACGAGAAGCTCGCCCTCGGGCGCCGTTACGGTGCGGCCGTCGAGCGTGAACTCGACCATCAGGGCGATCCTAGCTCGCGCTCGAGACTCTTCTGGACGTCAAGGCCGTCACGGCCTCGATGATCGCGTGGCCGCTCGTCGCAAGGGCGGTGGAGGAGTGTCGAAGGCCCGCTTGGCGGAACAGCTCGGCGTACTCCTCGTGGGAGCGCTCGCGGCCTCCGGGCATCACGAACATGTTCAGGTCCGAGAGTTTGGCCGCGGCGTTCTCGTTCGGCGGCCCGAGATCGCGCTCGACGACGAGGAGGACCGCTTCGGGTCGCATCGCCTCGCAGCAGGTGCGGAGGATCGCGACCGACTCCTCGTCCTCCCAGTCGTGGATGATCCATTTCAGGACGTACGCGTCGCCGCCGGCGGGCACCGAGGAGAAGAAGCTCCCAGCGACGATGTCGCAGCGATCGAGCACTCCTGCCGACTGCAGCACAGGCTCGGCGCCGCTCACGACGTGCTCCTGGTCGAAGAGGATCCCGCGTGTCGCGGGATGCGCCGCGAGTATCGATGCGAGCATCTTCCCGTTCCCGCCGCCCACGTCGACGACGGTTCCGAAGCGACCGAAGTCGTAGGCCGCCTGGATCGCCGCGTTCGCCCGGGCTGTGAGCGACATCATCGCTTCGTCGAAGATCGCGCTCTCCTCGGGGTGGTCGGCGCGCCACTCCCATACGTCGGTTCCGTGTAGCGAGCGGAACGCGTTCTCGCCGCTTCGCACGGCGCTCGCGAAATTGCCCCACGAGCGCCACAAGTAGTCGCGCCCCGTGAGTCTCACCCAGCCGCTCAGCGAGCCGGGTACGTCGCTTCGGAGAGGCTCTCCGAGTGGAGTCAGGGAAAAGCGGCGTTCGTCCGCTTCGTGGAGGACGCCGAGGCTCGCCAGAGCCCGCAGCAGCCGATAGAGCGCCGAGGGATCAGCGCCGCTTGCATGCGCGAGCTCGTCGGACGTCCGCGCGCCGTCTGCGAGCAGATCGGGGACGCCGAGCTCGACGGCCGCGCAGATCGTCTGTGTCACCCGGAAACCGTCGAGTAGCCGTACGAGGTCGGCGCTCATGCCACCGGGTCCGCAGCGAGCGGCTGGAACAGCCCCGGCCAGTGCGCCATCGCGTTGCGCACCGGGAACGGCGCCGCCTGGCCCAGACCGCAGATCGACGTCTTCTCCATCGCGAGGAGCCACTCGTCGACCTTCTCCCGCGTCATCGGCGCCTCTCCGCGCTGGAGCTCCTCGGCGACGTGGTGGATCGCCCGGTTGCCGATCCGGCACGGCGTGCACTTCTGGCACGACTCCTCCGCGAAGAAGCGCATCGTCTCGGCGAGGAGGCGGAGCGGCGAGTAGGAGGTGGGGAAGACCTGGACCGCCGCCGAGCCGGGGCCGGCGCCGTACTCGCGA
>DATAET010000232.1:0-15737 GCA_036257855.1 Gaiellaceae bacterium | reverse complement strand
CCTACCTGCCACTTCGGCTCGATCGTCGGTCCGAACTCGTTCGGCTTCATCGAAGCGAACTGTTGGACCATGGAGTGCGTGACCGTCGTTGCCATTCGGATACCTCCTCGACTGGTTGACGGTTACCCCTCGACCGTGCCCGTCCCGCACGGGGCTGGTCAACCCACGAGGCTGCAATTTGCGGGTTTTGCAGCCGGTTTCTTAACGTCCCTGTGCCGCAGAGGCGGACCTGCAGGGGGCGTGCCAGAAGTTGCAAAGCCGGAGTCCAGGAGGGTGTTTGCGGGGCAGGAGGCACGGACACGTCCTGGTCGCAGCGCTCGCCGGGGCGCGCTTGGAGGTGCTGCGCTCTCGCTCGGAATCGGTTCCTCGCACGCGGCAAGGCTCGTCGTTCGAGAGCGCCGCAGGTCAAGATCGACCGCGACCACTATTTCGCATGGCTGCGCTACGTGCCGGTGGCAAGACCGTGGTCATCGTCATCGCGGCACCCGTGAAGTCCTACGAGGCCTTCCTGCCGATCGCCGGGCGACTGGTCGACTCGATCCGTTTTGCATCCTCGTAGCCGTTCTCGGGCTCCTTACGGAATCATCCTGGTCAGCGCAGATCCTTGTTCGCCTCCATGTCGAACCACATAGCGAAGAGGGTCATCTGCAGGCCCGCGATGAGGAGCACCGCGACGAGGACGATCGTCGGCGTCGTGATCGCGTTCCCGGCGATCCGGAGGACGAGCTCGACGAGCCCCAGTACGATGCCGAGCCCGAGCATCAGCACGCCGAAGACGTAGAAGAACACGAGCGGGTGGAAGTCGCGGATGACGTACTTCTGGCCCATGCGCCACCAGAAGCGCTTGAAGAGGAGCCAGGAGATGCGGGGCACCACGGAGCGCAGCCGGATGCCCGAACGCTCCCCGACGTCGTAGATCGGACGCGAGGGGACGTCGCGGACACGCGCGTTCTGTACGTTCAGGTGCACGAGCACGTCGTTCGGGAAGCCATAGCGCGGGTAGAGGGCGTCGAGGTCGAGGCGGCGAATGGCGGCGAGCGAGAGTGCCGTGTAACCCGCCTGCGAGTCCGCGACGTGCCAGTACCCTGACGCGATCTTCGTGAGGAGCGAGAGGACCGCGTTCCCGAGGTAGCGCGTGTGCGGGATGACCTTCCAGGCCTCGCCGGACACGAGACGGTTCGCCTTGGCGTACTCGACGTCGCCCCGGGCGACGGGCTCAGCGAGCGCTCGCAGCTCCGCGGGGTCCATCTGGTTGTCGGCGGCCATGACGCACGTGACGTCGATCTCCTCGTCCAGCGCGCGTCGATAGCCGGTCGCGATCGCGGCGCCGACGCCAGCATTTTGCTCGTGCCGCAGGATCTCGACCCGCGCATCGCCAACCCCCTCCGCCTCGGCCGACGTACCGTCCCGCGACGCGTCGTCGACGATGAAGATCCGGTCGACGAACTCCGGGATCCCGCGGACCGTCTCCCCGACGAGCTGCTCCTCGTCGAACGCGGGGACGACGACCGCGACCCGCTTGCCGTCGAGCATCAGGCGGAGGGCGAGGGCGGCGCCGTCCCGTGCCGCCGAGCGGCGATCGGATCGGCCACGAGCGCCGCAATGGCTCCCAGGAGAAGGCCGATGAGCGCCCCGACGAGCAGCGACGTGCGCCCCGAGCGCGCCGTCGACTTGCTCGCGGCAGCCGGCTCGACGACGCGGCTCTTCTCGACGTTCTGGGCAAGGTTGAGCAGCTGCTGCGCGTCCGAGAGGTCCTCTTGGAGGGTGGAGCGTCGTGCGTCCGCGGTCGTGATGACGGCGTTGAGATTCTGGCTCAGGAGGAGCTTCTCGACGGGCGCGAGCGATTGATTGCCCGCGAGCGTGTCCTGCTGGTCCTGTGCCTGCTTGATCCGGGCCTCGACCGCCGCGAGCTGCGCCTTCGACACCTCGACCTGGTTGTCGAGCAGCTCGACCTTCGCGGTGACGTAGCTCGAGACGCGCGCGACGACCCGCTCGGAGAGCGCCTCGGCCGCCGTCTCGACCTTGCGCCGCCCGCCCGAGCCCTTCACCGTGATCTCGATCAGCGGGTTGATCCCGCGGATCTGCCCGGCCGCGGTCAACTCCTTCGTCGAGATGGACGAGCGCAGCTTGGAGACCGGGATGCCGCTGACCTTCGATGCGGCCTTGAGGGCGGATTCCGAGCGAATGATCTCGCCCACCGTTCGCGGGTTCGTCGCGAGGCTCTGGATCTGCCCTCCGCCGAGCGGCGCGAACGGTTGCCCGAGGTAGACGATCGTCTGCGCGCGCCAGACCGACCCTCCCGAAACGGCGAGGGCGATCCCGACCACCGCCCCGACCGCGAGGCCGCCGACCGGGAGCCACCAGCGCACTTTCAGCCGCTGCCAGGCGGAGGAGAGGTCGACTTCCTGCTCGTCCTCGAGCTCGGGAGCCGGCTGACGGGCACTCATCGGCTCGCGACCCTATCAGCGGCCCAACGCCACTGAGCCGCGAGGCCGGTTTCGAACGGCGTGACCGGCGCCCAGCCGAGTTCCGCGCGGACCCGCGTCGTGTCCGCAGCCGTTCTGGCCGCGTCGCCCTCCCGCCGGGGGAAGCGAACGACCTCGAGCCGGCGGCCGGCGATCTTCCCCAGTGTCTCGATCGCCTCGAGCATCGAGACCTCCGTGCCGCCCCCGACGTTGAACGTCGACCCGGTGCTCCCGCGCTCCATCGCGGCGAGGGTGGCCTCGACGGCGTCGGCGACGTACGTGAAGCTGCGGGACTGTTTGCCGTCGCCGAACAGCTCGAACGGTGTCGCTTCGGCGAGGCACGACACCATCTTCGTGAACGCCATGTCCGGCCGCTGGCCTGGCCCGTAGATCGTGAAGTAGCGGACGGTGACCACGTCGAGGCCGAACTCGGAGCCGTACGCGTGAGCGAGGTGCTCGCACGCGAGCTTCGTGATGCCGTAGGGCGCGAGCGGGCGCGGAATCGTGTCCTCCGGCGTGGGATATGCCGCCGCGTCCCCGTAGATGGAGGACGAGGAGGCGAAGACAACTCGGACACGCGTCGCAGCCGCTGCCTCGAACAGCCGTTGGCTCGCGAGGACGTTCTGCCGGACGTAGCGGGGAAAGACGCTGCCGAAGCTCGCGACGCCCGGCTGACCGGCGAGGTGATAGACGCCGTCGAAGCCGTCGAGCTCGAGCTCGTCGTCCACGAGGTCAACACGCGCGACCGGAAGTCCGCGGGCGTTGTCCTCCTTCAGCGCGGGGTCGTAGTAGTCGGTGAACGCATCCCAGCCGACGGCGTCGTCGCCCCGCTCGAGGAGCGCACGGAGGAGGTGCGAGCCGACGAAGCCCGCGGCGCCGGTGACGAGGTAGCGCATGGCCCGGGAATGCTACGGCCGACGCGGCAGGATCGGCCGGAACCCTCCGTTCCCGTCGGGCTCGAGACAGACCTCCGAGAAGTACCGCGTCATGGCGACGCCCTCGACGAAGTCGCCGAGCCGCGGCTCGGGCCGCTCACCGCGCGCGAGCGCGAGCGCGAGCTCCGGATACCGGCCTCCCGCTGCGAGCGGAACGGGGAACCCTCCGCCGAAGCGGGTGTTGACGTCCGTGATCGGGAGCGACCCGTCCGGCTCCCGGAAGCACTGCACGTTGGCGGGCCCTTTGATGCCGACCGTCTCCGCGACGCGCGCCCCGTGCTCGATGAGCTCGCCGTCCTTGATCGAGACGCCCTTGATCGACTCCCCGCCCTTCGACAGGAGCATCGTCCGCGGGATGGCGTTCAGGCAGCGGCCGTCCATGTCGCTGAACACGTCGATCGAGAACTCCTCGCCGGTGCACGCCTCCTGCACGAACGACGGGACGCGCGTGTACGCGAGGAAGAACGCGAGCTCGTCCTGGTCCGCGGCGCGGTAGATGTTGCGCGACCCGAATCCCGCCCGCGCCTTGACGAGTACGGGGTAGCGCGCATCCGCAGGCACCTCCTCGGGCGCCCAGCTCCGCGGCGACGGAATCCCGTTCTCGACGAAGAAGCGATGTGCGCCAAGCTTGTCCGACATGCGCGCGGAGACATCGGCGTCGGGCAGGAGCACGAGGGCCGGCGCGAGCTGCGCCCGTTCGCGCGCCAGGACGGGGAAGTCGAGGTCGTTCAGAGGCACGACGAGCCCTACGCCGTGCTCCCGCACGAGCTCGGCAAGCGTCGGCACGTATGAGGGGTCCTCGATCCGCGGCACAACGATGCGCTCGTCGCAGTGGTAGAGAGCCGGGGCGAGTGGATCGGCGTCGACGCCGAGTGCGACGGCTCCTGCGGCGCGGAACGCGAGCACGATGTCGACCCGCTGGCCCACCGAGGTGAAGAGGACGACCACGACGCAAGAGGGTACTCGGAGGCTCCGCGACGACGCCGCTATGGTCAGCGCCGTGGCGGGGCCCATCCGCATCCTGCGCGTGATCGCACGCCTGAACATGGGAGGGCCGGCGATCCACGTCGCGAGCCTCGCCGCCGGGCTCGAGACACGCGGCTACCACACGACGCTGGTTGCCGGATCGCTCGCCCGCGGGGAGGACTCGATGGCGTTCGTCGCGGAGCGCCTCGGCGTGGCCGTCGTCGACGTGCCGGAGATCCAGCGCGAGGTCGCGCTCGTGCACGACGCGAAGTCGATCCGTCGCCTGACCTCGATCATCCGTGCGGAGCGGCCCCACATCCTCCACACGCACACGGCCAAGGCCGGAGCGCTCGCCCGCGCGGCTGCACTCGTCTCCGGCAACGCCCGCCCGCCCATCATCGTCCACACGTTCCACGGGCACGTCCTGAAGGGATACTTCGGGCCGAAGCGCACGGCCTTCTTCCGCCAGGTGGAGCGCACGCTCGCGCGGCAGTCGGACGTCCTCATCGCGGTCAGCCCCGAGGTGCGGGACGAGCTCGTCGAGCACGGCATCGCGCCGAGCGAGAAGTTCACCATCATCCGGCTCGGGATCGCGCTCGACGAGCGGCTCGGCGACGAGACGGCCGGGCTCGACTACCGGCGCCTGTACGGCATCGCTCCAGACGCCTTCGTCGTCGGTTGGGTCGGACGCATGACCGGCGTGAAGGACACGGGAGCGGTGCTGGAGATCGTTCGCGCGACCCGGGAACGCGGCGTGGACGCGGTCCTGTGCATGGTCGGCGACGGCCCCGACCGCGAGCGGCTCGAGCAGCTCGCCCACGACCTCGGGATCGCACGGTCCACTTACTTCGTCGGGTACCAGACGGACGTCTCCGGCTACTACCGCCTGTTCGACGCTTTTCTCCTCCCCTCCGTCAACGAGGGCACGCCGGTAAGCGCGATCGAGGCGCTCGCGTCCGGAACACCGGTGGTCGCGACACGCGTCGGCGGAATCCCCGACGTCGTACGGGACGGCGTCGACGGCTACCTCGTGGAGCCCGGCGACACCGGGACCGCCGCGGAGCGGCTGGCGACGCTCGGTCGCGACCCCGGGCTCCGCGCCCGCCTCGGGGAGGCGGGTAGCGCACGCGTCCGTGAGCGCTACGCGGTCGAGCGCCTCGTCGACGACGTCGACCGCCTGTACCAATCGCTCCTCGGCACGAAAGGACTGGCCTAGGCCTTCTCCCGCCAGCCGCCGGTCGCCCCGCGGTACGTCCCGCGGAAGAGCGCGAGCGGCGTTCGAAGCATGATCTCGAGGTCGATACGCGGCGAGCGGTTCTCCACGTACCAGACGTCGAGCTCGATGCGCTCCGCCCACGGAAGCGAGGCGCGGCCGTGGACCTGTGCCCAGCCCGTCAGCCCGGGCCGGATGTCGAGTCGGTGCCGCTGGTGCTCGTCGTACTGCTCGACCTGGTAGCGCAAGGTCGGGCGGGGGCCGACGATGCTCATGTCGCCACGCAGGACGTTCCAGAGCTGCGGCAGCTCGTCGATCGACGTCCGTCGGAGGATGCGGCCCGTTCGCGTGATCCTCCGGTCGCCCCTGTCGACCGCGTAGCCCGAGCCCATCCGCTCGGCCCCCACCACCATCGTGCGGAGCTTGAGCACGTCGAAGTCGACGCCGTCTTTCCCGACGCGGGTCTGGCGGTAGAGGACGTGACCTCGATCCTCGAGCTTCGTGGCGAGCGCGGCCGCGGCGAGGAGCGGGCTCGCGAGCACCAGACCCACGCCGGCAATCGCGATGTCCATGGCGCGATTCACCGTGTGCCTTTGGCCTTCTCCCAGGTCTGCGGCGTCCCGGAGCGGAGATACCGGACGAGTGCAGCCACGGTCGCCTTCGTCACCACGTAGTAGTAGTACGCGAGCCGCGCGCCGGGAATCGGCAGCCGCGCCTTTCCCGCGCCGGCAAGTCCGAGGCCGGCGAGCTGGAGGACGAGAAAGCGCCGGTAGAACGGCGCGCGCGCGAGCAGTGCGACATTCGACACGAGCAGACCCAGGTGGAGGATCCCGGTCGAGTAGCGCAGGACGCGGTGTGAGACGAGCTGGACGAGATAGAGGGGTCGCGTGGGCCTGAACGCGCGGCCGCTGAGGATGTGGCCGAGCGCGCGGGCGATCGTCCGTACCTTGCGGCCGTACTCGTCCTCCGGCTCGGCGGCCGGCTTCTCGACCGCGATGGCCGCGGGCTCGTAGACGGCGCGACGCCCCTTCTGCTCCATGAGGTACGGGAACCCGAAGTCGTGACCGAACTTCGAGTCGTCCTCGACGTACGCCTCGCGCGACACGGCGTAGATCGCGCCGTTCCCTGCCGTGATCGAGCTGGCCGTCGACTCCTGCTCGCGCACCCAGGTCTCGTAGCGCCAGTAGACGCCCTCCATGTTCGCGCCGTCCGGGCTCTCGAGCCGGAGCTGGCCGCAGACGTAGCCGACCTCCTCGTCCGCGAGGTTGCGGACGAGCGCACGCAGAGCGTCGGGCCTCCAGCTGCTGTTCGCATCCGTGAACGCGAGAACGTCGCTCGACGTCGCCCGCACCGCACGATGCTGCGCCGCGACCTTCCCCTCCCGCGGGCACTGGAGGAGACGCACGCGCGGGTTCCCGGCCGCGAGCTCGCCGACGATCGCGTCGGTGAGGTCGGTGGACCCGTCCGACGCGACGACGACCTCGAGCCCGTCCTCCGGATAGTCGAGCGCGAGCGCGTTGTCGATGCGACTGCGGATCACCGCCTCCTCGTCGTGCGCGGAGATCACGAGTGCGACCGACGGAGTGCCGTCACGCTTGCGGACGGGCCGCGGGCGCAGCCTCGCGAGGGCGCCCATGGCCAGCGGATAGCCCGCGTGCGTCCACACGAGGGCGCCGAGCGAGCCCCAGAACGTCGCCCGGCCGATCACGCCGCGAGCAGCTCCCTGACGAGCGCGCGATAGCGCTCCATCGCGACGATCCGGTCCGCCTCCTCCTCCACGTAGGCACGCCCGCGCCGGCCCATTTCCGCCAGGTCGAACGCGCCGTCGGCTGCCTCACGGATGGTGCGCGCGAGGAGGTCGGGACGCGCTGGAGGGATGACGACGCCGCTGCCGATCTCGCGGACGAGCCGGGCGGTCTCGCTCGTGTCGTCGGCGGCGACGATCACCGGGCGGCCGGCCGAGAGGATCCCGTACAGCCGGCTCGGGACCACGTACCCGGCGAGCCCCCTCGCAAGCCCGACGACGTGGATGTCGGCGCTCGAGAGCGAGAGCGGAAGGCGCTCGCGCTTCTGGTACGGGAGGAAGCGCACGGTCTCCTCGACCTCGAGCCGTTGGGTGAGCTCGACCATCTCCCCGTGCCGCGCCCCGAAGCCAGCGATGACGATTCGCAGATCGTCGCGATCGCGGAGGAACGTCGCCGCGCGGACGAGGCTGTCGAGGTCCTGCGCGTGCCCGACGTTGCCCGAGTGCATGACGACGAAGGGCCCCACGAGCCGGTGCTGCTCCGCCCACGGGTTGTCGCGCGGCTGTGGCGTGATCTCGCGCGTGTCCACCCAGTTCGGGATGACGCGCAGACGCTCCGGCGGGGCGCCCTTCTCCTCGAGCCGCTGCCGCATCGTCTCCCCGATCGCGACGATCCGGTCCGCACGCCTGAGGTACGCGCCGACGAGCATCCGGAGCACGCCGATCACGGCCGGATTCCGCAGCCGGTCGAGCTCGGTCGCGATCTCAGGGAAGACGTCCTGGCTGATGACGAGCACAGGGGCGCCAACCCGCTTGCCGACGAGGACTCCCAGATCGCCGATGATCGGCGGGTCGGTCATGCACAGCACGAGGTCCGGTGCGGGCCCGCTCAAGGCATGCCGGAGCGCGAGCCCGAGGTACGAGAAGTAGTTCACGGCCCGTCTCCCGAGCTCGGAGCGTTCGTACGAGGTCGAGGCGACGCGCGTGATCCGCACGCCGTTGTGCTCGGCGAAGCGTGGGTCGTCCTCGTGCCCGTGAAGGACACCGGTCAGAACCTCGACGTCGTAGTCCTCCGCGAGCGCCTCGCAGAGCTCGGTGAGGAGGTGCGCGGTCGCCTCGACGCCCGGCCAGTAGTACTGGTTCAGGACGAGGATCCTCGCGCGCTCGCCGGCGTCGGTCACGAGGATCAGGCTACTGCGACCGACCGGCGACGGCCTCGCGTACCGCCTCGAGGAAGCCATCCACGCTGGGACCGTAGCCCCAGTCTCGTGCCAGCTCGCGGGAGCGCTCACCCTGCGCGTGGCGCAGGTCGGGATCGGCGGCGAGCTCACGGAACGCGCGCGCGGCGACCTCGACGTCACCCGACGGGACGAGCGTGCCGTTCTCGCCGTCCCGCAGGAGGTCGTGCGCGGCCCCGACCCGGTCCGACAGGACGAGCGGGAGACCGCACGCCGCGGCCTCGTTGACGACGACCGCCCAGGTCTCGCGCTCGGAGAGCAACGCGAAGACGTCGGCGGCGACGTAGAGCTCGACGATGCGATCCCAGTCGACGTCTCCGAGCAGCTGGAGCCGGACGCCGAGCTCGCCCGCCAGCTGTACGACATCCCGCCGCACGGGCCCTTCCCCGGCGAGGGCGAGGAGGAGGTTGGGGTCGTCCGCGGCCGCGACGGCCCGCACGAGGACGTCGAGGCCCTTCTCGGGCCCGAGCCGCGCGACGCACAGGACCAGGACGTCCTGCTCATAGGCGCCGAGCTCGCGCCGGAGCTCCGGACGACGGGCTCCGAGCCACTCCGTGCGCATGGCGAAGTCCTCGACGTCGACGGTGTTCGCGAAGAGGTGCACCCGCTCCGGAGCCGCCCCACGGTCGAGCATCGAGTGGCGGGCGAGCGTCCCCGTCACGAGGATGCCCGCCGCGCGCTGGACGACGGGCGGGACGACCGCCCCCTTCACCGTGCGTCGCCAGCCCGGCCGTGGTCCCTCGTCGTGGCTCTCGACGACGAGGACGTACGGGACGTCCCGGAGTCCGCACCAGGTGATCGCGGCCTGGGCCGCGAAGGTGCTCCAGCCCGAGACGACGACAACGTCGGGGCGAGCCTCCATGAGGGCGCCCACGACGCCGGGCGTGATCGGGTAGTCGTGGCGGACGATCCGTTCGGCACCGGGGACGCGCAGCCCTCGGAGATAGACCGCGCGGTGGGTCGGCTCGACGCGCCACGTGCGCCCGGCGACGGTCCTCGCCGCGTAGACGACCGTCAGGTCGATCTCCGGCAACTGGGCTATGCGATCGAGGAGCGGCGACCGATAGGGCGTCGGTTCCGGGAAGACGGCCGCGACGCGAATCGGCGCGGAGGCCTCTCCGCCGGCGAGCCTCCGGAGCCAAGCCTCCGCCTCCCGGCGGACACGCACGGTCTGCCGACGCCGGCGCCGCCGGTCGAGCACGCGGGACGGAAGACCTGGATCGAGCCGGAGCGCGCGTGCCACGAGCCGCGCTCGATCGGCACCCTCGGCGCGGGCGCCGAGGCGCGCGAGGTCGTGCGCGGCGAGGGAACGGGCTGCACGCCCCCAGCGCGTCTCGAACGCGTCCAGCAGCTCGAGGTACGCCTCGGCCGAGCTCTCCAGCTCGTCCGCCTCGATGGGCTCCGCCGCACCGACGCGCCATGCGCGGTCGACCTCCTCGGCCGGGAGGCCGGGTGCAACGAGGCCGATCGCCCTGCGGGCGACTCGGAACTGGAAGTCGCGCTGGAGCTCGCGGTGACGCTGCGAGGCCTGCTCGGGATGGACGCGGTAGAGCACGAGCGGGTCGGGCACGTTCGCCCCGTTCACGACCTCGAGGAGCCGCGACCACAGGTCGTAGTCCTCGCTCTCCTCGAAGCCCTCGTCGTAGCGCAGCGAATGCCGTTCGAGCGCGTCGCGCGAAACGAGGACCGTCGGGTGGTAGAAGGGCGAGCTGAAGAGCGCGCTCCACCGGACCTCGGCCGGCCGGCCGGGCATCTCGTGGGCCCGGCCGACGCGACCGCTCTCGTCGACCTCGAGCACCGCCGAGCCCACCACCCCGACCGTCGGGGACGACCGGATACGCGCGAGCTCGCGTTCCAGCCGCCGCGGCAGCGCGACGTCGTCGGCGTCGAGCCGGGCCACGTACGTCCCGCCGGCCTCGTCGAGCGCGCGGTTAAGCGAGGCGGCGAGCCCGAGCCGAGCGTCGTTGCGCAGCACCCGGACCCGCTGGTCCGCTGTCGCTCCGAGGATCTCGGGCGTCGCATCGGTCGAGGCGTCGTCGACGACCAGCACCTCGACGTCCGAGACCGTCTGTCCGAGCACGCTGTCGAGCGCGCTCCGGAGGTACTTCACGCCGTTGTGTACGGCGAGGACCACGGTGACGAGTGGTGCGGTCACGGACGTCCCGTAGCCTACGGCCCGTGTCGCGCGAGCCCCCGTCGTTCGACCTCGTCGTCGCGACGGTGGGCAGGGCGGCTCCGCTCGGGCGCCTTCTCGATTCGCTCGAGCAGCAGGACGATCCGCGCGTACGGGTGATCGTCGTCGACCAGAACGCGGACGGGCGCGTGGCGGAGTTCCTGGCGGGCCGCCGCCTCGAGCTCGTCCATCTCCGGTCGCCGCTCGGGCTCTCGCGGGCGAGGAACGTCGGCCTGCGTGAGGTGTCTGCGGAGCTCGTCGGGTTCCCGGACGACGACTGCGTCTATCCCCCTGGTCTCCTCCGGTTGCTCGCCGAGCGCTTCGCGGCCGATCCTCTGCTCGACGGGCTGGCCGCCCGCGCCGAGGACGACGAGGGACGCTCCTCTGTCTCGTGGAAGCGCGACGCGGCGTTTCTCACAGCCGACAACCTCTGGAATCGCGCCAACGCCGCCACGATGTTCCTGCGGCGCGAGCTCGTCGAACGCGTCGGAGGCTTCGACGATCGTCTGGGGCTCGGATCCGGCGAGCCGTGGTCGTCCGGTGAGGAGACCGACTACCTCATCCGCGCAGTCGCAGCCGGAGCCCGGATCGCGTACGACCCGACGGTCGTCGTCCTCCACGACGTGCGCGAGGACGATGCCGCCATCGGCCTCCGCGACGGCGCCAGCGTCGGCTATCTCCTGCGCAAGCACCGTTATCCCCCTCGCACGGTGGGTCGCATGCTCGCACGACCCGTCGGCGGCGCGGCGCTCGCCCTCGCGCGCCTCGACTTCGCGCGAGCGCGCTACTACGCCGCCACGCTGCGTGGCCGGATCCGCGGCTACCGGGGTGCGAGGCGCTCGAACAGCTCGGCGTGACGGTCGAGCCAGGGCTCGAGCGAGAACTGCTCGACGGCCCGGGCGCGGGCCGCGGCCCCATAGTCCCGTAGGTTCCCGAGGACGCGCGACACCGCGTCCGCAAACGCTTCCGCGCCGGGCGGCTCGTCCCGCTCGAACCCGTCCGGATGAGGAACGCCCACGCCCGCGTCGTCGCCCACGAGCTCGGGCACTCCCCCGCTTCGGGCGTAGACGACAGGGAGCCCCGTCGCCATCGCCTCGATGACGACGCTCGGGCAGGGGTCGTTCACCTTCGTGTGCAGCAGCAGGTGCGCGCGACGGAAGATCGCCGGCGCGTCCGCCTGCGAGTAGCGCCCGAGCGCGTGCACGCGGCCCTCGAGCCTTAGGCGAGCCACCGCCGGCTCGATGGGCCCGACGACGCGACCGGTGACGAGGAGCCGCGCGTCGGGCTGCGTCGGGACGAGCGCGGCGAGCGTCTCGAGCGCGAGCTCGAGCCGGTACGCCTGCGTCTGGTCGCCGCCGAGCAAGAGGACGGGTCCGTCGGGGGCGGGTTGCTCCACGGGCATGAAGCGGGAGACGTCGACGGCGTTGTAGAGGATCTCCCACGAGCCCGCGCACGGGCCTACCCATTCGTCGGCTGCCCGCTTGCAGAACTCGCTCTGGTACAGGACGTGGTCGGCCGCACCCAGGAGCGCTCGCAGCGGCCCGTTGACCGTTTCCGTGTCGGCTCCGGCCCAGCCCGGATACCCGACCCCGTCCTGGTTGACGACCAGTGGGATCCGCCGCCGCCGCAGGTATCGGAGGAACAGAGCCAGATCTCGCGGCACCCAGTTGGATCCGAGATAGGCGATCGAGAAGTCGTCGGGGCGGTTCGGGAAGCGCGCCGCCAGGCGCTGGATCTTCGCCGAGCCCCCGGCGACCGGCTCGCCCGGCTCCGGCACGCGGTCGTGGCCGTAGAAGACCCGGATGCCCGCGGCGCGATGCCGTGACCCGCGGGAGAGGAGCAGGCGCGCCCACCGCACCGCGGCACGCGCGTAGCGGCCTGCCCGGGCAGCACTCAGATCCACGGTGTCATGCGGACGTACCGGGCAACTCGACGAACCCGGTGAGGAGCTGGCCCCAGCGCGGCCAGAGCGCGACGTACGAGTTCTCCTCGGCTGTCTCGCGGCCTGCGGCGCGGACACGCTCGAGCTCCTCTGCCGTCGCCCCGGCGACGTGCGCCGCCGCCTCGACGACTGCGTCGACGTCCCCGACGTCGACGAGCCACCCGTTCTCGCCGTCACGGACGAGGTCGGCGGCCTGACCGACGCGCGTCGAGACGAGCGGCACGCCGGTCGCCATCGACTCGAGCACCGCGCGCGGGCCGCCTTCGTCGCGCGACGTGACGAGGCAGACGTCGATCGCATCGTACGCCTGGGCGACGGCGTCCACGCCCGGAAGGAGCACGTGCCGATGCGGGATCCCGAGGCGCTCGAGACCGGCTCTGACGTACCCGCGCGCCGGGCCCGTGAGCAGGACGAGGAGCTCGGGAACGCGCTCGCGGAGCCGCTCCACCGCCGCGAGCAGCACGTCCGGGCCCTTGATCAGCTTGGGCTCGAGCCCGTCGCCCCAGCCGACGCCGTCCTTCTGGAAAGAGCCCACGACGAACGCCGACCCCGGCACGTCGAGTGCGGCGCGGGCCGCCTCCACGTCCGCCGCGGACCGTAAGGAGAACGCTTCGATGTCGATGCCGATCGGGATCCGGTGCACCTTGCCGGAGGCGAGCCCGGTCTCGAGGACGAGCTCCTCCATGGCCCGATTCGTCACCTGCACGCGGTCGAGATCCGCGTGACGACGACGCAGGGTCGCGAAGCACGCGTCGAACTCCGGCATCCCGGGTGTGCCCGGGCGGCCGTGGAAGTACGAGACGCCGAGACGGTTCCCGCGCTTCTCGAAGTCGCCGAGGAGCAGCCTGAACTGGCTCAGGTGGAACACGGACTGATCGGCGACGGTGCCCGCCCACGCGTCGGGGCCGAGCCGAACGCCGAGGCTCGCCGCGGTTCGCTCGAGCTGCCGCGCCTCGTACTCGAGCACCCAGCCCTCGGCGTCGAAGGCAACGAAGAGCCGGGAATGTCGCTCCCAGCCTCGTGTCCTCACCCCGACCGCCGCGCGCCGGAGCGGTCGAACGGCGGGTGCGAGCACGCGGCGGGCGCTTCCCGCGATCGCGTGGGTCACTCGACGGCGACGCCCGTCTGCTCGAGCTCCGCACGCAGGCGCTCGAGGTCGCTGTCGACGAGGAGGTTCACGAGCTCGTCGAAGTCGACGGTCGGGGACCAGCCGAGCCGCTCCCGCGCCCTCGACGGGTCTCCCACGAGGTCGTGCAGCTCCGCCTTCCCGCGCACGAGCGAGTCGTCGATTCGGACGTGCTCCTCCCAGTCGAGCCCGGCGCGCGAGAAGGCACGGTCGACGAGCTCGCGGACGCTGTGGCTCTCCCCGCTCGCGATTACGTAGTCGTCCGGCTCGGGCTGCTGCAGCATCAGCCACATCGCGCGCACGTAGTCCCCGGCATACCCCCAGTCCCGCCGCGCGTCGAGGTCGCCGAGCGAGACGTCCCGCTCGATGCCGAGGTTGATCGCCGCGGCGGCGTGCGAGACCTTCCGCGTCACGAAGTCGAGCGGCCGCCGCGGTGACTCGTGGTTGTAGAGGATCCCGGACGAGGCGTGCAGGCCGTAGCGACGCCGGTAGCTGCGGGTGATGAAGTGCGCGTACGCCTTCGCGACGCCGTACGGCGTGACCGGGGCGAGAGGAGTCTCCTCGTGCTGGGGAACCTCACGCGGCTCTCCGAAGATCTCGCTCGACGAGGCCTGGTAGAAGCGGATGTCCGAGTCGACGCGCCTGATCGCCTCGAGGAGCGCGGTACAGCCGACGGCCGCAAACTCGGCCGTGAGCACCGGCTGCCTCCACGACATCGGCACGAACGACGGCGCCGCGAGGTTGTAGACCTCGTCCGGACGCGAGGCGGTGAGCACGTCGACGAGCGAGAGCTCGTCGAGGACGTCCGCCTGGGAGAGCTCGAGCTCGTCCCGAATCTCGACGAGGTTCGGGAATTGTGTCGAGATGGGCTGGCGGACGACGCCGAAGACCTCGTAGCCCTCTGCGAGCAGGAGCTCGGCGAGGAGCGAGCCGTCCTGACCGGCGATCCCGATGACGAGTGCGCGACGTGAAGCCATCCAGCGCCTGACCTTAGCGCTCGCGTCGAACGGCCTGTCCCGGCGCACGGCTAGCATCGGCGGCCGCATGAGCTCCGATCGCCGACCGCTGCTCACGCTCGTCGCGATCGCGTTCGGCGTCGCGCTCCTGTACGCGGGAGCCGCTCAGCTCGTCTCGACCCCTCGGGTGCACCCCGACGAGCACATCTACGCAGGCGCCGCGGCCTCGCTCGGGGAGGGCGAAGGGCTTCGGCTGCGCGGGGAGCGTTACGAGCTCGGGCCCCTGTACCCGGCGATCCTCGCGCCGATCCTCGCCGCAGCGGGCGATCGCGAGACGGCCTATCCCCTCTACAAGGTCGCGAACGCACTGCTCTTCGCCCTCGCGGCGTTTCCGCTCTACCTCGTCGCACGACGCCTGCTTCGTCCGTGGTGGAGCGTCGGCGTCGCCGCTTTCTCCATCGCCATCCCGTCCTCGATGTACGTCGGCCTCGTGATGACCGAGAGCGCGTCCTACCTCACGTACTCGATCGCCCTCTGGGCGATCGTGCTCGCGCTCGAGCGACCCTCGACCGCCCGTCAGCTCGGCGTCCTCGCGGCGGTCGCGCTGGCGTACGCGACACGTGCTCAGTTCGCCGTCCTCTTCGCCGCCTATGTACTGGCCCTCGTCGCCGTATGGATCGTGGTTCCCCGCCGCCCTCACCTTCGGGCCGCGCTGCGCCGTTTGTGGCCGACGCTCGGGGCGGTCGTGCTCGGCGTGCTCGCGCTCGTCGTCCGGCCGCTCGTCACCGGCGCGTCGCCACTCGACGCGGTCGGCGCCTACGAGGTGCTGTTCCGGGGCTACGACCCGCTCGACATCGTGAAGTGGAGCGCGTACCACCTCGCCGACCTCGAGCTCTACCTCGCGGTCGTCCCCATTGCCGTCGCCCCCATCGTCCTCGTGCGTCTCTGGTCGCAGGCGAGGGCGGGCTCGCGCGTGGCC
>DATAET010000231.1:0-2046 GCA_036257855.1 Gaiellaceae bacterium | reverse complement strand
TGCGCCCACGTCTCGAGCCGGCCGGACGGCACGTCGACGACGACGTGCGTCTCGCCCTCCTCCCGCTCGACGAGACCCGCGTCGAGCGCCCAGGTCACGAGCGCGATCGTGCCGTGACCGCACGCGGTCGAGTACCCGGCGTTGTGGAAGAAGACGACGCCGAGATCGGCTCCGCCGTCGTTCGGCTCGACGACGAAGCACCCGTACATGTCGGCGTGCCCGCGCGGCTCGTTCACGAGGAGACGGCGCACGTGGTCGAGCCGCTCGAGCGCGTCCCGCCGCTTGTCGAGGATCGTGGCCCCCCGCGGCGACTCGACACCGCCGGTCACGATCCTGAACGGCTCGCCCGCAGTGTGGTAGTCGACGGCCCGGATCTCCACGCCCTACCGACCCGAGAACGACGCGAGCCGCTTCTCGAGGAACGCCTGCACACCCTCACCGAAGTCCTCGGTCTCCGTCGCCGCCTGCTGGAGCTCCGCCTCGAGCGCGAGCTGCTCGTCGAGCGACGCGGCGTAGGCGTGCTCGAAGAGCCGCTTCGTCATCGCCACCGCCCGCGTCGGGAGCGCCGCATACCACTCGGCGAGCTCCTCGACCCGCTTCGCGAAGCGTTCGGCCGGGACGTCGTCGGAGACGAGCCCCCAAGCAAGCGCCTCGGCCGCGCTGAGCCGCCTGTTCGAGACCATCCACTCGAAGGCGCGGGCGAACCCGAGCTGGCGGTGCAGGAACCACGTGCTCCCCGCATCGGGCACGAGCCCGATGCCGATGAAGCCGGGGACGAACGTGGCCTCCGACGACGCGATCCGCACGTCGCATGCAAACGCGAGCGAGAGGCCCGCGCCGGCGCACGCGCCGTTGATCGCGGCGACGACAGGCTTCTCGAGCGCGCGCAGCGCGCGGATGTTCGGGTGGTAGGTCTGCTCGAGCGCCTCGCGGACGCCGCCGGGAAGCTCCTGGAACTCCCGCAGGTCCTGGCCCGCGCAGAACCCCCGCCCCGCTCCGGTGAGGACGACGGCTCGCACTGCGGGATCGACCGCCTCGCGGAGCGCGGCCGCGAGCGCGTCGTGCATCGGCCGATTGATCGCGTTATAGACGTCCGGCCGGTTGAGCGTGACGGTGAGGACGGCGCCGTCACGGGACGTCAGGACGACATCGGACATCGCTTACTCCTTCCTGCCTCGCTCGAGGAAGGCGCGCACGGCTCCCTGCGCCTCGTCCCCGAGCATCGACATCGCCAGCCAGTCGCGCGCGTGCCCGACGGTCTGATGCCAGGCGAGGTCGCGCCAGACGTTCAGCTGTTGCTTCGCATAGCGCGTCGTCTGCGGAAGCCTCGTGGCGAGCTTCTCGACCCACTCGTCGACGGCACGGTCGAGCTCCTCTTCCGGGACCACGCGGTTGACGAGCCCCCACTCCTCGGCCTGCGCGGCGGGGACCTCGTCGCAGAGGAACACGATCTCGCGCGCGCGGCGATCGCCGACCATGAGCTGGAGCCACTGCGTCGCGCCCCCGGCCGGCACAGAGCCGTGCTGGAGGCCGACATGCCGGATGAACCCGGTGTCGACCATGACCGCGAGATCGCACGCCATCTGGAGCTCGTTCCCGCCCCCCACAGCCATTCCGTTGACGCGCGCGATCGTCGGCTTTCCGATCTCGCGAAGCCGGTCGTGCATGTCCTTGAAGGCTCCGAACCACTTCCAGTACTCGCTCGAGTTGCCGAGGAGCTCCTCCCCCCACGAGCGAAGGTCGGCGCCGACGCAGAACGCGCGGCCCGTGCCCGTGACGACGACGACGCGCACGTCGTCGTCCCACGACGAGTCCTCGCAGGCACGCGCGATCTCCCGGAGCATCCTGAAGTCGAAAGCGTTGAGGACGTCCGGCCGGTTCAGTCGGATCGTCGCGCGCGGTGGCGCCTTCTCGTAGACGATCGTCTCGAAGCCGAGCTCCGCCGGGTCGACCGGGCGCGGGTGCGTCGGCTCCGTCACTCGACGGACGCGAAGTGGACGGTGAAGGGAATCCCCATCGCCATCGCATCCTTGCCCGACGCGGCGA
>DATAET010000230.1:0-8465 GCA_036257855.1 Gaiellaceae bacterium | reverse complement strand
CGGGGAGCTGCCGGACGACTGGAGCGACCTCCTCTGCGCCCTCGACCTCGACTCGAGCGCGCTGCTGGCCCGCGCCGCGCTTCTGACCGCCCCGATCAACCCGACGCGCGACCACGAACGGGTCGGCTTCACCTTCCGGTGCGCCCGCCGCGCCGGGTACGGCGTGTCGCCCGTGATGGCACGCCGGTGCTTCGTGAGGCTGGACGGCGAGGGCATCCTCGGTCGCGTCGAGGTGCTCCGCCTGATCTCGGACACGGACAACGTCGGCACGCAGGGCGCCGTCTGGTACGTCGGAGGGAAGGTCCTCTAGCCGAGGTCGCGACTAGGCGACCTTGATCGACTGCCGCATCGCCGTCTTGTGCGGGTCGCACTGGACGACGAGCGTGCCGTTTCGCAGGACCACGCGCCACGTCCGCGTTCCGACGAAGCCGACGCCGGTCGACTTCGCCGCGCCCGCGCCGCGCAGCCGTGCGTTGTGGCTCGCCGACCGGTCGCGCACGACGAAGCTGTACGCGCCCGGCCGGAGCAGGGTGACCTTCTTCCCGGCGAGCGTCTTGAGCGAGATCGTGGCGCTCGGGCCGACGGTGAGCGCGAGGCGCGCGCCGACAGGCGCGGACGGCTTCGCGGTCGGCGGCTGGGTGACCGGGGGCGGCGGCGGCTCGGACCCGGTGCCGACGTTGAAGGCGCCGTTCATCTGGGCCGCGTGCGGGTCGCACTGGAAGGTGTATCGCCCGTCGACGAGGTTCACTCTGAAGGTCTGCTTGCCGACGAACGGGACGGCGGTGCTGACGTCGATGCCGCCGGGCCCGAGCAGGTGGAAGTTGTGCTCTTCGGACTTGTCGTCGACCTCGATCTCGAAATCGCCCGGCTCGACGCGCGTCACAGCGTTGCCCTGGGCGTCGCGAAGCGTAATCGAGAACCCGGGGCCGACCGACCCGGAGAGCTTCGTCTCCGCGGTCGCAGCGATCGCGACGCCGGCGACCACGGCCGCCCCGAGCAGCGCGATTCCCAGGAAAAGGACCCGCCTCATGACCGTTCTCTACGCACGACGGTCGGGATCGGATTTCACGAGCGCAGCTCCGCGTCGAATCGCTCGCCGAGCGTGGAGACGATCCGGTCCCGGAGCACCGAGACCTCGTCGTCGCTGAGCGTCCGCTCCGCCGACTGGAACACGAGGTGCAGCGCGACCGACTTCCGAGCGTCGCCGACCTGCTCGCCTCGGTAGACGTCGAAGGGGCGCACGTCGCGAAGCTCCGGCCCGGCAGCCTCGTGCGCGGCGGCGACGAGCGCGGCCACCTCGACGTCCTCGCCGACCGCGACGGCGATGTCCTGCCGATTCGCGGGGTAGGTGATGACGTCGTCGTAGAGGATTCGCTCCGGGAGGGGCGCCATCAGGGCGTCGAGGTCGAGCTCGAACGCGCCCCAGCTCCCGTCGAGGAGCGTCGGGTGCAGCTCGCCGAGCCAGCCGGCGTCGGTCTCCGCCGCCTTGCCCGGATGGAGGTGATCGAGCGACGTCCGGCGGAGCTCGAGCGGGACATGGATCGCGTCGTAGAGCGCCTCGAGCGCAGCCCGGGCGGGTTCGAACCCGCCCTCGGCGATCCCGCCGACGCGCCAGCGCTCCTCCGGGAGCTGCTCGCCCGTCGGCAGGTAGACGCGCGCGACCTCGAACAGCCGGATCCCGTCGTTGCCGGCGTCCACGTTGACCCGCGCCGCCTCGACGAGCCCGTGGAGAAGGGTCGTCCGAAGGACGGCATGCTCGCTGCTCATCGCCTCCGGCAGACGAAGCGCCTCGGGGTTCGGATCGCTCGCCGTGAGGCTCCAGGTGTAGGCCTCGGAGAACCCCGCGCCGACGAGGACGTCCTCGACCGTCCGGCGGAATCGCTGCAGCGACGTCAGGTGCCCGGCGACGGCGCGGCGAAGCGGCATCGTGCGCGGGACGCGGTCGAGCACCGCGCGGGCGACCTCCTCGGCGAGGTCGATCTCGCGCGTGACGTCGCGGGCGCGCCACGTCGGCACGGTCACGCGCAGGTCGTCCGCGACCTCGAAGCCGAGACGGGTCAGGAGGCCGCGCTGCTCGTCCTCGGGCACGTCGAGCCCGATGACGCGGCTGGCGCGCTCGGGACGGAACGCGACGACCGGCCGCTCGGGCAGCCCTTCGTGGACGTCCACCGACCCGGTGAGCGCCGCGCCCGTGAGGTCGACGAGCAACCGGCTCGCGAGCACGGCCGCGGGCTCCGCCGCGTACGGGTCGACGCCCTTCTCCCACTTGTTCGACCCCTCCGTCCGCAGCGCGAGCCGCTCCGACGTCTTGAGCACGCCGATCGGCTCGAAATTCGCCGCCTCGAGGAGAAGCTCGGTGGTGTCTTCCGCGACCTCGGACTCGAGCCCCCCCATGATCGCAGCGAGCGCGACGGCTTTCTCGCCGTCGGTGATCAGCAGATCGGTCGGCAGCACGTGACGCTCAGTGCCGTCGAGCGTCCGTAGTGTCTCCCCCTTGTGCGCGCGCCGCACGACGATGCGGCCACCGGCGAGCTTGGAGCGGTCGAACGCGTGGAGCGGGCTCCCCCAGACGTGCATGACGTAGTTCGTGACGTCGACGACGTTCGAGATGGAACGCATCTCGGCGAGAAAGAGCCGAGACCGGAGCCACTGCGGCGAGGGGCCGACGGCGACGTCGCGGAACACGCGGCCGATGTAGCGCGGGCAGCCGTGGAGATCTTCGACGGTCACGTCGACGTCCTCGGCGTCGAGCACGGGCGGGTCGTCGGGATCGGGCAGGTGGAGCTCGCCCGCGAGGAGCGTCGCGACCTCGCGCGCGACCCCGATCATCGAGAGGAGGTCGACGCGGTTCACGGTCGGCGTCACGTCGAGGACCTGATCGCGGATGGGAAACACGTCGGCGAGCGGCGTCCCGGGCTCCGGGCCGTCCAGGAGCACGATGATCCCCGCGTGCTCGTCGCCCAGGCCGATCTCATCCTCGGCGAGGATCATCCCGCGCGAGGCCTGGCCGCGTAGCTCGCGCTCGTCGAGCGGCTCGTCGAAGACGGGCAGATACGCGCCAGGCAGGGCGACGGCGACAGTGGCGCCCGCCTCGAAGTTCCACGCCCCGCAGACGATCTGCCTCGCATCCCCCTCCCCCACGTCGACCTGGCACACACGCAGCCGGTCGGCGCTCGGGTGTGGGTCGGCCGCGAGCACGCGGCCGACGAGGAAGCGGCCCAGATTGCCGTCCAGATCGGACACGCCGACGTCGATGATTCGCTCGACCTCGGCGGCCGAGGTGAAGAGTCGGTCGGCGATCTCGTTTGCGGTCGCGTCGACCGCGACGTACTCGCGCAGCCAGGAGAGGGGGACGTGCATCAGAACTGCTCCAGGAGCCGCGGGTCGTTGCGCCAGAGCTCGCGAAGGTCGGGGATGCCGTGGCGGAGCACCGCGATCCGCTCGAGCCCCCAGCCGAACGCGAAGCCGGTGTAGCGCTCGGGGTCGTAGCCGACGAGCTCGAACAGGTTCGGGTCGACCATCCCCGAGCCGCCCACCTCGATCCACCCCGAGTACCGGCAGACCGGGCACCCGGAGCCGTCGCAGATGTGGCACGACACGAGCGCCTCGACGGACGGCTCGGTGAACGGGAAGTGGTTGGTCACGAACCGGCTCCGCCGCGACTCGCCGAAGAGCGCCTTCATGAGGTAGTCGAGAGTCCCCTCGAGATCGCCGAGCGTGATGCCCTCGTCCACTGCCAGCCCCTCGACCTGGTGGAACGTAGGCGTGTGCGTCGCATCCGGAGTGTCGCGGCGGTAGACGCGGCCGGGGCAAATGACGTACACCGGCGGGTCCTGCTGCTCCATCGTCCGAATCTGCGCCGGAGACGTCTCCGTGCGGAGAACGGTCTCGTCGTCGAGGAACAGCGTCTGCAGCGGCGACCGGGTGGGATGCTCGGGCGGGATGTTGAGGGCGTCGAAGTTGTAGTGCGTGGTCTCGACCTCGCGGCCGTCGACGATCGAGTAGCCCATGCCGAGGAAGATGTCCTCGAACTCACGCCGGATCTGCGTGATGAGGTGGAGACGTCCCCGGCGCGCCGCCTTGCCGGGCATGGTGACGTCGATCCGCTCCTCGGTCAGCCGTCGATCGAGCTCGGCCCGTCCGAGCTCGGCCGCACGCGCGTCGATCGCGGCCTCGAGCTTCGCCCGCAACGCGTTCAGCGCCATGCCCGTCTCGCGGTCGCGGACTTCCCGGAGCGCGAGCTTCAGCTCGCTCTTCCGGCCGAGGAACTCGACGCGGACGTGCTCGATCTCGTCGATCGAGGAAGCCCCCTCCACGGCCGTGAGGGCGGCGCTCTCCAGGGCCAAGGCGTCCACGAGAGCGCCGAGGTTACCAACGTGTCTCCGGCTGCTTGAATCGCCGCGATGACGCTCTACGACCGGATCGCCGGTATCTACGACCCCTGGAGCCGCTCGGTCACCGAGGACGTCGGCTTCTACATCGACCAGGCGGTCGCCTCGGGAGGGCCGGTCGTGGAGCTCGCCGTCGGCACTGGGCGGATCGCGATCCCGATCGCACAGGCGGGCGTGACGGTGATCGGCGTCGACTCCTCCCCGGCGATGCTCGCAGTCGCGCGCGCCGGTGCGGAGAAGGCCGGCATCGCCGCCCGTCTCGACCTCCGTGTCGGCGATCTGCGCGAGCCGCCGGTCGAGGAGCACGTGCCGCTCGTCATCTGCCCGTTTCGCTCCCTCCTGCACATGGAGACGGAGGAGGAGAAGGCGCGGGCCCTCCGCGCCGCGCGCTCCCTCCTCCTCTCCGACGGACGCTTCGTCTTCGACGTGTTCGCTCCGAGCCGCGAGGACATCGAGGAGACGAACGGGCGCTGGCTCGAGCGCGAGCCGGGCATCTACGAGCGCGCAGACTGGGACGAAAGCTCCCGCACGCTCTCGCTCTCGGTGCGCTCCGACGACGCCGAGACGACGTTCGGGCTCCACTGGCTCTCGACACCCGAGTGGCTCCAGCTGCTCGAGCGGGCGGAATTCGTGGTCGAGGAGCTGTACGGCTGGTTCGACGGCCGTCCATACGATGGCGAGGAAGACATGATCTTCATCACGCGCGCAGCACGGTAGAGTCCGACGAGCCGTGATCTGGGTCATCGTCATCCTCGGGCTCCTCGTCGTCGTCGCCCTCCTGCTCGTGGGGCTGTACAACCGCCTCGTCCGTGCGCGGAACCGGGTCGACAACGCGTGGGCGCAGGTCGAGGTTCAGCTCAGGCGGCGCTGGGACCTCATCCCGAACCTCGTCGAGACGGTGAAGGGCTACGCGGCGCACGAGCGCGAGACCTTCCAGGCCGTGACGGAAGCTCGTGCTGCAGCGCAGAATGCGAAGGGGCCGGCCGAGGCCGCGCAGGCAGAGGGAATCCTGAGCCAGGCGCTAGGGCGGCTCTTCGCGGTCGCGGAGGCGTATCCGGAGCTCAGGGCGACCGAAAACTTCCAGCAACTGCAGGCTGCGCTCAACGAGACCGAGGACAAGGTCGCCATCAGTCGCCAGGTCTACAACGACACCGTCCTGACGTACCACAACGCGATCCAGACGTTCCCCGGCTCGCTCTTCGCCGGGCCGTTCGGCTTCGCGCCGAGGGAGTTCTTCGAGGTCGAGGACGTAGCGCAACGGGAGGCTCCGAAGGTCACGTTTTGAGGGCGTCCTCGTCGTGGACGCTGCGCTCGTGGCTCCTCGGCGGAGCTCTTGCGCTTTCCCTCTGCGCGGCCCTCGCAGTGCCGTCGGTCGCCCGCGCGGACAGCTTCACGCTCCTTCAGGCGGACGTTGCCGTCGACGTCCAGGACGACGGCTCCCTCGGCGTGAGCGAGCGTCTCGAGGCGGCGTTCTCGGGCGACTTCCACTTCGGGTATCGCGACATCCCCCTCCGCGAGGGTGAGACGCTCGTCGACCCGTCGGTCGCCGAACGGGGCCTCGCGTTCAGGCGCGGGAACGACACGAGGCTCGCGCCCGGCGAGTCCGGGACGTTCGGCGTCGAACAGCGCGGGAACTCCGTGCGCATCGTCTGGTACTTCAACGCGCGCGACCAGACGCGCGCGTTCACGATCTCGTACACGCTGCGCGGAGTCGCCGTCGCCTACGACGACGTCGTCGACGTCAACCTGAAGGTCTGGGGCGACCAGTGGGACGAGCCGCTCGCGCGCCTCGTGGGCGTCGAGACTGCTCCGGCGAAGATCGAGCGCGCGTGGGGAAAGCCCGTGTGGGTACGCGGAGACGTCGAGCTCGTGGGCACGCGGGCGACGCTGCGCGCCGTCCAGATCCCGGCGCACCAGTTCGTGGAGCTACGCACACTCATCTCCCGATCGGCGTTCTCCTCCACCTCAGGGATGCGCGTGGAGCGTGGCAATGCCTTCGACCGGATCCTCGAGGAGGAGCGCGCCGATGCGCAGCACTTTCAGGACGACCGCGACCGGATCGATGCGCTGAAGGCGCATCCGCTTCGCACGGGCGCCGTCGCCCTGGGGCTCGCCACCAGCCCCGCGCTCCTCGTCATCGCGGCGGTCTTCGGGTTCCTCGGTCGCGAGCGTCGGACAGGCTACGACCGCGAGTACGAGCAGGAGCCCCCCACCGACACGGAGCCGGCGCTCGTGCCCACGCTCCTCCGTCAGGGCGGCGAGGCGGGGTCGTACGAGTTCACGGCGACCCTCTTCGACCTGATCCGGCGAGGGGTCTACAAGGCGGAGCACACGACGACCGAGCGCTCGATCTGGGGGGGCCTCCGCCACGAGAACGTCTCCGACCTCGAGATCGCGGCGGGCACGGCCGGACCGTTGCGAGCCTGGGAGCGTGACGTCGCGAACGTCGTCGACGGTGTGCTCGACGGCGGTTCGCAGCGACTCTCCCGCTTCCGCGACCGTATCGAGGACGAGCGCGAGTCGATGTCCAAGCGCTTTGCCTCCTTCAAGGAGCATGTCGCGGAGGAGACCGGCAGCCGCGCCTGGTTCCGCAACGCGGGCGCGATCCCGCTCGTCGCTGCCGTCGTGCTCTTCGCGCTCGTGGGCGGGGTCATGATCTTCCTCGCGGTGCGCCACTGGCGCCCCGTCTACCCCCGCTACGCCGACGTGCTCCTCGTCGGTGTCGGGGCCTGCCTCGTCGCGAATGCGGCGCTCTGCCTCGGAACCCTCGTCTTCAACCGCCGCGCGTGGCGCCGCCGCACGCGTGCCGGCCAGGAGGAGGCCGAGCGCTGGGCGGCATTCCGTCGCTACCTCTCGGACTTCCCGCGGCTCGCCGAGGCGCCGCCAGCGACCCTCGAGCTCTGGGAGCGCTACCTGGTGTACGGGATCACGTTCGGGATCGCCGAGCGCGTGCTGCAGGGTGCGCAGCTCCATATGCCGGAAGCACTGCACGAGGCGAGCTCCATCTACTGGATCTCGCCGAGCGGCGACCTCGGGTCGGGTGCCACCAGCCTCTCGATCGGCGACCTCGCATCCGGCTTCGGCAGCGCGCTCGCCCCTCCCAACTCCGGCGGGAGCGGTGGGGGCGGTGGCTTCTCGGGCGGGGGAGGCGGTGGCGGTGGAGGCGGAGGAGGCGGTTTCGGCTGAGTCATTCCGCAAGCCGGGATCCGCTGACTCGCGGATCCCGGCTGCTCAAGACCCTAAAGGCGTCCGCTTCGCGGCCACTGTCGCTGCGTACGACGGAACCGCTCGTACAGCGCGACAGCGCCGGCTACCGCGACGTTCAAGGACTCGGCCTCGCCCGGGGTCGCGATGGTCACCGCCTCGGCCCGGCCGACGAGCTCGTGGGGAAGGCCCTCCCGTTCGGCGCCGAGTAAGAATGCGAGCGGCGCCTCGAGAGTGGCGTCCGGAAGTGGCGTCCCGCCGTGCGCGACCAGTGCAACCCTTCGCTCCGGCAGCTCGTCCCACTCCGTGAGCGGTACGCGAAAGATCGCGCCTGCGGAGGCGCGCAGCGCGCGGGGCCCCACCGGGTCGGCACAGCCCGGCGACAGCGAGACCGCCGCCCCGAACGCATCGGCGGTACGCAGGAGCGTCCCGACGTTCCCCGGATCGGCGACGCGCCAGAGTGCGAGCACGACGTCCCGCCTGCCGGTCGGCAGGTCGGAACGCCGATAGACGGCGACGACGCGCGGCGCATGACCGAGCGTCGATACCTCGGCGAGCAGCTCCGGCAGGACGTGCTCGCCCGCGACGAGCAGCTCGACCGGCTCGACCCCGACGGCCGACGCGGCCTCGACCAGATCCTCGTTCTCGACCGCGAAGAGGCCGGTCGCCTCCCGCTGCTTGCGCGCAGAGAGAAGCTTCCGGACGAGCCGGAGCTTCTCGTTCTGACGTGACTCGATCAGGTGCTCAGGCGACTTCTGCGCCGGTGTCGAGCGCGGCCTTCGCCCGCTCGGCGACGGCGGCGAACGCCTGCGGGTCGCTCACGGCGATGTCGGCGAGCGACTTGCGGTCGAGCTCGATCCCGGCCTTTTT
>DATAET010000229.1:0-4871 GCA_036257855.1 Gaiellaceae bacterium | reverse complement strand
ACGAGGACCCAGATCGAGTCCGCCGTCGACGTGCTCGTGACAGGAGCGCCGTAGTACGTCGCGGCATCGCTGGCCCACCAGGGGACGACCACGATCGCGTCGCTCGGCGCGCGGCGCGCAAGCACACTCTCGACCGCCGGCCTCCAGCCCTCTCCCCTCCAGCCCGTCTCTCCGTAGCCGTACCAGCGCACGAGGCCGACGGCCGTCGCCGCCACGGCGATGGACGCGAGGACCGGCCCCCATCGTGCGCCCACACCGAAGATTGCGACCGCAGCGAGCAGCGCGAACGCAGGGGCCGCGGTGATCAGGTAACGGTCGAGGTAGATGGGCTGCGCGAACGAGATGACGAGCGCGAGCACGAATGGCGCGAACGCCCACGTCCCGAGCCAGATGCCAAGGTCGCTCCGCCCCGCGTGGCGCAAGACGACGAGCCCGACGATCGCGAGCGCGAGCCCGACGCCCGCGACCCCCGAGACGTCGAGCAACGTGTTCAGCGCGACCTCAGGCGACGGCCGGGGGAGCCAGTCCTGCGGGGGCGTCTGCTTCGCCCGGGCGAACACCCAAGGGACTCCGAGCACGACGAGGACGCACGGCGCGACCAGCCCGTGCGGCAGGATCGTCGCCCGTCGCCGCGCGATGGGGACGAGATGCGCGGGCACGAGCACGAGCGCGGAAACGGGCTGCAGGACGAAGACGAGCGAGAAGGCGAACCCGTACGTCGCCCACGCCTCGCGCGTGCCTCGTTCCAGCGCGCGGAACAGGAGCAGCGTGGCGAGGATGGCGGCCGCGAGAACGAGTGAGTAGGAGCGCGCCTGCTGCGACCACTTGACGAGGAAGGGACTCGTTGCGAGGAGAAGGCCGCCGACGAGCGCAACCCGACGTTCCAGGAACCTCCGCCCGAGCGCGACGAGCAGGCCGCAGGCGAGCACCGACGCGAAGACCGACGGCAGCCGCAGCGCCCACTCCGACGTCCCGGCGAGGAGAGACCACGGCTTGAGCAGCGCGTAGTAGAGCCAGTGGTACTGGTCGATCGGGTTCACGAGCGTCTCCCGGAGGGCGTGCGCCGTGAACGCCTCGTCGACCCACAGCGACGGCGTGGCCAAGCGAACGAGGCCCAGCACGAGCGCGACAGCGCCGACGGCGGCGGCATCCACCGCGAGCGAGCCCTCGCGCACGTCACCCAGCTGCCGGACGACGCGGTCCGCAGACGTCAGGTCGGCGCTGGTCATCGCGTGCCCACCGCGTGCCTTCCTTTCCACAGGCCGCGGATCGACGAGGCGATCGTTGTTCTCGGATCCTCCCAGGGGCCGATGGGGCACCGGAGAGCGGAGAGAAGGGCGGCCTTGCGTTCCGCGAAATCGGCCATCTTCTCGTCGTGCCACTCGATCAGAAGCTCGGCGACGAGCGCGTCGGTGCCGTCTTCGTGGAGTCGCTCCAGGATCGGAAACTCCGCTCCCTCGACGTCGAGCTTGACCACAGGAGGCGTGGGAAGAGTGCGCAACCATGACGAGAAGTCGAAGCACGGCACGCGGATCACCTCGCTGCGGCTCGTCCACTCGCGACGGGAGTTCTTCGCCTTCATGACGGTCGAGTCCCAGCCCCGCAGGCCCCGCACTCGCGCGAACTCGATTTCGCCGTCCTCGACCCAGGCGGCTTTGCGCTCGAGCACGACCCGGGTCCCGTCGACGTAGGTCTCGCCCTCGACGAGAGCGGGCCACGGGTCGAAGCCGTAGAGGACGTCCGGGTGGTAGCGCTCGACGAGCCGCTCGATGGATATCTCGTCTCGGTGTGGGAAGCATCCGAGATCGACGACGATCATCGCTTTGGCTCCCCGAGCACGGTGGACCGCAACGGTCGCATCAGCGCAGCATGCCTCCGATCGAGGACGTCAGACCGCCCCGATCGAGCGGTTGTGGCCCATCGGATGGCCAGCGGAGCCGAACGCACGCACGGCACGCCTGCGCCGACGGGAGAGCCTGCTAGCTTCGAATCCGGTGACGGCGCCTCCCGAGATCTCGGTGATCATCCCGTGCCTGGACGAGGAGGAGGCGGTCGGGAAGGTGGTCGACAAGGCCTTCGAGGGGATCCGGCGCTCGGCCCGCGTCGGTGAGGTGATCGTCGTCGACAACGGGTCGACCGATGCGTCGGCAACGGTCGCGGCCGCACAGGGCGCCATGGTCGTGTCGGAGAGACGCCGCGGGTATGGCAGCGCATACCTCGCCGGGCTCGAGGCCGCCCGCGGCGAGTACGTCGTGATGGGAGATGCGGACGACACGTACCCGCTCGACGAGCTGACCGAGTTCGTCGACCGCCTCGAGCAGGGCGACGACCTCGTCATCGGCTCGCGCTTCAAGGGGACGATCCACGGGGACGCGATGCCGTTCCTCAACCGCTTCGTCGGCAACCCCGCCCTGACCGGGATGCTGAACGTGCTCTTCGGCGTGAAGGTCTCCGACGCCCACTGCGGGATGCGGGCGGTGCGGCGTGACGCGCTGCCGACGCTCGATCTCCACTCGACCGGGATGGAGTTCGCATCCGAGATGGTGTTCAAGGCGTATCGTCGCGGGCTGACCGTGAGCGAGGTCCCGATCGACTACTACCCGCGCGTCGGCGAGTCGAAGCTGAACCGCTTCGGCGACGCCTGGCGGCACGTCCGCTTCATGCTGCTGTACAGCCCGAGCTGGCTGTACCTCCTCCCTGGCAGCCTGCTGCTCCTGCTCGGTCTGGCCGGGATGATCGTCCTCGCGACTGGCCCCATCGACATTCTCGGGCGGACCTGGCAGATCCACACGATGCTCGGCTTCGTCGCCATGACGCTCATCGGGGCGCAGGTCATCCAGCTCGGCGTGTTCGCGCGGACGTACGCACGCGTACGCATCGGCGAGCGCGACCCGCTGCTCGAGCGACTCGGCCGCCACGTCCGGCTCGAGCACGGACTGATTCTCGGGAGCGCGCTCGTCCTGGTGTCGCTGATCGGACTGGCCGTCGTCGCCGTCGAATGGGCCCACAACGGCTTCGGTACGCTCGGCCGCGCGTACGAGACGGCATTGCTCGTGACCGGCCTCGGCCTTGGCATCCAGATCGTCTTCGGCGCTTTCTTCCTCGCGCTGCTGACAATGCCGCTCCGCCGCGAGGCGTTCTCCCGCACGTAGTGCTGCGCCGGACGTGATCTCGGTCGTCATTCCGGTGAAGAACGGCGGGGCCGACCTCGTGCGTTGTCTCGAGGCGATAGCAAGACAGCGTGTCGACGACGAGGTCGAGGTCGTGGTCGTCGACTCGGGCTCGGGGGACGGAAGCACAGCGCGCGCGGAGAGCCTCGGCGGACGCGTCCATTCGATTCCGCCTGGTGAGTTTCACCACGGGCGCACGCGAAATCTCGGAGCAGGCCTCGCGCGCGGTGACGTCCTCGTCTTCACCAGCCAGGACGCGTACGCCGCGAGCGACTCGTGGCTTGCCGACCTCACGTCCAGTCTCCGGAACCAGGACGCCGTGGCGGGCGTCTACGGTCGACAGCTCCCTCATGAGAGCGCCACGCCGCCGGAGCGCTATTTCCTCGACTTCCTATACGGGCTCGAGCCGCGGGTCCAACACCTCGCGGGGAAGGAGAGCCTCACCTTCGAGGTGACGCTCTTTTCGAACGTGAACTCGGCCATCCCGCGCCGTGTGTGGGAGGCCTATCCGTTCGCCGAGGACGTCGTGATGAGCGAGGACCAGGAGTGGTCGCGCCGCGTCCTGCTCGCCGGGCTCGACATCGTGTACGAGCCGAGCGCCGCCGTGCACCATTCACACGCGTACACGGTGGCGGGCGCTATGCGCCGGTTCTTCGACTCCGGCGTCTCCGCCGAGCGGTCGTACGTCGCGGGCGACGCCTCGAAGAACGCGCTGTGGAGCGCGGCCCTTCGCTACGCCGGCGGAGAAGTGTCGTGGCTGTGGGCTACCGGCCAGCGGCGCTGGATTCCGTATGCCGCCGTGTACGAGGTGGCGAAGTTCGCCGGCCTGCAGCTGGGCCGGCACCACCGCCGGCTGCCGCGTGCACTCGTGTCACGATTGAGTGCGTACCCGGCGCACTGGGATACGTAATCAGGCGGCGACGGCGCCGCGCAGGAAGTCCACGATCTCGCCCGTCGTCGCACCGGGGCCGAACACCTCCGCCACGCCCAGCGCCTTCAGCTGGTCCGCGTCGTCCTGCGGAACCGTCCCACCAACCACGACGAGCACGTCGTCGAGCCCGTTCTGCCGCAATCCTTCGACGATCCGGGGCACGAGCGTCATGTGGGCACCCGAGAGGATCGAGACACCAACTGCGTCGGCGTCCTCCTGGATCGCCGTCTCGACGATCTGCTCGGGCGTCTGATGGAGACCCGTGTAGATGACCTCCATGCCGGCGTCGCGGAGCGCCCTGGCGATGATCTTGGCGCCTCGGTCGTGACCGTCCAGACCGGGCTTCGCGATCACCACTCGTATTGGGCCCGGCACATCGGCAGAATACCGCGGTGCGCCTGACCGTCATCGGCTCCTCGCCGGCTTGGCCGAACCCCGGGAGCGCACATTCCGGGTACATGCTCCAGGCAGACGGGAGCCGAGTGCTCCTCGACTGCGGGCCGGGCGTTCTGGGACGGTTGCGCGAGCACGCGGAGTGGCCGGACGTCGACGCGATCGCGATCACGCATTGGCACCTCGACCACTGGGGCGACCTCGTGCCGTGGGTGTGGGGCAGCTTCTATCTCGCCTCGCGACGGCCGGTCCCGCGCCCGGCTCTCTGGGTACAGCCCGGCGGCGCCGAGTTCCTCGCCGGTCTCGGCGAGCGGCTCGGCTTCCCCGACATGTTCGAGCGGACGTTCGACCTTACGGAGTACGAGCCCGATATCCCG
>DATAET010000228.1:0-2503 GCA_036257855.1 Gaiellaceae bacterium | reverse complement strand
GTGCACGGCGACGTCCTGGGGGACGTCTAGCAGCGCTTCGGAGTAGTTGAAGATGATCCGCACGCCGCCGCCGACGAGGTCGTCGGCGACCCTCTGTGCGCTGTCGGCCGGGACGGCGACGACACCGACGATGATGTTCTTTTCGCGGATCGCGTCCGCGAGGCTCGAGTAGTCGCTGACCGGAACGTTCCCGACAGGCCGCCCGACCTTGTCCGGGTCGGTATCGAACACGGCGGCGATGTTGATCCCGTGCTCCGCGAAGATCGGCGAGCTGGCGATCGCCTGACCGAGACGGCCGGCGCCGATCAGGGCGATGTTGTGCTGCCCCTGCGTGCGCAGGATCTGCCTGATCTCCTCGAGGAGCGCGTCGGTGCGATAGCCGACGCCGCGCTTGCCGAACCGTCCGAACGCCGAGAGGTCGCGCCGGATCTGCGTCGCGTTGATGTTCGTGTACTCCGAGATCTCCTGCGACGAGATCCGCTCCTTTCCCATCTTCCGCGCCTGAGTCAGCACCTGCAGGTACCTGCTCAGGCGAGCTGCGACCCCGACGGTCAGGCGTTCGGCCACGTGCTCCCCCTGTCGACGGTTTGTGACAAAGCGTCACGATTCTGCCAGCGGCCTCCGGAGGGCCGTCAGAGAACCGTCAGGCGGCGAGTCGGCGGAGGGCCTCGGCGTCCACGAAGTACGTGAACGCCTGCACGCCGTCGACCTCGACGACCGGGAGCAACTCGCGGTACCGCTCCTCGAGCTCGGCGCGGCCGCTGATGTCGACGAGCTCGAGCTCGAACCCCACCTCCGCGCGCACCGCCTCGACCACCTCGAGCGCCCGTGTGCACAGCGTGCAGTCGGGCGCGTGGTAGACGGTGACGCGGGTTATGGATACAGGCCCCTGGTCGTGGTCGCCTCGGCGACGCGCTGCACGGCGAGCCCGTACGACGCCATGCGCATGGTCGTCCCCTTGGTCTCTCTCGTCAGCCACACCTCTTCGAACGCCCGGGCGACGATGTCGTGGAGCTTCGCGTTCACCTCGTCCTCGCGCCAGAAGTACTCCTGGAGGCCCTGTACCCACTCGAAGTACGAGACGACGACCCCACCCGCGTTCGCCATGACGTCGGGTAGCACGAGCACGCCGCGGTCCTCGAGGATCGCGTCGGCGGCAGGCGTGAGAGGCCCGTTCGCACCCTCGCAGATCACGGTCGCCTTCACGCGATCCGCGTTCGCTTCGGTGACCACCTGCTCGAGAGCGCAGGGCGCGAAGATGTCGCACGGGAGCTCGACGAGCTCCTCGTTCGTGACGGCGTCAGCGTTCGCGAGACCCGCGAGCGTGCCGTGCTCCTGCTTGTGCGCAAGAGCCGCGGGGACGTCGAGCCCGGCGGGGTTGTAGGCACCGCCTCGCGAGTCCGAGACGCCGACGACCTTCGTCCCCTCCTGATGGAGGAGCCGCGCGAGGTTCGAGCCGACGTTGCCGAACCCCTGGATCGCGACGGAGTACTCGCTCATGCGCCGGTTCTGCTTCGTGGACAGCGCCTGGATGCAGTACAGCGACCCCCGCGCAGTCGCCTCCTCCCGCCCGAGCGAGCCGCCCACGGAGAGCGGCTTGCCGGTGACGACCCCGAGCACCGAGTGCCCCTTGTTCATCGAGTACGTGTCGAAGATCCACGCCATCACGCGGCCGTCGGTGCCGACGTCGGGTGCCGGGATGTCCCGCTCGGGGCCGATGTCGTTGATGATCTCGCTCGTGTAGCGGCGCGTAAGGCGCTCGAGCTCGTCGCTGGAAAGGGTCTTCGGATCGCAGACCACGCCGCCCTTGGCGCCGCCGAACGGCAGCCCCATCAAGGCGCACTTCCACGTCATCCACATGGAGAGCGCCTTGACCTCGTCGAGGGTGACGTCGGGGTGGTACCGGATGCCGCCCTTGGACGGCCCGCGCGCGATGTTGTGCGTTACCCGGAAGCCCTGGAAGACCTCGATCGACCCGTCCTCCATGGCCACCGGGATCGAGACCTCGACGGCTTTCTTGCACTGCGAGAGAACACGGATGAGATTCGGGTCGAGCGCGAAGATCTCGCCGACACGACGGAGCTGTGACTTCGCCAGCTCGAAGGGGTTCTCACGGAGATGGGACTCCGCCACGGCGGTTGACATCGAGGCTCCTCCCTAGCTCGATCGACGGCCCGAGTATAGGGGCCGCCGATGCCCGACCCGTTCCGTCCTCGCCGCCCTCGCGCTCCGCTAGCCAACGCGATACTCGATCTTGTCGGACTGCTCGCGAGTCCCGTCGCCGGGGTGCGCCACGACCCGGATGAGGTAGCTCCCGCGGCGTAGGCGCTCGCCCGTCGGGCCCCTGCCGGTGAGCCCGAAGGTGTAGCGGCCGGGAAGCACGTCGCGGCGCGTCGCGAGGAGCCCGAGGCGGGTCCCTTCGCGCCAGAGCTCGATCTCGAGCAGCTCGACCCCGCGCACCTGCGGATCGGTCGCGCCCGTCACCGACCCCGCGACGAAGGAG
>DATAET010000227.1:0-11860 GCA_036257855.1 Gaiellaceae bacterium | reverse complement strand
AGGTCGTCGCGCGAGTACTCCGCGATCTCGAACTCGTTCCCGAGCGTGATCGCGTCGAACGGGCACGCGAGCTCGCAGTAGCCGCAGAAGATGCAGCGGCTCATGTTGATCTCGTAGATCCGGGCGTAGCGTTCCCCCGCGGAGACGCGGTTGTCCGCCGTGTTCTCCTCGGCCACGACGCGGATGCAGTCGGCCGGGCAGGCGGCGGCGCAGAGCGAGCAGCCGACGCATTTCTCGAGGCCGTTCTCGTGCCGCCAGAGCCTGTGCCGACCGCGGAAGCGCGGGTAGACGGGGCGCTTGTACTCGGGGTACTGCTGCGTGATCGGCTTGTGGAAGATCTGGCGGAACGTCACGCCGAAGCCCTTCAGGGTGCTCCACGGCTGCGCCATCAGAACGCGACCACCAGGACCGCGGTCACGAGCGCGTTGATCGTCGCGACGGGGAGCAGCACCTTCCAGCCGAAGCGCATGAGCTGGTCGTAGCGGAGGCGCGGGAGCGTCGTCCGCATCCAGATGAACACGAAGAGGAGGATGAAGAGCTTCCCGATGAACCAGAGCGGCCCGGCCCAGCTCGCGCCGTCCCAGCCAGGCCCGTGCCAGCCGCCCAGGAACAGCGTTACGCACAGGCCCGAGAGGGTGATGAGGTTGATGTACTCCGACATCGAGTAGAGGCCGAAGCGCATCCCGCCGTACTCCGTGTGGTAGCCGGCGACGAGCTCCTGCTCGGCCTCGGGCAGGTCGAACGGCGCGCGTGCGGTCTCTGCCGTGCCGGCGAGCAGGAAGACGACGAGCCCTACGAACTGAGGGATCCCGTACCAGATCGTGTCGGACTGCTCCGCGACGATGTCGGTGAGCGACAGCGTCCCGGCCATGATGATGACGCCGAGGACCGAGAGCGCGAGCGAGACCTCGTACGAGACGAGCTGCGCGCACGTCCGCATGGAGCCCAGCAGCGCGTACTTGGAGTCGGACGACCAGCCGCCGAGGATGAACCCGTACACGCCGATCGAGCCGATCGCGAAGATGAGGATGAGGGCGATGTCGAGGTCGGCGACCTGGCCCGGGACGTAGACGCCGCCGATGTCCCAGCCGGGCCCGAACGGGATGACCGAGAACGTCGTCAGCGCCGTGAACGCCGCGAGGAACGGGCCGAGGATGAATGCCCAGTCGATCGCCGCGGTTGGCTGGAAGCTCTCCTTGTTCAGGAGCTTGAGAAGGTCGGCGATCGGTTGCAGGAGCCCGAACGGACCGGCACGGTTCGGGCCGTAGCGGAGCTGCATGCGGCCCATGACCTTCCGCTCGGCGAGCGTGAGATACGCGAAGGTGGCCATGACGAGATTGATGACGACGAAGGCCTCGATGAGGCTGACCCACCAGTCGACGGATTGCGTCACGTCTTCACGACCTCGACGGACGGATGCAGGTCGGACGCGTGCTCTTCGGCGATGCGGACGACGCCCTCGAGCAGCCTCGCGTTGACGCGGGCCTGCAGCTCCACGGACGTGCCGTTCGAGCGGACGAGGACCGCGTCGCCGGTCGAGATCCCGCGGCTCGCCGCGTCGGCCGCCGATAGCTCGACGTCCGGCGGCGGACGCTGAAACTCGAGCTCGGCAACCCGCTCGACCGCAGGGCCGGAGAACAGGGGCCGGTAGCGATGGAGGAGCAGTGCGCCCTCTCCCCGGTCGGTCGGCGAGGTGGTCGCGGGCGGGGGTGCGACGTAGGCGTGACGCGACGGGAGAGGCGCGTGGAGACCCAGATCGTCGAGCGTGAGGTCGCGGAAGAGGTCACCCGCGACCTCGGCGAAGACGCCTGCGGCGTGCGGGGGCACGACGACGCCGAACCGCGCTGCCAGCTTCGAGATCCACGCGAGCTCGTCGGGGCACGGCGGGAGCACCGCACGGCGGAGCCGCTGGACGCGACCCTCGAGGTTCATCGTGGTACCGTCGCGCTCGAGCGCGGCCGTCGACGGGAGCGTGAGGTCGGCCCAGCCCCCGGCGAGGCCGTGGAACATCGTGAGCACGACGACGCGGTTGGCGCGCTCGGCGAGCGCGCGCACGTCGGGGTTGCCGGCGGCCTCGTCGCCCGAGACGAGGAGGAGCTCGATCGGCTCGGGATCGGCCTCGTCGGCGTCCGCAGCGACGGCCCATCCGAGCGCGACCCCGCGCGGGTTGCATGCGGCGGGGACGTGGAAGGCGCCGGAGCCCTCCTTGTCCGCGAGCCCGAGCTCGTGCGCGAGCTCGGCGATGCGCGCGCCGCCGCCACCTCCCGGCCCCGACCAGACGAGGATCGCGCGCTCGGCCGAGCGCAGCTTCCTACCGAGTGCGTTGCGCGGCGATGCGAGCTCCCGGCAGACCTCGGCGCCCGAGCCCGGCTGGACGGGCCTCGTGCCCGTCGGCGAGTAGACGACGATCTCGGCGCCGCGTCTACGCGCGTGCGTGATCCAGAGGTCGACGATTGGTGCGCGTTCCACGACGGGGTCGTCCCCGACGACGACGACGATCTCTGCCTCCCCGATCGCGCTCAGCGGAAGGCGGAACGCCTCGAGCGCGTCCGACGTCGCTTCCGGGAGCACCGCGGAGTGCGCGTCGAGGCCGACGCGGAGCAGCCGTCCGAGCGCGTAGGCGAGCTCGGTGGTCTCGGAGCCGGAGAACGCCGTCACGATGGAGCCCTGGGACTCGCGCAGCATCGTCTCGAGCTCGTCGAGCGCCTCGTCCCAGGAGATCTCCTCGAGCCCCTTCCGCCCGCGGCGCAGCGGCTGCGTGATCCGGTCGTACGCGCGCAGGTGCGGGTATGCGAACCGACCCTTGTCGCAGAGCCAGCCGCGGTCGATCTCCGGATGATTGCGCGAGAGGATGCGGCGCACCTTGCCCTCGCGGATCGTGGCGGACGTGTTGCAGCCGACGGCGCAGCCCGTGCAGACCGTCGGCACGTTCTGGATGTCCCAGGGGCGCGCGTCGAAGCGGTAGAGCGTCGAGGTGAGGGCACCCACGGGACAGAGCTCGACGACGTTCCCGGAGAAGGGCGAGCGGTAGGGCTCGTCCTCGAAGGTCGCGATCTCGGTGCGCGCTCCCCGGTTCCGGGCGATGAGGAGGCCGTCCTCGGCGACCTCCTCCGAGAAGCGTGTGCACCGGTAGCAGAGGATGCAGCGCTCGCGGTCGAGCGCGATCAGCGGGGACACCGGGATCGGCTTGTCGACCGTGAGCTTCGCGAACGACATCCTCGTGTTGCCGGGGCCGTGGCGGAACGTGAGATCCTGGAGCGGGCACTCGCCGCCCTTGTCGCAGACCGGGCAGTCGAGCGGGTGGTTCACGAGGATGAACTCGAGCGTCGCCTCCTGTCCCTCGGCAGCCTTCGCCGAGGTCGCGCTCGTCCGGATGACCATCCCGTCGGTCGCCGTCAGCGTGCAGCCGGCCTGGAGCTTCGGCATGCCCTCGATCTCGACGAGGCACATGCGGCAGGCGCCGACCGGCGCGCCGAGTCGCGGCTCGTAACAGAACACGGGGATCTCGATCCCGGCCGCCTGGGCTGTCTCGACCAGACCGGTTCCCTTCGGCACCTCGACGCGGCGGTCGTCGACGGTCACGGAGACGAGCTCAGACATGGGCCGCCTCGTGCTGTTCGTGCATCGCCGAGGGCGCGAGGATGCCCTCGAGGGAGGACTCGCCGTCGAAGGGGCAGCGCCCGAGGTCGATGTGCGCCTGGTACTCGTCGCGGAACCGGTCGACGTAGCTCAGCACGGCGATCGCGTCGGAGTCGCCGAGCGGGCACAGGCACTTGCCCATGATCCGGTCGCAGACGGAGAGGAGCAGGTCGAGGTCGGCCTGCGAGCCGCGGCCGTCCTCGATCTTCTGAAGGATCTGCGTCACCCAGCGCGTCCCCACGCGGCAGGGCGTGCACTTCCCGCAGGACTCGTGCTCGTAGAACTGGGAGACCCGGATGCCGAGCTGCACCATGCAGCAGCGGTCGTCGATGACGATCACGCCCGCGGATCCGATGGACGAGCCGGCCTCGACGAGCGACGTGAAGTCCATCTTCACGTCGATGTCCGCGGCGGTCAGCACCGAGGTCGAGGAGCCTCCGGGGATGATCGCCTTGAGCTCGCGCCCGTTCGGGACGCCACCGCCGACGTCGTAGACGAGCTCGCGCAGAGAGATCCCGTGCGGGAGCTCGTAGTTCCCGGGGTTCACGACGTCGCCCGAGAGCGAGAAGACGCGCGTGCCCGTCGAGTTCTCGACGCCGAGCTTCGCGTACTCGGCGCCGCCCATCTCGAGGACCGGGGTGGCAGTCGTGATCGACTCGACGTTGTTCACCGCGGTCGGCGCTGCGTACAGGCCCGCGATCGCCGGGAACGGCGGCTTCGTCCGTGGCTGCCCCCGCTTGCCCTCGAGCGACTCGAGGAGCGCCGTCTCCTCGCCGCAGATGTAGGCGCCGGCACCGCGGTGGATCACGACCGTGACGCCGCCGAGCAGATCGGCCTCGCGCATCGCCTCGAGCGAGTCCCGGAGGATCTCGAACTCGCGCTCGTACTCGCCGCGGATGTAGACGAACACGTGCTGGGACTGGATTCCGTGAGCCGCGATGAGGCAGCCCTCGAGGAAGCGGAACGGAACGCGCAGCATGATCTCGCGGTCCTTGAAGCTGCCCGGCTCGGACTCGTCGGCGTTGACCACGAGGTAGTGCGGCTTCGGCAGCTGCTCCGGCTTCGGCACGAACGACCACTTGCGCCCCGTCGGGAAGAACGCACCACCGCGGCCGCGGAGGCCCGACGCGTCGAGCTCGGCGATGACATCGTCCGGCGCCATGGCACGCGCCTTGCGGAGCGCCGTGAACCCCCCCGCAGCCTCGTAGTCCTCGATGCGCGTCACGGCACCGCCGTCCGTCCCGGCGAAGACGATGCTGGGGTAGTCAGCCACGGAGCTCCTCGACGATCCCGGGGACGTCGCCGGCGGTCACGCGCAGGCGGTGCCGGTTGTCGATCGCCACGACGGTCGCCCAGCCACAGCCGCCCAGGCATTCGATCGTGCCGAGCGTGTACGCGCCATCGTCGGAGGTTGAGCCCGCCGACACGCCGAGCTCGCGCTCGAAAGCCTCGAGCACCTGCTGGGCGCCCGAGAGCGCGCACGAGACGTTCGTGCAGACCTCCACGTGCGTCCGCCCCAGGGGCTCGAGGTAGAACTGGTCGTAGAAGGACGCGATGGAAAGGCAGTACGCGGGCGTGACCTCCAGCGCGTCGGCGACCTCGCGGAGCGCCTCCGGCGAGAGCCACCCCCCGTGCTCCTCCTGCGCGAGGCGAAGCGCAGGGAGCACGGCCGACGTGGGATCCGGATAGCGCTTCCGGAGCTTCTGGATCTCACTCGCGACGCTCATCTGTCGGCGTCTCCCATCACCGGGTCAAGCGAGCCTGCGACGGCGATGAGATCCGCGATGAGGCAGCCTTGCACGACCGTCGCGGTCGCCTGGAGCGCGGCCAGGCTCGGCGCACGGAAATGGACGCGCCACGGTCGCGGGCCTCCGTCGGAGACGAGGTAGCAGCCGGCCTCGCCGCGTGGCGACTCGATCGCGACGTAGACCTCGCCTTCAGGTACGGAGAAGCCTTCGGTCACGATCTTGAAGTGGTGGATGAGCGACTCCATCGACGTGTGCAGCTCGTGCCGCGGCGGGAGGACGACCTTGCGATCGTCTGCGATCCACGCTTCGCCATCCATCGCGTCCAAGCGGTCGAGGCACTGCCGGACGATGCGCACCGACTCGCGCATCTCGTCCATGTGCACCTTGTACCGGTCGTAGACGTCGCCGCCCTCGTAGATCGGAACGTCGAACTCGACCTCGTCATAGAACAGGTACGGCTCGCTCCTCCGCAGGTCCCAGTCGACGCCCGACGCGCGGAGCACAGGCCCCGATTGACCGAGCGCGAGAGCGTCGTCGGCCGAGAGCAGGCCGACTCCCTTCGTGCGTTCGAGCCAGATCGCGTTTCGGTCCAGGATCGCTTCGTAGTCGTCCACGGACTTGACCATCGCGTCGCAGAACCTTCGCGCCTGAGCAGTGAAGCCCGGTGGGATGTCCTCGGCGAGGCCGCCCACCTGGAAGTAGCGCGTGTGCATCCGAGTCCCACCGACCATCTCGAAGAGGTCGAGGATCTCGTCGCGGTCGTCGAACGTGTACCAGAGGATCGAGATCGCGCCGAGCTCGAGGGCCGACGTCCCCAGCCAGATCAGGTGGGAGTGGATGCGAGTGAGCTCGGTGAGTGCCATACGCGCCCAGGTGGCACGACGGGGTACCTCGATTCCCAGCAGCTTCTCGATGGCGAGGACATAGACGAGCTCGTTCGACTGGAACGAGACGTAGTCCACCCGCGCCGGATACGGGACCGACTTCCACCAGGACTTCGCCTCCATGTTCTTCTCGAAGCCCGTGTGCAGATAGCCGATGACCGCGCGGATGCCGGCGACGGTCTCGCCGTCGAGGTCGACGATCAGGCGCAGTACGCCGTGCGTGGACGGGTGGTTCGGCCCGAAGTTGACGCGGAGGATGTCCTCGAGCCGATGCTCCTCGGGATCGACCTCGAGGATCGTCGGCACCGGGTGCGGGATCCGCGTCCCTTCGTAGATGCGCGCCGTCGGGAGGACGGCCATCAGTCCTCGTCCGAGAAGCGGACGGGCTCGCCGCCGAGCGGGTAGTCCTTGCGGAGGGGGTGCCCTGCCCAGTCCTCGGACATGAGGATGCGGACCAGGTTCGGGTGGCCCTCGAAGCGGATTCCCAGCATGTCCCACGCCTCCCGCTCGAACCAGTCCGCTGCGGGCCAGACCGGCAGGACGCTCGCGACGGGCTCGCCGTCGTCGAGCCACACCTGGACGCGGAGGCGCGCCGGGTCGTCTCCGACCCGCAGAAGGTGGTACGAGACCGCGAAGCGTTTCGGCTTCGGGTCGGGGATCCGCGCGAGCCCGCGCGACCCGGGCTCGTTGAGGTCCCGCCCGTCCGCCGTCCCTATGTAGCCGGCGACCTCCTGCTCGCCCCAGCCGAGGTAGTCGGCCGCGGCGATGTCGCTCAGGAAGTTGAATCCGTGCTCGTCCCGGAGTGCCGTGCATGCCTCGACGAGCCGCGCCGAATCGACGACGAGGGTCGTCTCGCCGTACGACTCGCGGGTCTCGACGACTCCCGGCAAACCGGCGTAGTTCGTCGAGGTGATCACTCGGCGACTCCGCGAATCTCGTACGCAGGCGGGACGCCCCCGCGGATCTTCTCGTGGAGCCTGACGACCCCCTCGATCAGAGCCTCGGGACGCGGGGGGCACCCGGGAACGTGGATGTCGACGGGGACGATCTTGTCCACCCCCTGGAGGATCGTGTAGTTGTTGAACATCCCCCCGGAGCTCGCGCACGCGCCCATGGCGATCACCCACTTCGGCTCGAGCATCTGGTCGTAGACCTGGCGCAGCGGAGGGGCCATCTTGTGCGTCACTCGCCCGGAGACGATCATCAGGTCGGCCTGGCGCGGTGACGAGCTGAAGCGCTCCATTCCGAAGCGGGCGATGTCGTAGCGCGCCGAGACGACCGCGATCATCTCCATTGCGCAGCAGGCGAGGCCGAACGTGTCGGGCCAGACCGAGTTCGACCGCGCCCAGGCGACGGCCTTCTCCACCGTCGTCAGGAGGAGCGCGTCCTCCATCTCCTCCACCTCCCGCTCGAACACCCCGGGCCCGCGGTCCGGCCAGAGCACCCGCTCGGACTGGAGGCCGGCCTTGGCGAGGGGTCGATCGCTGACGACCGGCAGCTCACGCTTCAGTGCCAGTTGAGGGCCCCCTTGCGCCAGACGTAGACGTACGCGACCCCGAGGATCGCGACGAACGTCATGAGCTCCCCGATGCCGAACCAGCCGAGCGCCTCGAGCCGCACGGCGAGCGGGTAGAGGTAGACGATCTCGATGTCGAAGAGGATGAAGAGGATCGCGATGAGGTAGAAGCTCACGGTGAAGCGGCGGTCGCGCCTCGGCGGCCCCGCGGAGACGCCCGACTCGAAGGGCAGCATCCGCTGCCGCGTCCGGGAGACGGGCCGGCCCGGAAGGATGAACGACGCGGCGATCATCGTCGCCGGAATCGCTGCCGCGAAGATCGCGTAGAAGAGGAACGGCAGCCAGTTCGAAAGCACGGGTCCTACCCCCGCTTCATGCTCGGACGTCGGTACCGCGACGAAACCTAGCACTCCCCTTTCGGACGCACGAAGGGATCGGGAACCCCGCACAGAATGAGCGATACGAGTGTCACAAAGTCGGCACTGGAACCCGTCTCCCCGTCCGCTACCATGAGCCCGTGGCCACGATCGAGCATCCCACCGAGACGCTGATCTCACTCACGCCCGTCGCGGCGGCGAAGATCAGGGAGCTCATGGCCGAGGAGGAGGACGCAGCAACGCTCGTCCTCCGCGTCGCAATCCAGGGTGGTGGGTGCTCGGGATTCCAGTACGGGCTCGGCTTCGACGCCGGCTCGGCCGAAGGAGACGTCGAGCTGGAGCTCGAGGGCATCCCCGTGGTCGTCGACCCGTTCAGCGCGCCGTACCTTCGCGGCACGACGATCGACTTCCTGAACACGATCCAGGAGTCGGGCTTCAAGATCGACAACCCGAACGCCGTCTCCTCGTGCGGCTGCGGCCACTCGTTCCAGGTGGACGAGAGCGAGGAGCTGCCCGAGGGCACGCACATGGGCGGCTGCGGCGACGGCTGCTCGCACTGACGCCGGACCACTCTTGAGTTCGTCCTGACGCTGTCGTAGGCTTGCGCCGTCAACCACCCCGGGAGGACGCGTGCGCACTGTGTATTGGGTCTGGTCGATGGTCGTGCTCGTGATGGTGGTCATCCAGATCGGCTTAGCCGGCTACGGAGCGTTCTACGCGGCGCACAAGCTCGAGGACGAAGGCTCGACCATCGACGACAAGGTCTTCGAGGACGGCTTCCAGTTCCACGCGGCGTTCGGCTACTTCGTGATCCTCGCCGGGCTGGTCCTCATGATCATCGGGCTCATCGCCGGCATCGGGAAGTGGCGGCTCGGCAAGCACGGCCTGCTCTTCCTCCTGCTCTTCCTCCAGCTCTGGCTCGCGTGGATCGGCTTCGAGGTTCCGTTCCCGGTCGGCTTCCTGCATCCGATCAATGCGTTCCTCATCATGGGTCTGACGTCCTGGATCGTCTGGAGCGAGTGGCTGCTCTGGCGCGAGCGAAAGGCGCCGCAGGCGGCACCTGCTACCGCGTAGCTACTCCGGGGTGTTGTGGTGGGTCGCACCCACCACGAACGGCGTCTGCAGCCCGATGTACGCGAGGTGCATCGTGAGGCCGGCTGCTGCGTGGGTGAGGTTGTGGCAATGGTCCATCCAGATCCCCGGGTTGTCCGCGCGGAACGCGACGACGAAGGACTCGCCGGGGTGGACGTTCAGCGAGTCCACCCACCACGGGCTACCCGTCGACGGCTCGCCGTCGCGGCTCACGACGAGGAGGTGATGGCCGTGGAGGTGCATGGGGTGCACGTTCTTCGATTCGTTCGCAATCGTCATCTCCACGAGGTCTCCCTTCGCGACCATGAACGTCGGGACGCCGGGGTAGATCCCGCCGTTAACGGCCCACTGCCGGCCTGGCCGGCCACCGAAGAATCCGAGCTTGCGGGTGATGGTCAGGTGGAAGCGCCGGTCGTACTCCGTCGAGGCCCCGAAGGGGGTTGGGGCAGGGCTGCCGTAGGTGAGCGGATCGAAGTCCTGCTCGGGGAGTTCCCGGAGCGGCGGCCTCGCCGTTTCGTCTGGGCTTAGCACCACGCCCGCGTTCGTCTCGCCGAGCGACAGGCGCACTGGTGACGGCGGCATCGTGAACGACAGGTCGATGCGACCGCCCGCCGGGAGCTCGATAGCGCGATCCTCGATGTCGGTCGGGCCATGCAGGTCGGTCCCGTCGATCGCAGTGACCCGGAACGGCGTACCGTCGAGCGCGAGGCGCTGAGCGACGCTGTCGGTGTCGACGAGTCGGAGGTGGACGGGCGTCCCGGGAGGGACCGTGCGTTGAGCGACGCCGTCGTCGGCGTTGATGGTGGGGACTCCGTCGTAGGTGTGGACGGCGAGGGCTAGGTCGACGAGGTCGTGCGGCTCGTTCCTCGGCTCGATCACGAACGCCCCGAACAGCCCGCGCCTCACCTCCTCCGAAGAGACCTGGTGGCTGTGGTACCAGAACGTCCCGACCTGATTCGCCCGGAAGCGGTACGTGTAGTGCTCCCCGGGTAGGACGGCGTTCTGCGTCACGCCGGCGACGCCGTCCTCGGCGTTCGGCACGTCCACCCCGTGCCAGTGGATCGTCACGCCGCCGGCGACGTCGTCGTTCATGAGGTCGACCTCGACGAGGTCTCCTTGTTGCACCCGGAGCTCGGGGCCGGGAGCAGTCCCGTCGAAGGTGAGGGCGTCGACCTTGCGGCCGGACGAGAGCCGAATCGTCGCTGTCCTCGCCGTCAGTCGGAACCGGGCGTCGGCAACGCCGGCGGGGCCGTGGAGCGTCGCGATGCTGGTCCCGCCATGTCCCTCGTGCCCTGTGTGCGACGTCGGTGCCGGCCCTCCGCCGTAGTCCGCACGACCGAACGACATGACGCTGTAGGTGCCGGGGAGGCGGCTGTGGTACCACGCCTTCCCGACGATCGCGACGATCCCGAGGACGACCGCGATCCCCGCCACGGCGGCTGCCGTTTGAAGGTGCTGTCGCCGCACGGGCCGGATAGTCGCACGCCGGCGCCTGTGGGAGCGCGCCGTAGCATGCCCCTCCGATGATGGACACGAGTCGACCTCTGCGCGTCGCGATCGTGGGCTCCGGGCCGGCGGCGTTCTACGCAGCGGGACACGCGCTGGCGAGCGAGGACCCGGTCGTCGAGGTGGACATGATCGAGCGGCTGCCCACGCCCTGGGGGCTGGTCCGGCTCGGCGTTGCGCCGGACCATCCGCAGCTGAAGACGGTCTCTCGTGCGTTCGAGAAGATCGCGGCGCGTCCCGGCTTCCGTTTTCTCGGCAACATCGAGGTCGGACGCGACGTCACGCACGACGAGCTCGGCGAGCTGTACGACGCGGTGATCTACGCCGTCGGCTCGCAGGCCGACCGGAGGCTGGGGATCCCGGGGGAGGACCTCCCGGGGTCGTGGCCCGCGACCGAGCTCGTCGCCTGGTACAACGGCCACCCGGACTTCCAGGATCTCGACTTCGACCTCGACGTCGAGCGAGCAGTCGTCGTGGGGAACGGGAACGTCGCCCTCGACGTTGCGCGAATGCTCGCCCTCACACGGGAAGAGCTGGCCCCGACGGACACGACCGATGCCGCGATCGAGGCGATCGTCGCCTCGGGCATCCGGGAGATCGCCGTCCTGGGTCGGCGCGGCCCGGTCCAGGCGGCGTGGACTTCGACGGAGCTGCACGAGCTTGGAGAGCTCGCGGGAGCGGACGTCCTCGTCGACCCCGCCGAGCTCGACCTCGAGCCGGCGAGCACCGCCGAGCTCGAGACGAGCTCGAACATCGTCCACCGGAACGTCGAAATCCTGCGTGAGTTCGCCACGCATCGATCGTCCGGAAAGCCCAGAACGGTACGTCTGCGCTTCCGCGTGTCGCCCGTGGCGATCCTGGGCGACCGGCGCGTCGAGGCGATTGAGATCGTCCACAACCGCCTGGAAGCCGACGCCGACGGGAACATCCGCGCCATGCCGACCGACGAGCGCGAGGTCATCCCCTGTGGGCTCGTGTTTCGCAGCGTCGGCTACCGCGGCGTCGGAATTCCGGGAGCGCCGTTCGACGAACGAAGCGGGACGATGCCCAACGCGGGCGGCCGCGTCCTCGACGAGAGCGGCCGACCGATCCCCGGCG
>DATAET010000226.1:0-30296 GCA_036257855.1 Gaiellaceae bacterium | reverse complement strand
GCTGGCGTGCGGCAGGAGGCGATCACGATCATGGTCGTCCCCGGCGCATTCGAGCTTCCCCTGGCAGCGACGGCCCTCGCGAAGACGCGGCGGTTCGCGTGCATCGTCGCTCTCGGCTGCGTGATCCGTGGCGACACGCCGCACTTCGACTACGTCTCCAGCGAGGCGGCGAGCGGCCTCCAGCTGGCGGCGCTCGAGACCGGCGTCCCCGTGTCCTTCGGTGTCCTGACCCTCGATCGCGTCGAGCAGGCGGAGGCGCGGATCGGGAAGGGCGCCGAGGCCGTCCGCAGTGCGCTCGAGATGGCCGACCTCTTCGCCCATCTCCGCGCAGCGGCGGCACGCTGACGGCTACACTGCTCAGCCGCTCATGAGCAAAGTCTGCGCCATCTGTGGGAAGAAGCCCGGCTTCGGCAACAGTCGAAGCCACTCCATGGTCGCCACGAAGCGGCGCTTCAACCCGAACCTCCAGCGCGTCCGCGTGATGCTCGACGGGCATGCGACCCGCGCCTACGTCTGCACGCGCTGCCTCAAGGCCGGCAAGGTCCAGAAAGCCCTGTAGGCGACATACGACTTCGGCCGGCGCGGTAGTAGGCTCGGCCGATGGAGCTCGAGGTCGTCCGCCACCTCGCGCGCTGCGCCCTGCAGAACCTCGAGGCGCACCGTCGCAGGATCGACGACCTGAACGTGTACCCGGTGCCGGACGGGGATACGGGGACCAACCTCGTCCTGACCCTCCGCTCGATCGTGGAGGCGCTCGACGGCTCGTCTGCGACCGACAGCCAGAGCGTTTCGAAGGACGTCACCCGAGCCGCGCTCATGGGCGCGCGCGGGAACTCCGGCGTCATCTTCTCGCAGATCGTCCGCGGCTTCGTGGAGGTCCTCGGCGAGCACGAAGACGTCAGCTCGCCGCTCCTGACGCGCGCGTTCCGCAGTGCGAGCGACGCGGCGTACCGCGCGGTGAGACGCCCCGTGGAAGGGACGATGCTCACGGTGATGCGCGAGATGGCCGAGGAGGCGGAACGCGAGGAGCATCGCCAGGGGCGACCTGCCGAGCTGCTGCGCGCAGTACTCACCGCCGGTGAGGACGCTCTGGCCCGCACTCCCGAGCTCCTCGATGTCCTCGGCAGGGCCGGCGTCGTGGACGCGGGCGGTGCGGGCCTCGTCGAGATCGCGCGCGGGATGGTGTTCGGCGCCACGGGCGAGACGATTCCCGAGGCGCCGGTAGAGGCCGAGGCCCTCGGGGTGGAAGCGATCCACCAGGAGCTCTCCAAGTACCGGTACTGCACTGTGTTCGTCGTCGAGGGCGAAGCTCTCGACAAGGCCGTTCTCGAGGAGGAGCTGGAGCGGATCGGCGACTCCCTGCTCGTCGTCGGGGACGAGTCGGCGCTCAAGGTCCACGTGCACACGGACGACCCGGGTCGGGCGCTTGCGCTCGGCACCGCGGTCGGCGTCGTCGAGGGCGTCGAGATCGCGAACATGCACCACCAGACGGCGCAACGCGAGGAGCGCCTGCTCGACGGCGCCGGCGCCGTCGCGACCCTCGAGACCGGCCTCGTCGCAGTCTGTCCCGGGCGCGGCAACCGTCGTCTGTTCGAGAGCCTCGGCGCGACGCGCGTCATCGAGGGTGGACAGTCGATGAACCCGTCGGCCGCGGACATCCTCGACGCGATCGAGTCCGTCCCGACCGACGTGGTGCTCGTCCTTCCGAACAACGCGAATGTCGTGCTCACGGCCGAGCAGGCGGCCGCGTTGAGCGAGAAGGACGTTCGCGTCATCCCGTCGCGGTCGGTGCAGGCGGGCTTCGCCGCGATCGGGCGATTCATCTCTTCGGCCTCGGCCGACGACAACGAGCGGGCGCTCCTCGAGGGCCTCGCGGGCGCTGTGACAGGGGAGATCACCGTGGCCGTGCGGGATGCCGAGCTCGACGGCGTCGAGATCCGGAAGGGCGAGTACCTCGGTCTCGTCGACGACACTGCGGTCGTCTCGGACAGCGATCTCGCGACGGCCGTTCAGGCGGTCGTCGAGCGCGTGCTCGCGGGAGACCGAGAGTTCCTCACCATTCTCACGGGCGAGGGAGCGCCGCCGCTCGATGGGCTCGTGAGCGCTCTGGAGCGGCGACATCCCGGCCTCGAGGTCGAGGTCCATGAGGGCGGTCAGCCGCACTACCCACTTCTCGTCGTCGCAGAGTGAGCGAGCCCGAGACGCCGATCCGGGTCCTGCTCGTCGAGGACTCGGACGTCTACCGCGAGTCGTTGGTGTTCCTCCTGCGCGCCCGCGAAGACGTCGACGTCGTCGGAGCGGTCCCGGACGGGGCGTCGGCGGTCCGCGCGTGCCGTGAGCTGCGGCCGGACGTCGTCGTCCTCGACTATCGGCTCCCGGACGTCGACGGCTCCGTCGTGGCCGCCGACCTCGAGGCAGATGGGTCGCACGCCGCGATCGTCTTCCTGAGCGCCTCGGCGAGTCGGGCGGAGTACGATGCCGCGTCGGGCGCGGGCATACCGCTCGTGCGAAAGGACGAGGGGATCGAGGCGCTCGTCCGTGCAGTCCTTGCGACCGCCGGGAGGTGAGACGAGTGATCCTGACGACCGAGAACACGGCAATCGTCCTGGACTCGACCTCCGACTACCCGGAAGCGGCGGCGCGCTTCCCGAACATGCGGGTCGTCCCGCTGTACGTGCGCTTCGGAGACGACACGTATCGCGACTACGTCGAGCTCGGCCCGGCAGAGTTCTACGAGAAGCTCCGCACCTCGCCGGTCACGCCCGCGACGGCGCAGCCGACGCCGCAGGACTTCGTCACGGCCTACGAGGAGCTGGGCTCGTACGAGCGCATCTACTCGCTCCACGTCTCGTCGAAGGTCTCGGGCACGTTCCAGAGCGCGGAGCTCGCGGCGCAGGAGATCGGCGGCGAGAAGGTCCGCGTGGTCGACACGCTCACGGCCTCGCTCGCGATCGCGATGCTCGCCCACGCGATCCAGCGCCGGCTCGCCCGAGGCACGACGGACGAGGAGATCTCCGCGCTCGTCGACCGTTTCCAGACCGACTGCGACGTCGTCTTCACCGTCGAGACGCTCGAGTACCTCCAGCGGGGTGGCCGGATCGGCCGCGCGCAGGCGATCGCGGGCTCGCTCCTCAACCTCCGTCCCGTGCTCGGCATCCAGGGCGGGGAGGTCGTCGCGGTCGCGCGCGTGCGCGGCCGCCAGAAGGCGCTCGCCGAGTTCGAGCGACGGTTCGTGGAGGAGACGACCGACGGTCCCGGCTTGCGTGTCGCCATTGCCCACGCGGACGCCGCGGACTGGGTCGGAACGCTGTCCGAGCTCGTTTGGCGCGTGCGTCCGGCATCCGAGATCGAGTTCACCTCCACGCTCGGGGCCGTCGTCGGAACCCACGCCGGCCCCGGGGCGGTGGGCTTCTTCTGGTTCCAAGACGAGTCGTGACGTGGCGCGGCGTCGGCGTGCGTCCCAGATCGAGATCGTCTTCGAGACCCATTCGACGACGACAGACAACGAGCGCTGGATCGCGTCGGGCTGGCTCGACGGGCAGCTCTCGCCACTGGGTCGTCGGCAGGCGGCGGAGCTCGGGGATCGGCGTGCCGACGACGAGCTCGTTGCCGTCTTCTGCTCCGATCTCGCACGCGCCACCGAGACGGCTCGGATCGCCTTCGGCGGGCTCGGGGTGCGGACCTTCCACGACTGGCGCCTGCGTGAGTGCAACTACGGGATGCTGAACGGCACTCCCGTCGCACGGCTCGAAGCGGAGCGCACCCGCCACGTCGTCGATCCGTACCCGGGCGGCGAGAGCTACGTGGATGTCGTCGCCCGCGTCCGGAGCTTCCTCCACGACCTCCCGCCGCGCTTCGCCGACGAGCGGATCGCCGTGATCGGGCACTCCGCGACGAAGTGGGCGCTCGACCACCTCCTCGAAGGAACGCCGCTCGAGGAGCTCGTCGAAGGGTCGTTCCGGTGGCAGCCGGGCTGGCTGTACACCCTCGCAGTCGACTCCTGATAGCGCCCGTCCGGCCGCGGGACCTATCCTGCGGAGGTCATGGGGACCATTGCCCGTGCAGCGGCGAGCGCCGGCTTCGCCGGCCTCGAGACGCCGGACAGCTGGCCGCGGTCGCGTTCGGCACCGCGCACGGACCGACTCTCGGCGTCCGTCGAGAGCCTGCACGGCGTCGGTCCGACGCTCGCACGCCGACTCGGGCGTCTCGGCCTGGCGACCGTCGGGGACGTGCTCTGGCAGCCGCCACGCCGATACGAGCAGCCGGTGCCGACGAAGAAGATCTGCGATCTCTTCGGCGACGACGACGCCGTCATCGTCGGCGTCGTCCGATCGACGACGAGCCGACGCCGGGGGCGGCTCAAGATCCTCACCGCCCGCGTCGCCGACGACACGGGTGAGATCAAGGCGACGTGGTTCAACCAGCCGTGGCTGGAGAGCAAGCTCGTGACCGGCACGGCGGTGCGCCTCCGGGGACGGGCGAACCGCTACGGCTTCGCGGTCTCCTCGTACGACCTCGACGGCGAGGCGGAGACGGCAGACTTCGCGCCCGTCTATCCGGCGAGCGAGGACGTCGCGCAGAAGAAGCTTCGGGACCTGCACGCCCAGTCGCTCGAGCTCGTCCGCGACCTCGGTGACGACGTTCCGGCGACGCTGCTTGCACGGGAGCGCCTGCCGCTCCGCCCCGACGCCCTCGCTGCCGTCCATCGCCCGGGCTCGCTCGCGGAGGCCGAGGTCGGGCGGCTGCGACTCGCCTTCGACGAGCTCCTCGTGCTCCGGCTCGCCCTCGCCCGGACCGCCGCGGTGCGCGAGCGCGCTTCGGCGCTGCCCCTCGGGGGGCCGGGGGAGCTCATGGCCCGCTACCGGGCGTCCCTCCCGTTCACGCTCACGTACGACCAGAAGCGCGCGATGGCGGAGATCGACGCCGACCTCGATCGCCCGCTGCCGATGCAGCGCCTCCTTCAGGGCGATGTCGCCTCCGGCAAGACGGTCGTCGCTCTCCATGCGCTCCTGCGCGCGGTCGAGGCCGGGCGTCAGGGCGCGCTCATGGCCCCCACGGAGACGCTCGCCGAGCAGCACTTCCTGACCCTCGACGAGCTGTGCGCGCCGCTCGGCGTCCGCGTGACCGTTCTGACGAGTTCGCTGAGGGCGAAGGAGCGCTCCGCTGCCCACCAGCTCATCGCGTCGGGCGACGCGCAGGTGGTCGTCGGAACGCATGCGCTCATCGAGAAGGAGGTCGACTTCCGGGACCTCGCGGTCGCGGTCGTCGACGAGCAGCACCGGTTCGGCGTGGCACAGCGCACCGCGCTCGTCGAAGGCCGGAGCCCGCACGTCCTGCACCTGACGGCGACCCCGATTCCACGTACCCTCGCCCTGACCGTCTACGGCGACCTCGAGGTGAGCGAGCTCACGCTGCTGCCCGCCGATCGGAAGCCGGTGATCACGGCATGGGTGACCGAGGATCGCAGCTCCGAGGCGTACTCCCGTCTCTGTCGGCACCTCGACGACGGTCGCCAGGCCTACGTCGTGTGCCCGCTCATCGAGGCCTCCGAGACTCGGGTAGCGCGGGCTGCCGAAGCCGAGGCGGAGCGACTCCGCTCCGCGGAGCTCCGCGGGTACCGCGTCGGCTGCCTCCACGGGCGCCTGCGCCCGGCGGAGCGCCGGACCGTGATGGCGAGCTTCAAGGCGCGCGAGCTCGACGTGCTCGTCGCGACGACCGTGATCGAGGTGGGCGTCGACGTTCCGAACGCGACGATCATGATCGTGCAGGAGGCGGATCGCTTCGGCCTCGCCCAGCTCCACCAGCTCCGGGGTCGCGTCGGGCGGGGCACGGAGCAGTCGTACTGCCTGCTCGTCTCGCGCGCGCGAGAGGAGCTGTCGGAGGCTGCGGTCGAAAGGCTCGAGGCCATGGTGGCGACGACCGACGGCTTCGACCTCGCCGAGCGCGACCTCGAGATCCGTGGCGAGGGGCAGCTCCTCGGCGCGAGGCAGTCGGGGTACTCGGACCTTCGTTTCGTCCGGCTACGGCGCGATCAGTCGCTGCTCGAGCGTGCTCGCGACGCCGCCCGGTCACTCGCGGACGAGGGCCTCCTCGCCGACGAGGTCGACCGGCTCCTCGGCGAGGCGGCACACTTCGGCGAGTCCTAGCTGTGCGGATCGTCGCCGGCTCGCACAAAGGCCACAAGATCTCCGCGCCGCCCGGCGTCGTGACCCGTCCGACAGGGGATCGCGTACGCGAGGCGGTCTTCTCGATCGTCGGCCCGATCGAGGGAGCGGCGGTGCTCGATCTCTTCGCCGGCTCGGGCGCCATGGGCCTCGAGGCGCTGTCGCGCGGCGCGGGAAGCTGCGTCTTCGTCGAGCGGGACCCTGGAGCGACGCGAGTCATCAAGGCGAACCTCGACAAGCTCCGCCTGACGGGCGCCGTGGTCGTGACGCGTGACGTGGTCGCCGCGCTCCGAGAGGAGCGCGGCCGGGAACGGCGCTTTGACCTCGTGCTCGTCGACCCGCCGTACGAGGACTGGGAACGGCATGCAGCGGGGCTCGCCGAGCTCGTCCCCGACGTGCTCCGGCCCGAGGCCCTCGTCGTCGTCGAGACGTCGGAGCGCGTCGAGCCGGAGCTTCCGCTCGACCTCGTCACCACCCGGCGGTACGGTTCCGCGCGGATCACGGTGTTCTCACGGTGATAACGGCGATCTGTCCCGGCTCCTACGACCCCGTCACGAACGGGCACGTCGACGTCATCCGGCGTGCGGCCGCCATTTTCGATCGCATCGTCGTCGGTGTCGTGCGGGATCCGACGCACAAGGACACGCTCTTCACAGTCGAGGAGCGCGTCGCGTTCCTCGAGGACGCGCTCGCGGGCTGCGAGAACGTCGTCGTCGATGTCTTCTCGGAGCTCGTCGTCGAGTTCGCGCGCAGGCACCAGGCAAAGACGATGGTCAAGGGGCTCCGCGTCATCTCGGACTTCGAGTGGGAGTTCCAGATGAACCACCTGAACCGGCAGCTCGCCCCAGAGATCGAGACGCTCTACGTGATGGCGAGCCCCCTCTACAGCTTCGTCTCGTCGAGCGGCGTGAAGGAGATCGCCTCGTTCGGCGGCACGGTCGAGGAGCTCGTGCCGCCCGCGGTTGCGCGGCGTTTCCAGGAGATCTACCCGGACGGCAAGCCGGGCGCCCCCGTCTCGCCCTCCGAGTAGACCTTTAGACTTCCCGACCCATGGACGTACTCGTTCTCATCGACAGGCTCGACGACCTCGTGCACAACGCGAAGGCCGTGCCCCTGACCGACCAGGTTCGCCTCGATCGCGAGGAGATCTACGAGATCCTCGACCAGATGCGGGCGACCATCCCGGAGGAGATCAAGCAGGCCCGCTGGATCGTCAAGGAGCGTCAGGAGATGCTCGCGGAGGCGAAGCGGGAATGCGACCGAATCATCCAGGAGGCACGAGAGCAGGCGATGCGCGAGGCCTCGCAGACCGAGATCGTGAAGCTCGCGGAGAAGCAGGCCGACGACATCGTCGACGACGCCAAGCGCAATGCGCGTGAAACGCGGCTCGAGATGGAGGACTGGGCCGACTCGATCCTGTCGACGCTCGAAGTCAACCTCGACAAGTTCCTGACGGCGGTCAAGCGCGGCCGCGAGCGGTTGCACGAGCGCTCGCAGGAGACCGTCGTCGCAGGCATCGGACCGGATCGCATCGAGCCGGTCGATCCCGAGGACTTCGACCGCTTCGGGACGTAGCTCCTCGGCTGCGGTCTAGGCTGCGGCAGGCTCGACCGCGAGCTCGCGGCAGACCGCGACGGCCGACTCCGTGAACGCCTCGGCCGCCGCGCTGCGGTGCCTGTCGGAATGCCACACGAGGCCGATGAGCCGCGCGGGTATCCGTCCGTGGAGGTCGATCACGGCGATGCTCGGATCGTCCTCGTCGACGGTCAGCCGGGGCGAGACGGCGAGGCCGACGCCCGCGCCTACGAGCCCCTGGACGGTGCCGTTGTTGTCCGAGCGAAAGACGATGTTCGGCGTTCGCCCGGTCGACGCGAGCTGCGCCTCGACGTGATCCATGGCGCTGCAGCGGTTGAAGCCGACGATGGGCTGCAGCACGATCTCCTTGAGCGTCGGAGGGCGCTTGAGCGAGGCCAGCGGCGAGTCCGCAGGTACGACGAGCACGTAGGGGTCGCTCAGGAGCTCGACGGTCTCGTACGGCCCCGCGGCGACGGGAAGCGTCCAGAAGGTCAGGTCGAGATCACCGCGCTCGATCATCTCGAGAAGCTCGCTCTCGTCTTGCGACTCGCGGAGCACGACCTCGACGTGAGGATGGCTCTCGGAGAAGCGCCGCAGGAGCCGCGGGATGATCTTCGCGCCGACGCTCTGGAACGTTCCGACTCGTAGCCGCCCGGCGTCACCGGCCTCGAGCGCGCTCATATCGGCCTTCGCTGCGAGCAGCCGCGCCTGGATCGCGTCCGCGTGGCGAAGCAGGATCTGCCCCGCCTCGGTCAGCGAGATGGGTCGGGGCCCTCCCGGGCGCTCGATCAGGCGGAGCCCGACGATGCGCTCGAGCGCCGCGATCTGCTGGGAGACCGCGGACTGCGTGTAGCCGAGATGCTCGGCGGCCTTGCCGAACGAACCTTCGTCCGCGATCGCCTTCAACGCGACGAGATGGCGGAGGTCGAGTCCCAGCCAGCGATCAGATTCCATAATCGTATCTTACCAGGCAAGCAGAGCAGCTAATGGTGAACGGCCGGCGCTCGAGTGAACGCTACGCTCACGCCGTGACCACCGTTGATCTCAGAAACCTGCGCCTTCGTCCGGGCCAGGTGCGTAGTGAGACGCTCGACGTCGCGCTCGAGCCGTTCGTACTCGGCGGGCAGCGCTACGAGGCGGCTCCGGCGACGATCCCGGTCGAGCTCGTGATCTCGCAGGCCTCCGGGGCGATGGTGTTCGACATCCGGCTCCAGACGCGCCTGACCGGGCCGTGCATGCGCTGCCTCGGATTCGCGGAGGTCGAACGCACGGTGCAGGCTCGCGAGTTCCACGATCCCGAGGCGCCGTCGTCCGACGAGCTTCGCTCCGAGTACGTCGTGAACGACCAGCTCCGGCTCGACGCCTGGGCGCGCGACGCCCTCGCGCTCGAGCTCCCGGAACAGATCCTGTGTCGCGTGGACTGCGCGGGTCTGTGCCCGGTCTGCGGGAAGGACCTGAACGAGGAGCCCCACGAGCACACGGAGCGGGAGGCGGACCCCCGCTGGGCGGCGCTCAGTGAGCTCCGCGACAGCTTGTAGGGGTCCGCATCGCTTCCTTACGGGCTCGCCGTGCGCACCTGCACCAGGCGGTAGCCGGCGATCCCGGCGAGCGCCGGATCGCCCGACCGGTACGCCTTCACGAAGAACTGCACGTGACCGCCGCTCCGGAGCGGGAACGACGACAGCGGCACGACGTGTGCGGTCATCCATCCGTCCATCGCGGTGACGAGGCGGCTGCCCGAGGTCACCCGCGGCGTCGAGCGGAGGAAGACCACCGCGTCGCGGACGACGTACCCTCGCGTGTCCGCCACCTTCACCCGGATCGTGATCGTGCCTCGCTTGCTCGTCACCGTCCTCGGCGAGAAGACGACCTGTGAGACGACGAGGCGCTGGTCGCTCGGCACGCTCGCAGGAGGGATCGAGACGGCACCGCTCGGAAGCCTGACCGCGCCCGCCGGCAACGGCACGCTCACGAGCCCCGACTCGGACGACAGCACGGTCGTCGATCCGATCGCGTTCCGTGCCGTGACGCTGCAGCGGATCTTGTGGTTCACGTCGCTCGAGGTCAGGCGGTAGTTCCGCCCGGTCGCTCCCGGGATCGGCGCGCACTCTCCGCCGGCCGAGTTGCACCGCTGCCAGGCGTAGGAGAACGAGATCGGCTGGCGGCCGCTCCACGCTCCCGGCTGCACGGTCAGGATCCCGTCGACGAAGGGCGACCCGGACGCCACCGGCAGTGACGTGTTCACCGGAGCGCCCACGACGGTCGCGGTCGGATTCGAGGCGGCAGTGCGTGAGCCGTCCCCGTTCGTCGCGGTCACCCGGACACGGAGCCGGAAGCCGACGTCCGAGGCCGTCAGCATGTACCGGGAGTGCGTCGCTCCCGCGATCGCGGTGCAGTCGCTGCCGTCCGGGAGCCCTCCGGCCGGACCGCAGCGCACCCAGCGATACGCGAACGACAGGTTCCCGCCCGTCCACGATCCGCGAGAGGCCGACAGGGGGCGTCCCTGCTCGGCGCGGCCGCTGATGACCGGCTCGGCCGTCGCTTGCGGCGGGGCGGACGGAGCCGGTCGGCCCGCAGGCGGCAATCCGAGAATCGCCAGCCCGAGTACTGCCGCCAGTGCCACGAAGGTCGCCCTCCGAGCTCGGCGGCCCGTCGACGTCGTCGAGGCGAACATCTTTCCCTCCTTGCTCCAGTTGGCTCTGGTAGCTATGACTCCTCGCCGGGGATCGAAGCGCGAACTCTTGCGAAGTCCTTACGAGGCCTTACACGGGGCTAACCGGGCAAGGTCGCTATCATCCGCGCGGCGCTCCGGCGCCTTCTATGACGGACTGACCGGCCATACCCCGTTTCGCGCAGGCTTTCGGCCCGCGCGTCCGCCACGGTCTTCCGGAGGTTCGTCCATGCGAGTGCAACTCGCCGGCGTCTCGAAGCACTACGGCGCTCAGAAGGTTCTCGATCAGGTCACGCTCACCCTCGGCCCGCAGGCGCGGGTGGGGCTCGTCGGCCCGAACGGCGCGGGGAAGTCGACCCTGCTCAGGATCCTGGCGGGGCTCGAGCAGCCGGACACGGGCGCGGTCGCTCGCTCCCCGGCGCACGTCACCGTCGGTTACCTGGAGCAGGAGCGGCTGCCGGTCCGCGGCGAGAGCGTTCTGGCGACGCTCGCCCGGCGGACGGGTGTCGCGGCGGCCGGGCACGAGCTCGAGGAGTCCGCCGACGCGCTCGCTCGTGACGCCGCAGACGACGATCGCTACTCGGCTGCGCTCGAGCGCTTCCTCGCCCTCGGGGGCGGCGACTTCGAGGCGCGCGCTCGGAGCACGTGTGCGGATCTCGGGCTCACCGTCGACCTCGGGCGCGAGCACCACGGACTCTCGGGTGGCGAGCGAGCGAGAGTGGCCCTCGCCGGCATCCTGCTCTCGCGGTTCGATCTCCTGCTCCTCGACGAGCCGACGAACGACCTCGATCTCGACGGGATCGACTGTCTCGAGCGGTTCATCGACGGCTATGCGGGTGCGCTCGTCGTCGTCACCCACGACCGGGCGCTCCTCGAGAGGACGGTGACAAGCGTGGTCGACATCGATCCGCGCTCGCGGCGCGTAACCGAGTGGACGGGAACGTGGAACGACTACGTCGCACGCAGGGACGCGGCGCGCCGCGCGGAGGAGGAGCGCTACGAGCAGGCCGTCGCGCGTCGCAGGCACCTGACCAAGCTCGCCTCGGCGCGGCGGACCGAAGCCCGTGCGCGTGGCGACTCGCTGGGCAAGTCGACCGGCGGTGCCGACCGCAGGGCGACGAACGCGCTCCGAAGCAAGGTTCGCCAGGCGCAGCGGCTCCTCGAACAGAACGAGCTTCCCGAGAAGCCGTTCGAGCCGTGGGAGCTCCGGCTCACCCTGGAGGCGGCAGACCGCTCCGGGGACCTCGTCCTCGCCCTCGAGAACGCAGTCGTCGAGCGTGGAAGCTTCCGGCTCGGGCCCGTCACGCTCGATCTCGCACCGGGCGAGCGCGTCGCGGTGACGGGGGCGAACGGGACGGGGAAGACGACGCTCCTGCACGCACTCCTCGGAAACGTTCCTCTCGCCTCAGGCACACGACGAGTCGGAGCGGCAACGCGCGTCGGCGCCGTCGCGCAGGAGCGAACCGCGTACGCGGACGCGACGACGTTGCTCGAGGCGTTCGTACCTCGGGCCGGGCTGTCGCATGAGCACGCCCGAACGCTGCTGGCGAAGTTCGGGCTGGGCGCCGAGCACGTCGACCGCTCTGGCTCGTCGTTCTCGCCAGGCGAGCGGACCCGCGCCCTTCTCGCCGAGCTCCAGGCCCGCGGCGTGAATCTCCTCGTCCTCGACGAGCCGACGAACCATCTCGATCTCGAGGCGGTGGAGCAACTCGAGGTCGCGCTCGCACGCTACGACGGAACGCTCGTCGTCGTGTCGCACGACCGCCGTTTCCTCGAGCACGTCGCACCGACTCGCGAGATCGCGCTGCCGCTATAGTGGTCAGCCGCTCATGGCCGTCCCCAAGCGGAAAACGTCGAGGTCGAGGCGCGACAAGCGACGCGCGCAGCACGGGATCAGCGTCCCGCGCCTGCAGGTGTGCCCGACGTGCAAGCAGCCCAAGCGACCCCACCGGGTCTGCCCGAACTGCAAGACCTACAAGGGCCGGGACGTCGAGCCGCTCCGTATCGACGCGCCCTAGAGACTGCCGCCGATGATTCGGGTTGCGGTCGACGCGCTCGGAGGTGACCGCGCTCCCGCGGAGATCGTCGCCGGTGCCGCGGCCGTCGCCTCCGCGGACATCGAGCCGATCCTGTTCGGGCCTCCCGGGCTCGACGTCCAGGGGCTTCGCCTCGTCGAGGTCTCGGAGTCGATTGCGATGCACGACCACGCCGTCGAGGCCGTGAAGGGGAAGCCGGACTCCTCGCTCGTCCGCGCCGTGAAGGCCGTCGCGGATCGTGAATGCGACGTCGTCGTCTCGGCCGGGAACACGGGTGCGATGCTCGCCGCCTCGTTGCTCCACGTGCGTCGATCGCCGGGCGTCCATCGCCCCGGCATCGCCGTCGTCATCCCGACGAAGCGCGGGCCGAGCGTCCTCATCGACGCGGGCGCCAACGCGGACGCGCGACCGGAGCACCTCGTCCAGTTCGCACATATGGGCGCCGTCTTCGCGGAGGAGATCCTCGGGGTTGCGGACCCGGAGGTGCGCCTCCTGTCCATCGGGGAGGAGGACGAGAAGGGGAACCAGCTGACACTCGACACCCATGCGCTACTCCGTTCGTCCGACCTCCGCTTCGCCGGCAACATGGAAGGCCGTCTGCTCCTCGCGGGTGGCGCCGACGTCGTCGTCACCGACGGGTTCACGGGGAACGTCGCGCTGAAGACGCTCGAGGGGACGATCTCGACGCTGCTCGACGCCCTCCGTTCGGAGCTCGGGTCGACCGTACGCGGGCGGCTCGGCGGTGCCCTCATGCGAAAGGCCGCGCGGAAGGTGCGCGCGCGTCTCGACCCGGAGACCTACGGCGGCGCTTACCTGCTCGGATTGAACGGGCTCGTCGTCATCGCGCACGGCTCGAGCACCCGGGTCGCGATCGCGAATGCCATCCGTCTCGCCGCCCGTGGCGTCGAGCATCGCGTCGTCGAGCGGCTGCAGGAGCGCCTGTCTCCCGGCGTGTTAGCATCGGCGCGCTCTACGACCCCGACGGCAGAGAGGTGAGGAATCAAGGATGGCGACTTCGCGTGAGGAGATCCTCGAGCAGGTCAAGGGCGCGCTGAGCGAGAAGCTCGGCATCGACGAGAGCGAGATCACGGAAGAGGCGTCGTTCGAGGAGGATCTCGGAGCGGACTCCCTCGATCTGGTGGAGGTCGTCATGGACCTCGAGGACCAGTTCGGGCTGAAGATCCCGGACGAGGACGCTCGCGAGCTCACCACCGTCGGCAAGGCGATCGACTACGTCATCGCACACCAGGGCTGAGGCTGGTCGAGGCGCCGGGCCGTACGAGCTCGGCCGACTCATCGCTGAGTTGCCGGACGACCGGCTCGAGCAGGTCTTCACCCACGCCTCCTGGGCGGAGGACCGCGCCGAGTCCTACGAGCGGCTCGAGTTCCTCGGCGACAGCGTGCTCGAGCTCGCGATCGCCCGTGCCGTGTTCGACCGCTTCAGTGGCGCCTCCGAAGGTCGCCTCGCGAAGATCCGCGCGCACGTCGTCTCCCGGCAGAGCTGCGCCGCAGTGGCCAAGGAGCTCGCCCTCGGCGAGCGCCTGCTCGAGTTCGCGGGCGATGCCCCTCAGGACGAGCTCCAGCGCATCTCGCGGAGCCGCAACGTCCTCGCAGCGGTGCTCGAGGCCGCGATCGCCGCGGTCTACCTCGAGCACGGTTTCGAGCGCATCGAGCCTGCGATCGTCGAGGCGTTCGACGCGCGGATCGAGTATGCCCGCTCGAGCCACGTCGACTACAAGACCGAGCTCCAGGAGGCCCTCGCCCGCTCGGGCCGCCAGGTGCACTACACGGTTCTCGAGGTTGAGGGCCCTCCCCACGACCGTCAGTTCGTGTGCGCGGCCCACGTCGCCGGCGCACAGCTCGGGATCGGGCGCGGCTCGACGAAGAAGGCAGCCGAGCAGGAGGCCGCGCGCCAGGCGCTCGAGGCCCTGGGCGTCGTTCCTGAGCGCATCTGAGCGTCGGGCTTCCTCGCGGCGCGCGTCGTCCGTCGCCGCCGCGAGAATGCGCGCTCGGTGCACCTGCGCACGCTCCGCATCCGCGGGTTCAAGTCGTTCCCGGACCCGCTCGAGCTGACGCTCGAGCCCGGCGTCGCCGTCGTCGTCGGGCCGAACGGCTCGGGCAAGTCGAACATCGCCGACGCGATCGTGTGGGCTGCGGGATCGCTGACGCCGTCCGAGCTCCGCGCGGAGAAGCCCGACGACGTGCTCTTCGCGGGAGGTGGCGACCGCAAGGCCGCGGAGCACTGCGAGGTCGAGCTCGTCTTCGACAACGAGGACGGCGCGTGGCCTGAGCTCGACTTCTCCGAGGTCTCGATCGCGCGGCGGCTCGTCCGTGGCTCCGAGGGCCAGTACCTCGTGAACCGCTCGTCAGTGAGGCGGACGGATCTCGTCGAGATCCTCTCCGACGTGGGTCTCGGCGCCGCGATGCACTCCATCGTCGGGCAGGGAAAGGTCGAGCAGGTACTCGCCTCGAAGCCGGAGGACCGGAGGGAGTTCGTTGAGGAGGCGGCCGGGCTCGGGAAGTTCAAGCGGCGTCGGCACCGGGCGGAGCTGAAGCTCGCTCGCGTCGCGCTCCAGGTCGAGCGCGCGCGAGACGTCGAGGACGAGGTCCGGAAGCGCCTACGTCCGCTCGCGCTGCAGGCGACGGCAGCCGAGCGCGCCGAGAAGCTGCGCGTCGAGATCGCGTCGCTGCGCGCGAGGGTTGCGGAGCTCGATCTCGAGGACTCGGCGGCGAGACGCGAGGAGGTCGCCGAGCGGCGCGATGCCGCCGCGTTCTCCAGGCGTGCGGCGCAGTCACGTCTCGAAGCACTGCTCGGCGACCGTGCGCGGGCGGAGGACGAGCTCTCCGACGCGGCCGGCCGCCGGGAAGCCGCTGTTGCCGTGCGGTACCGCTTGCAAGGTGGGCTGGAACGACTCGAGCTCCGCGCCGAGTCGGCGGCCGCGTTGCTCGGCCGGCTGCTGGAGGAGAGCCCGGCAGAGGGGAGTCCAGGCGATGCCGCGCTCGACGCCGACCGCCTCGAGCGGGAGGCGTTCGAAGCTGCCCAAGCGGCACGAGCCGCGGAGCGTGAGCGCGCTGCCTGCGTCGAGCGCGTGGAGCTAGTGCACGAGCGCCGCCGCGCGCTCGAGCAGGCTCTCGCCGAGCAGGAAGGCCTCCCGCCGGCTGCCCGGGCGCTCGCCGAGGACGGCGCGCGCCTCGCCCTCGCGGAGCTCGAGATCGAGCCGGGATCCGAGCGCGCCGTTGCCGCTGCGCTCCGAACGCGTGCCGCCGCCGTCCTCGCCGACGATGCCGCGGTTGGGCTCGCGCTGCTGCAACGCGCGCGCGCAAGCGGTCTGGGCAGCCTCACGGTCATCGCGGGCCGGTCGCCGGATGAGCTCGTCGCCGAGCTTCCGGTGGTCCCGCTCGACGCCCTTCTCGACGTCTCGGCTCCGTCGGTCACGCAGGAGGGGTTCGGCTACGACCCGGGCCGGGGCGAGCTCTGGTTCGTGGGGGAGACGGCCGAGGCCGTCCTGCTGGAGCTGCACGGGCGTCGCAGCGAGCTCGCGACCGAAGCGGAGCGGCTCGCTGCGCAGCTGTCCGAGGCGACGCGCGTCGCGGAGGAAACGGCCGCTCGCGCGACTGCGGCCGAGGCGGCTCTCGGCAGGGCCCCGTCGAGGCGCTTGTCCGGTCTCGATCCCGAATGCCTCGCGCGCCTCGTGACGCTCGCGGAGGCGCTCGGCGCGGCGCTCGGGGACGCACGGCGCGCGGCGGGGCGATTCGAGGCCCCGCTCCGGGCTCGCGTTGACGCAGGCTCGACGCGTGCGGGAGAGCTCGGCGAGGAGCTCCGTCGGCTCGGTGCGGCGGAGGTCGATCTCCGGCACGGGCTCGAGGAGGCAAGCGCGGCACTCACGGCTGCCGAGGTGGACATCGCGCGCATCGAAGCCGAGGAGAGCGACGCGCGGCGCCGGCTCGAGTCGACAGGCGACGTCGAGCCGTCCGAGGGAGACAATCGCGAGGAGCTCGCGGGCCGCGTCGACCGCCTCGAGGCGCGGCGGGTGACGCTCGGGCAGGTCAATCCCCTCGCACGCGAGGAGTACGAGGAGGAGAAGGCGCGCCTGTCCGACCTCGCGACGCAACGCGAAGACCTCGAGCGGAGCCTCGAAGAGCTCGAAGGACTGCGCCGCGAGCTCGCGGAGACCGTCGAACGGCGTTTCTCCGAGACGTTCGCCGCGGTCGCGAGCCATTTCGAGGACGTCGCCGCCACGCTCTTCCCCGGCGGCGAGGGGCGGCTGCGCCTCGTCGAGGCCGAGGGCGAGGAGGGAGAGCTCGGCGTGGAGGTCGAGCTGCGTCCCGCGGGGAAGCGCATCACGCGCCTGTCGCTCCTCTCGGGGGGCGAGAAGGCGCTCGGCGCGATCTCCTTCCTCTTCGCGCTCTTCCTCGCGCGGCCGTGCGCCTTCTACCTCCTCGACGAGGTGGAGGCGGCCCTCGACGACACGAACATTGCGCGCTTCGTCGAGCTGCTGCGCCGGTACTCCGATCGCGCGCAGTTCGTCGTCGTCACCCACCAGAAGAGGACGATGGAGGCCGCGGATATCCTCTACGGCGTGACGATGGGCCCGGACGGCGTCTCCCAGGTCGTCTCCAGGCGGCTCCCGCAGCACCAGCAGCCTCTCGCGCAAACAGCGTGAGCTACACCTGGGCCGAGCTCCTCGGCGACGACGTGACCGAGGCGGACGAGCCGGAGCGCGCCGGGTTCTTCGGACGCATGCGCGAGTCGCTGGCGAAGAGCCGCCGCGCGCTGACGGCTGAGCTCGCGGCCGCAGCCTTCGACTCCTCGGACGACGAGGCGTGGGAGCGACTCGAGGAGGCACTGATCCGGAGCGACGTCGGCGTCCCCGCGACGGCCGAGCTCGTGCGGCGACTCGAGGAGCGTGGTGTCACAGACGATCTCGCGGACGCCCTCGTCACGGAGGTGGAGGCGCTGTTCGGCGACCCCCCGACCCTCGATCTCGACGCGAGCCCGAGCGTGATCCTCGTCGTCGGTGTCAACGGCACCGGGAAGACGACGACGATCGGCAAGCTCGCGCGGAAGCTCCACGAGCACGGGCGCTCGGTGCTCGTCGGCGCCGCCGACACGTTCCGGGCCGCCGCCGAGGAGCAGCTCGAGATCTGGGCGGACAGGGCCGAGGCGGACTTCGTCGGTGCATCCCGTGGAGCCGACCCGGCCGCGGTCGCGTTCGATGCGGTCGAGGCCGCCCGCGCGCGCGGTCGCGATGTCGTCATCGTCGACACGGCAGGGCGCCTGCACACGCAGTCGAATCTCATGGCCGAGCTCGAGAAGGTCCGCCGCGTCCTCGCGGGACGCAGCGACGGCGCGCCACACGAGACACTCCTCGTCATCGACGCGACCACCGGGCAGAACGGCCTCCAGCAGGCCCGCCTGTTCGGCGATGCCGTCGGCGTCACGGGAGTCGCGCTTACCAAGCTCGACGGGAGCGCACGCGGCGGCGTCGCGATCGCGATCGCGGTCGAGCTCGGCCTTCCGGTCAAGCTCGTCGGCGTGGGGGAGGGCGTGGACGACCTTCGACCCTTCGACGCGGGCGACTACGCGCGCGCGCTGCTCTCCGGCTGAGTGGCGAGAGGCCGCTCGTAGCGAGGAATCCCTCGAACGAGGGCTGCAGGTCGTTGCACCCCGCCGGGTGCCCGCGTACGCTACGACAAACCTGGAGCGACGCAGGCAAGGAGGACTGGGAATGGCTGTCGCAATGTTCATGCACTGGCCGGGCGTTACATCCGACCAGTACGACGCGGTCATGGCGAGGCTCGGCCTCGACGCGAACCCGCCTGCCGGCGGGATATTGCATATGGCGGCCGTGACCGACGACGGCGTCGAAGTATGTGACGTCTGGCAGACCGAGCAGGCATTCACCGGCTACCTCGAGCAGCGGTTGCTCCCTGCCGTCAGCGATCTCGGGATCAGTGGTGAGCCCGAGATCAGGGTGGTTCAGCTGCACAACCTGTACGCCGCCGATCCGGACATGATCGACCGCATCGGAGCGGTCTCGCTTCCCGCCGCGGTCGCGAGCTGGGCGGGCTGATTGCCCTTTGGAGGCGCGACCGACGGTCGCGCCTCCCATCAACGAGGTCAGCCGCCCGGAGTTATGACGGCTCTGTACGTCGTCGGCCCGGGGTTCGGGGCGACGACGACACGGATTCGGGTCACCTCGAACGTCATCGTGCCGAGGTCGTGTTCCGCGATGTATCCTGCGGCCGCTGTTGCCGCCTCGGCAATCGCAATCGCGAGCGCAGTCGACTCTCCGGCCCTCTCCTCTTCGGGAAACGCCTGCGCTTCACCTTCGAATGAAGGCAGCGGATGACCCCGTTGCGTCCGAGCGGGACTGCTCATGGATCTCCCTTCGTCGCAGTGGCGGCAAGACTACTTCGACGACCGCGACGCAACAACCTCGCGAGAGGCCGCTATCACGCCGTCGTAGCCGAGCTGACGGCCCTCGGCGCGCAGCTCGGCGAGCAGCTTCTCTCCGAGCTTCTCGCGCAGATCACCACAAAACCGCGCCTCGATGGCGGGCTCCGCGTACTCGAGCGGACTGTCCCCCCGCAAGCGGTCGGCAGCACCCCAGAGCCGCGCCGCCTGCTCGGCGTGGCCGGTCGCGGCCGCATAGCCGCCCAGCGCACAAACGCACTCCGCCGTGCTGCGATCGTCTGCGAGCACGGCGTAGATCGCGAGGCTTTCTTCGAGACGGGCCAGAACCTTCTCGAGCTCGTCTCGCAGGAGCCCGATGGTTCCGAGCATGCAGAGCGATGCCGCCGTGTAGAGGGCGTCGCCCAGCGTGCGCGCGAGCGCAAGCGTCTCCTCAAAGGCAGCTTCTGCACGCTCTGAGTCGTCCGCGCCGAAGGCCGCGACACCGAGGTGATACGTCGCATCGGCGATCAGTAGCGGATCGCCGAGAGCGCGTCGGAGCTCGACGGCTTCCTTCGCGTACGCAATCGCCCGCTCGTGCTCCCCTCTCGTTCGTGCGACGTCGATGAGGATCGCGAGCACGCCGGAGATCGCACGCGCATCTCCGAGGTCGCGGGCCAGTCCGAGGGCCTCGTCGCAGAGCGTCGCAGCCTGTTCGCTGTCGCCCTGCCGAAGGGCGATGAACCCGAGCTCGGACAGCGCGAAGATCGTCTCGCGTCGCCGGTTCTCTGTGCGGAAGAGAGCGAGGGCCTCGTCGAGCATGGGCACTGCGGCATCCCAGTCGCTCTGCGCGGTCGCTTGACGCGCGGCCGCCCACAGCGCGTCGGCGCGTACGTCGGCCGGCACCGTGTCCGCCAGGTCGAGACCCAGCGCCAGCAGGCGGCGCGCTTCGCTGACATGCGCATGCGCGCGCCAGAAGCGCTCGAGCGCGCTGATGGCTCGCAGTGCATCTTCGGCGCGACCGGACGAGAGAAGCCAGTCGAGGGCGGCGGTCAGATTGTCGTATTCGCGCTCGAGGCGGTCCAGCCAGCCGACCTGGTCTGGGCCGGATAGCTCGGTCTCCGCCGTCCGCGTTAGATCGAGGAAGCGCTCCGCATGTCTCCGGCGGAGCTCGTCGAGCTCGCCTACCGAGCCCAGGCGGTCAAGCGCGTGCTCACGAACGGTCTCGAGCATCAAGAGACGGACCTCGCCGTCGGTGACGTCGCTGCGGATGAGGCTCCACGCCACCAGCGCCTCCAGGTCGGCGAGGAAGCCGGCGTCGTCCTCGGCCACGGCCCGCGCGTCCTCAAGCGCGGCCCCGTCGGAGAAGACGGCGAGCGCCCCGTGGAGATCACGCTGGCGCTCGCTGAGCCGCTGATAACTCCAGTCGATGGCCGCACGTAGCGTTCGCTGCCGCTCCGGCAGGTCGATCGGCCCTTCCATCTCGAGCGCCAGGCCTTCACCGAGTGCGCGGAGAATCTCAGAAGGCGGGAGAACCGCGAGTCGCGCAGCGACGAGCTCGATCGCGAGTGGTAAGCCGTCGAGCCTCCGACAGATCTGCCGCACCGACTCGAGCGCTTCGGGACGCAGCACGACGCCACGAGCGGCTGCCAGCTCGATGAAGAGGGTCGTCGCATCCGCGATCGAGAGCGGCTGCAGCGGCAGGACGCGCTCGGTCGAGAGGCGAAGTGGAGCCCGGCTGGTCGCGAGGACGTCGATGTCGGGTGCGCGATCGAGAAGCTCCGCGACGTAGACCGCCGCCGGTGCGAGGTGCTCGAGGTTGTCGAGGAAGAGGAGCGCCCCCGTACCGCTGAGCGCATCCGCGATGCTCTCGAACAGGGGTCGCCCAGGCGACTCCCGAACTCCGAGCGCCCGCGCGATCGCCTCGGGCACGAGCTCCGGATCCGTGACCGGAGCGAGCCCCACCAGATGCACCGGCCGCTCGAGCGCGGAGTTGGCCGCGACCTCGAGCGCGAGACGGCTCTTGCCCGCTCCGCCAGGCCCCGTGATGGTCACGAGTCGGACGTCGGGCTCGTGCAAGAGCGACTCGATTCGCTCCAGCGCATCCGCGCGGCCGACAAGCCGGTGATGGAGGGCAGGGAGGCTCGTCGCAGCGAGCGTTTTCAACGGCGGGAACTCGTCCTCGAGGCCAGGGGCGCCGAGTTGAAAGAGCTGCGTTGCAACGGGGATGTCCTTGAGGCGATGCCGACCCAGCGATCGGTACGACGCTCCGGCTACCGGCGCTTCCCCCGCCATGTCCCGCGTCGCTGCCGAGATGACGATCTGCTCGCCGTGCGCCGCCGCGCAGACGCGTGATGCGACGACCACGTCCATCCCGACGTAGCCCTCGTCGCCGAGGTCGGGCTCCCCCGTGTGAATGCCCATCCGGAGTCGGAGCGCCTCGTCCGGCGGCCAGGGCTCGGCTGCCAACGAACGCTGCATGTCCACGGCGGCCGCGACTGCGTCTCGGGCCCGCGAGAACGCGAGGAAGGCGCCGTCGCCAGCCCAGTCCACCTCGACGCCGCCATGGGCGACGGCGGCCTGCCTCACGAGCTCGCGCATGCGAGCGCGGGCCGGCGCGAACCGTGCGCCGAGTAGGTGAAGCAGCTGCGTCGAGCCCTCCACGTCGGCGAAGAAGAGCGTGACGGTGCCCGTGGGCAGATCGCGTCGAGACGTGGCCGATTCGTGCACGCGGACGAGTGTAGGAGCCTCCTGCCGGGTCGTCTACGCGTCGGGTCAGCCGTCGGCCTCGGCGTACACTTCCCGGCCTTGTTCGACACCCTCTCTGACAAGCTCCAGACGACCCTGGGCGGCCTCGGCCGCGGAGGACGCCTCGACGAGGAGGCGATCTCGAAGGCGATGCGTGAGATCCGGCTCGCGCTCCTCGAGGCCGACGTCAACCTCGAGGTCGCGAGGGACTTCACCGCAAGCGTCAAAGAGCGCGCCCTCGGCCAGGACGTCCTGAGGAGCCTGACGCCCGGCCAGCAGGTCGTGAAGATCGTCCACGAGGAGCTCACGGCGCTCATGGGCTCGGGCGACTCGCGACTCGCGTTCGGCCGACCGCCGACCGTGATCCTGCTCGCAGGTCTGCAAGGCTCCGGGAAGACCACGGCCGCGGCGAAGCTCGGCCTGCTGTTGCGGCGTGAAGGGAAGCACCCCGGCCTTGTCGCGTGCGACCTCCAGCGGCCGGCCGCAATCGACCAGCTCGAGCAGCTCGGCCGGCAGGTCCAGCTGCCTGTGTTCGCACTCGACCGCAGCGATCCGGTGGAGGCCGCGCGCCGGGGCCTCGACGCCGCACGCGGGGCGGGTCTCGACGTGGTGATCCTCGACACGGCCGGTCGCCTCCACGTCGACGAGGAGCTCATGGCAGAGCTCGAGCGCCTGGCCGCCGAGACGAAGCCGACGAACGTTCTGCTCGTCCTCGACGCCATGACAGGCCAGGAGGCCGTGAACGTCGCGCTCGCCTTCCAGGAGCGGGTTGCCTTCGACGGCGTGGTCCTCACCAAGCTCGACGGGGACGCACGGGGAGGAGCGGCCCTCTCCGTCCGAGCCGTGACGGGACGGCCCGTGAAGCTCGTCTCGGTCGGGGAGAAGCTCGACCAGCTCGAGTACTTCCACCCCGATCGCATGGCGTCGCGGATCCTCGGCATGGGCGACGTCATGACGCTCATCGAGAAGGCGGAGGCCGCAGTCGAGGAGGACGAGCAGGCGGAGATGGAGAAGCGCATCCGGGCGGGGGAGTTCACGTTCGACGACTTCCTCGCGAGCTACCGGATGCTGCGCAAGATGGGGCCGCTGCAGGGCGTGCTCAAGCTCGTGCCCGGCCTCGGGAAGCAGATGCAGGGGCTCGATCTCGACGAACGTCAGCTCGCGCGCGTCGAGGCGATCGTGCTCTCGATGACGCCCCAGGAGCGCCGCATGCCGCACGTCATCTCGATGCAGCGGCGGCGACGCATCGCGAGCGGTAGCGGGACGTCGCTCGACGAGGTGAACAAGCTCATGGCCGCCCGCAAGCAGATGGCGAAGATGATGAAGCAGGTCGGCAGGGGGAAGATGCCGACCCTCCCGCCGGGCGCGATTCCAGGTCGCTAGCCTGTCCTGCTCATCGACGAGAAAGGCGAGAGACAGCACATGGCAGTGAAGATCAGGTTGACGCGCGTGGGATCGAAGAAGAATCCCATCTACCGCGTCGTCGTGGCCGACTCGCGCTCCCCGCGCGACGGCCGGTTCATCGAGATCGTGGGGCGGTACAACCCGCAGACCGATCCGTCCACCATCGATCTCGACGAGGCGAAGATCAAGGACTGGATGGCCAAGGGCGCCCAGCCGACGCAGCCCGTCTCCAGGCTCATCAAGGCCGCCGGCATCGGCGGCTGAGGCACGTGGCAGAGCTTCTCGAGTGGCTCGCGCGGAGACTCGTGGACGAGCCTGAGGCCGTGCGCGTCGAGACCGAGGAGCGCGAGGACATGCTCGTCTTCCATCTGTTCGTCGCGTCGGACGACGTGGGCAAGGTCATCGGGAAGCAGGGACGCATCGCTCGGGCGCTGCGGAGCATCGTCCGTGCCGGTGGCGCTCGAGCGGACGAGCGCTACGTGCTCGAGATTGCCGACTGAGCGCGACCCGGCCCTCGTCCGAGTCGGGATGGTCGGCCGCCCGCACGGAGTGGACGGCGCGTTCGTCGTCGAGCAGGGAAGCGAGGACTCCGAACGCTTTCGGGTCGGGGCGATGTTGTTCGTCCAGGGAGAGCCGGCGCGTGTCGTGGTCTCGCGCCAGGTAGGCGGCCGTCGCCGCGCGATCAAGCTCGACCGCGCTGTCGAACGTGGGGCGGAGCTCGCGGTCTCTCGCGAGGATCTACCGGCTCTCCCGGAGGACAGCTACTACGTTTCCGACCTCGTCGGGATGCGGGTGGTCGACGAGCACGGCGAGGAGGTGGGCGTCGTCCGCGACGTGCTTCCCGGCCCGGCGAACGACGCGCTCGAGCTCGACACGGGCCTGCTCCTCCCGCTCGTCGAGGACTGCGTGCGCTATGTCGACGTGAGCGAGCGTCGAATCCTTCTCAATCCCGGCTTCACGGGCTGACGGCTACGGTTCAGCGTCGTGCGTCTCGACGTCTTCACGCTCGTGCCCGATGCGTTCGCGTGGCTACGGGAGCGGCGTCCGGTGGCGGCGGTGCTCGGAACCGAGCTCGAGCTTCGGATCTTCAACTACCGCGACTCGACCCCGCTCAGCGCGGGCCAGGTCGACGACGACCCGTACGGTGGAGGCCCCGGCATGGTTCTTCGTGTCGACGTGGTGACGGCCGCGCTCGAGGCCGTCTACGCCGGGCTTCCGGAGCACCGCGTGGTCGCCCTCTCACCGCAAGGCAGGCAGCTCGACCAGGAGGTGGTCGAGGAGCTGGCGGGGGAGCCCGCGTTGACGCTCCTGTCGGCGCGTTTCGAGGGGTTCGACCAGCGCATCCTCGATCATCTGTGCACGGACGTCGTCTCGATCGGGCCATACGTACTCTCGGGCGGGGAGATCCCCGCACTGGCGGTCGTGGACGCGGTCGCGCGCAGGCTGCCGGGAGCGTTGACCGAGGGCTCGGGCGAGGTCGAGAGCTTCTCCGCGGCGCTCGACGGCGGGCTCGAATATCCGCACTACACGCGCCCGGCCGAGTTCCGCGGCTGGACCGTTCCCGAGATCCTGCTCTCCGGCGACCACGGACGCATCGAGACGTGGCGGCGGGAGCGCGTGCGGAGCAGTCGGTGAGCGACACGAGCGAGCGGCAGGTGGCTCCGGCCGAGGTGGCGCCCGAGGATGGTGACGGCCCGGCGGAGTGGCCGACTCCTCATGCGCTGAGGGAGCCCCCGCCCGCACCTCCCTTCTCGTGGCCGGCGACCCCTCCCGGCGAGCACGCCGCGGACGATTTCCACCACCCGCTCGACCGGGTCACCGGGCGCCTCCCGCGTCGCGCGAGGATCGCCGTCGACTGGATCGTCACGATCGTCGGTGCGATCGCGATCGTCCTCGCGATCAAGGCGTGGGTGGTCAACCCCTACCGCATTCCCTCGTCGTCGATGGAGCCGACGCTGCACTGCGCCCGGCCGGCGCCGGGCTGTGAGGCGCGATTCTCCGATCGCGTCCTGGCCAACAGGTTCATCTACCACTTCCATTCGCCGCACCGCGGAGACGTGATCGTCTTCGAGACACCCGCAGCCGCCAAGGCGAAGTGCGGCGCTGGCGGCACTTTCGTGAAGCGCATCATCGGACTGCCCGGGGAGCGCGTGCAGATGAGGCTCCGCCGAGGCGCCGCCTACGTGTACATCGACGGAAAGCGGCTCGACGAGCCGTACATCCAGAAGGACCGCCGTGACATCGGGCCGGCCGAGACGTACCGCGTTCCGCTCGGGCACTACTTCGTCATGGGCGACAACCGCGCGCAGTCCTGCGACTCGAGGGTGTGGGGCTCGGTTCCCGAGCAGAACATCATCGGGAAGGTCTTCATGACCTACTGGCCGCCCCTGCGCATTTCTTTCCGCTAAGTACGGGATCCGCGAGTGCGGATCCCGTACGCGGACAGTCAAGACGATCGTTGCGACGACTGGTACCATCCCCGCCGGCCTTCTAGGCCCCTCCTCTCCGATGAACACGACGATCGAGAGCCTCGAGCAGCGCAATCTGCGCACGGACCTGCCTCAGTTCAAGGCGGGCGACACGCTGCGCGTCCACTTCAAGGTGATCGAGGGTAATCGGCAGCGCATCCAGGTCTTCGAGGGCATCTGCATCAAGCGCCAGGGTTCGGGATTCCGCGAGACGTTCACGGTTCGCAAGCAGTCGTTCGGCGTCGGCGTCGAGCGGACGTTCCCGCTCCACTCCCCGAAGATCGAGAAGCTCGAGGTCGTGGCCGTCGGTGACGTGCGCCGCGCGAAGCTCTACTACTTGCGCAAGAGAGTGGGGAAGAAGGCGCGCGTCCGCGAGCTCCGACAGAGCTAGCGAGTATTGTCGGCCGCGTGCCCCGCTCGAGCGGCCAGCGTCTTCTCGGATTCGATCGCAAGCTCGGTGTGCGCTTCGTCGCGGGTGCGGACGAGGCCGGTCGCGGGTCACTAGCCGGGCCGCTCGTGGTCGCGGGCGTGCTCCTCGACTACGAGGTACTACGAGGCGCTCGTGTCAGGCCTCTCGCGACGCTGAACGACTCGAAGCAGGTCACCGTCGACGAGCGGGAGATGCTCTACGAGGCCGTTGGGGCCTGCGCGACGGCGATCAGCGTCCGGATCGTGCCCGTCGGCGCCATCGACCGGGAGGGGCTGCACCGCTCCAATCTCGCCGGCTTGCGTGCCGTGCTCTCGGATCTGCACCCACCCGCGGACACGTGCCTCGTCGACGGCTTCCGGCTCGGTCCGTCGGCGCCGCCGCATCGAGCCGTGGTCGACGGTGATGCCCGCAGCGCAGCGATCGCGGCGGCCTCGATCGTCGCGAAGGTCGTCCGCGACCGCGTTATGCGTCGACTGGACGCGCTCTACCCGTGCTACGGGTTCATGTCGCACGTCGGCTACATCACCCCCGCGCACACCGCCGCGGTGCGCGTGTTCGGACCGTCCGAGCTCCACCGTCGCTCGTTTCACGCCGCAGCGTACGAAGCCGCGTGAACCGCGGCGAGAGGCTCGCCCTCCGCCACTATCGACGTCGGGGATACCGCCTCCTCGCTGCGAACGCGCGCGTGGGACGCCACGAGCTCGACCTCGTCCTCCGGCGCGGCCGGCGAATCGTCGTCGTCGAGGTGAAGGAGAAGGGCGGCGAGGCGTTCGGCCACCCTTTCGAGATGATCGACGACGAGAAGGCTCGCCGCGTGCGGACGGCGGCGGCCGGTTGGCTCGCGGCTCGACCCGAGCTGCTCGGGCTGGAGCTCGTCTTCGAAGCCGCGGGCGTGCGCGGACGGCACGTCGAACGTGTGCCGCTGACGTAGGACCCTCGGGCGCACCGTCGAACGAGCGTCCATGGCCCTCACGCAGCCTGCGCTCTACCACGAGCTGCCGGAGGAGCTCCACCTCTCCTGGTCGGAGGCCGAGCTCCCTGAGCGCGAGCGCACGAAGCATGTGCACCGGCTGCATCCCTACCTCGGGAAGTTCGTGCCGCAGCTCGTCGAGGCACTCCTCGATCGGTACGTGAGGCCCGGTGGCCGCGTCCTCGATCCCTTCGCAGGCTCGGGGACGACGCTCGTCCAGTGCCTCGAATCCGGGTACGACGCCGTCGGGCTCGACGTCGCTGCGTTCAACTGCCTGCTCATGCGCGTGAAGACGTCGTCCTACGACCTCTTCCGCCTCGAGTCCGACGTCCGGCACGCGCTCGGCCGTCCGGGTCGCTCGCGCCTACGGCCGCGCGGCTACGTTCAGGAGTGGTTCGCGCCCGATGCCGCCGCCGAGCTCCTCCACTTCCGTTCGATCCTCGACGACTACGAGCACGCGGACGTCCTGCGGGTCGTGCTCGCACGAGCGGCGCGGTCGGCGCGCCTGACGACACACTTCGACCTCGACTTCCCGCGCACCCCGCAGCGCGCTCCCTACTGGTGCCACAAGCACCGCCGCACCTGCGTGCCGGTCCAGGAAGCCGGCAAGTTCATCGCCCGCTACCTGGTGGACACGCTCGACCGCGTGAAGACGTTCCAGCGGGTGCGCTGCCGCGGCTGTGCTGCCGCAGTGGTCCATGCCGACGCGACGGAAGCCGTCATCGACGGCCCCTTCGACGCGATCGTCACGTCGCCGCCGTACCCCGGCCTCATCGACTACCACGAGCAACACCGCTACGCCTACGAGCTCCTCGGCCTCGACGACCGGCGCGAGCACGAGCTCGGCGCCGCGGCACGCGGGACGAGTCGGAGCGCGGTCGACGAGTACGTCGCGGGGATCTCCGCTGTCCTCCAGCGCCACGCTGAGGCGCTTGCTCATGGAGCTCCGACGCTCGTCGTGGTGAACGACCGCCGCGACCTCTACCCAGAGATCCTCGCTCGAAGCGGCCTTCGCCTCGTCGAGCGCCTCGAACGGCACGTGAATCGACGAACGGGGCGCCGCGCGGGCGAGTACTTCGAGTCGATCCTCGTCGCTGTACGGGAAACGTAAGGGCACGCGCGGCACAAGTGAGACCGGCCGAGACCAGGGGTAGCCTGGCTCCTGGCAGGTCACGGAGAAAGGGGTATTTCATGAGAAAGCTCTTGCGCCGGCCGTCACCGGCGATGGTGGTTGCCTGTCTGGCGTTACTCGTCGCCCTCGGCGGCACGAGCATGGCCGCGGTCGATCAGCTCGGGCGGAACACGGTCGGCACGCTGCAGCTCAAGGACGGAGCCGTCGCGAACGCGAAGGTGCGCAACAACGCGATCAACTCCGCGAAGGTCGCGGCACGCTCGCTCCTGCGATCCGACTTCGCGCCCGGCCAGCTTCCGGCCGGTCCGACCGGCCCGCAAGGCCCGGCAGGTCCTGCCGGTCCCGCGGGCGCGGCCGGTCCTGCAGGCGTGATCGGCGCGATCACTGTCCGGTCCGCGAACGTCACGGTCGCAGGAGGTGCAGCCGAGAACGGCGTCTACAACACCGGCGAGGTGACGGCGAACTGCAGCGGCAACGAGCGCGCCATCTCGGGCGGGACGGGCTGGAGTGACAGCGACGCCGGCCTCGAGCTCTGGACCGGGCGCCTGACCCCCGTTCTCAACGCGTCGAACCAAGTCGTCGGCTTCAGGGGCTCGGGCGGCAACGACAGCGGCCAGTCGAGCACGTTCACCGTGTACGCGCTCTGCTACACGCCCTGATTTGAGCTGAATCGGCACAGAGGCGTCGCTCTTCCGCGACGCCTCTTGCCTACGGTGGCACGCGTGCTCGCTCGCGCGGTCACCCATGCCCTCGTCGGCCTCGAGCCTCGGCGAGTCGAGGTCGAGGCGCACCTTCAGCCCGGGATTCCGGGTTTTGCGATCGTCGGGCTGGCCGATCGCGCATGCCAGGAGGCCAAGCACCGCGTCCGCAGCGGGGTCGTCTCGGCCGCGCTCGAGTGGCCGGTCAACCGCCGGATCACCGTCAACCTGGCGCCCGCGGCCTTGCGCAAGGAAGGCTCGGGCTTCGACCTTCCGATCTCGCTCGCCGTGCTCGGCGCTACGCGCCAACTCCCGGCCGAGCGGCTCGCGGGGCACGCGGCCGTCGGGGAGCTCGCGCTCGACGGAAGGATCCGGCCGGTCCCGGGAGCGCTGGCCGTCGCCGAAGGCGCGCGTCGAGCCGGGATCGAACGCGTCGTGTGCGCAGCGGAGTCGGCGCCTGAGGTGGCGCTCGCGGGCGTCGAGCCAGTTCCCGTCCGCAACCTGACCGAGGTCGTCTCCTACTTCCGCGGCGAGATCGACGCGCCGTCGTTCGAGCCGTACTCTGGCGCCGAGATCGAGGACGTCACCGGTCCCGACCTCGTCGACGTCCGCGGGCAGGAGCGCGCCCGCCGCGCGCTCGAGATCGCCGCTGCCGGTGCTCACAACCTGCTGCTCATCGGGCCGCCGGGCACCGGGAAGACGATGCTGGCGCGTCGGCTGCCGGGAATCCTGCCGGTCCTCGAGCGGGCGGAGGCGCTCGAGGTGACGCGGATCCACTCGGTCGCGGGACTGCTCCCACCGGGCCGATCGCTCGTGTCCGTGCCGCCGTTCCGTGCCCCACACCACGGCTCCTCGGCGCCCGCGATCGTCGGCGGTGGGCCGAGCCCACGGCCCGGAGAAGTGTCGCTCGCGCACCGGGGCGTTCTACTGCTCGACGAGCTCCCCGAGTTTTCCCGCTCCGTGCTCGAGGCGCTCAGGCAGCCGCTCGAGGACGGCGTGGTGGCTGTGGCCCGCGTCGGAGGGCACGGCCTGTTCCCCGCGCGCTTCCAGCTCGTGGGAACGATGAACATGTGCCCGTGTGGCGGCCGTGGCGACCCGGCCGTCGAGTGCGGCTGCTCTCCGCAGCGGCTCGCGGCGTATCGCGAGAAGCTCTCGCGTGCGCTCCTCGACCGCTTCGATCTCGCGGTCGCGATGCCGCGACCGAGGGCCTCGGAGCTCGCAGCACCCGCCGCTGAGCCCTCGGCGGACGTGCGGCCGCGGGTGCTCGCCGCCCGCGAGAGACTCCGAAGCCCCGTTCCGCGCCGGACCGAAGCCGCCTCCGAACTGCTGTCGAGTGCGGTCGACCGGCTTCCGCTCTCGGGGCGGGGGCGGACGAGGGTGGCTCGGGTGGCGCGCACCATCGCCGTGCTCGCGAACGCGGAGGTCGTCGAGCCGGCACACGTCGCCGAGGCGCTCTCCTATCGGATGCCGGGAGACCTGCCGTCGGTGTGAGCGAGTACCGGCAGATCAGGCGTCGGGACACCTCCTTCCCCGAGCTGTTGCGGGCCATCCACGACCCACCGCCACAGCTCTACCTCCGGGGGGCGCGCGGGCCAGAGCTTCTCGC
>DATAET010000225.1:0-10513 GCA_036257855.1 Gaiellaceae bacterium | reverse complement strand
CGATAGCTCACCTCCCGTCGTGACCCGAAGTCCTGAGCCATTGCGCCTGGTCGAGCGGGAAGAGAGGCGCTGTGCCCTCACCTTTCGTCACCGTGCGCTACCCCGACGGTGCGTGGGAGCTCACCGACGGCGAGAAGGTACCGAAGGTCGGCGATACGCTGAGGCGGAGCGACGGCAAATGGGTCGTCACGACGGCCGACGTCGATGGCAGCGGACACGTCATCGTGACGTGGCAGCGCCCCGAGACCGGCTGACCTCTAAGACCGCGTCCTCCGTGAGTTCTGAGAAATACTTTGTCCGTGCGTCCGACGCTGTACGAGTTCGCCGGCGGGGAAGAAGCCTTCCTCACTCTCGCGAGAGCCCATCACGCGCGCTGCCTGGCGGATCCAGAGCTGAATCATCCGTTCTCCCACGACGACCAGCATCCCCAGCACGTCGAGCGTCTCGCCGCGTACTGGGCCGAGGTGCTGGGCGGGCCTCCGGCGTACTCGCAAACGTGCGGTGACGAGTCGAGCGTTCTCAGGATGCATGCCGGCAACGGCGACATGGGTGACCTCGGCGAGCGGTTCGTCGACTGCTTCGTCCACGCGCTCGACGATGCGGAGCTTCCGGACGATCCCGTCTTTCGGGAAGCGCTGCATGCCTATATGCGGTGGGCCGTCGACAACGTATTGTCGTACTCGGCCGAGGACGCGGTCGTCGCGTCGGGCATCCGCATGCCGCGGTGGGATTGGGACGGTCTCCAGGCCTAGAGCGTCTGCGCGACCGAGTAAGCGCTACATCCGTTCGAGATCGGCCTCGATGGCTGCGACCTCTTTCTCCGCCGCGGCCCGGCCCGCTTCCGCCTCGCGTACAGATCGTTCCGCCGCGGCGAGTCGGCGTTTCGCGGCCGAGAGCCGAGCACGAAGCTCGCGTTCACGGCCCCCGGACTTCGACGCCCGCTTCGCGGTCCGGGCGCGTCGTGTCGGCGCTGTGAAGCTCACCCCCGCGAAAGCCTCGAAACCGGTCGTCTCGACCTCGCTCGTCAGAACGCCGTCGATCAGGGCCTTTCGCGAGGCGTCGTCGGCGACGGCACTCCGCAACAGGTCGTAGACGCGCCGACGCATCGCGTCGCTTGCTTTCTTGCCCGGAGCGGCGACGTGGGCGATGGCGACGTCCGCGAGGAGCTCGAGTGCGTTCTGTAGCTCCGCGCGTGCGCTCTCGAAGGACGCCGGGTCGTTACCGGCCTGGGCCTTCCGAAGCCGCTCCGCAGCTCGCGCTGCGCCCTGGGCGGCCTTCGGGCGGTCTCGTGCGGCGCGGTTGACGGCGAGGACGGTGGCGGGCGGCTTCTTGAGCTCCTCGACGGCGCTGGCGTCTGCGGGTCTCCCCTGCTCTCGCAGTTCCTTCGCGAGACGCCTGCGCTCCGTAACGAATGCGGACGATTCCACCGCGAGGATCGTTCGGGCTTCTTCGGGTAACGCAGCCATGTGACGGGTGAGCACGGCCTCCGCGCCGACGTCGAGCACCACGTTACTCTCCCGGCTGATCTCGTCAGCTCGTCACCCGGGTCAGCCGGAAACGCTCGTGGCCGCCGGCGATCACCTCTTCCTCCACCTCGCCGAGCCCGCGCACGTACAGCTTCTTCTCGAGTTGCGGCTCGACCGGGCTCCACTCGACCGTGACGAGCGCGCGCTTGGACGATCCGTCGGGCACGCGAACCGTCGCAGTCGTCCCGACCACCCGCGCCTGGTCGAGGGCGCCACCAGGGCGGTAGTACTCCTGCCGGTAGACCTCGCCCGGCCGCGGGTGGCCCCGCATGATGATGCCGGGCTTCCCGCCATTCACACCGCCCTCCCACGAGTCGTCGGCCCGAACGAGGCGGCCGTTCTTCAGCTCGAGGGAGTTCTCGCCCATGTACCACACGTTTCCCTGCTTGTCCTGGGCGTACCAGTCGAAGGTCCGCTCGACCGCCTTCCCGTTCTCCGAGACCGTATCCCGGACGACCGTGCACTTCACGCCGAGCACGAGCTTGGTCTTGTGGGTGACGAGGACATCATCTGTTTGCGGAGTCCCATCGCTCATGCCCTCGAAGTGAAATCTCGCCCCCGGCTTGAGCGGGAAGTACTCGTTGTCGACGGTCGCGACGAAATTCGCCGGGTCGATCGTCGGCGCGTACGCGCCACGGAGGATCCACGACGGCGGGGACGGCTTCGAGGTCGTCGACGCCGCGCTCTCCGCCGAGGCGACCAGCGCGCACGCGAGCGCAGCAGCCCACGCGATTCTCAGTGTCATCTCTCTCCTCCCCTAGGAAGCGATCGTCGGAAGGTCTAGCGCGAGGAGATGAGAACGGGATGAGACCGGCCGCTCAGAAGGTGGCGTCCCGCACACCGCTCACGATCGCCGCGAACACGAGGGCGGCCACGACGAGCCGATACGCGACGAAGACGCCGTACGTGTGGCGACGTACGTAGCCGAGCAGCCATTCGATCGCGAGGAGACCGCTGCCGAGTGCCGCGAGCGTGCCGACGAGGAACGGGCCGCCCCAGCCGCTCGGGAGGTCGCCGAGCAAGACGTCCTTCACCCCTTTCAGGAGCACGGCTCCGAGCACGGTCGGCACGAGCAGGTAGAAGGAGAAACGGGCGGCGCCGTCGCGGTCGAGCTTCATGAAGCGGCCCGCAGTGATGGTGATCCCCGATCGAGACACTCCCGGTGCCAGCGCGAGCGCCTGCGCGAAGCCCATGACGACGGCCTGCCTGAGCGAGAGGTCGCTCATCGCCCGGGTCTGCGGCGAACGGTCCGCCCAGAGGAGCAGGAGCGCTCCTGCCGTGAGCAGGATCAGGATCTGCCACGGCTCGCCGAGGTGGTCGGCGATCGCGTTCTCGCCGGCGAGCCCGATGAGGCCGGCCGGAATGGTCGCCACCAGCACGAACCAGGCGATGCGCTCGTCGGCGGTCGCGATTCGCCGTCGCCCGAGCGAGCCGAGCCAGGCGCGGACGAGCCGGACGATGTCCTGCCAGAAGTACACGCCGACTGCGACGAGCGTGCCGAGGTGTAGTGCGACGTCGAAGGTCTGGTTGAAGCGGTCGTGCTGCTCGAGGTAGGTCCAGTCGGCCGCCCACGGCACGAGGATGAGGTGCCCGGACGACGAGATCGGCAGGAGCTCCGTGAGGCCTTGTACGACCCCGAGCACGAACGCCTGCCCGTCCGTGAGCGCGGACGGGTCGTCCCCCACCCCGAGGAGCGTCAGGACGAGGGCGAAGGCGAGTGCGGCACCCGCGACGCCGAACACGACCGAGCGGCGCACGGCCGGATCCTACGCGTCGGCGACTCTGCGGCCCGCTCGAAGAAATCGCGCGCAAATTGCGGCAATCCGGTGAACGGTGCGCTTGACCCCTGCAGGCCCGTCCCGTAGCTTCCTGCTTGCACCGAGCACGGAGCGCGACTAGGTCGAAGCTCAGCTCGCAGGCTCTACGCGGAAGCGGACGGTCAGCGGGTCGAGTGGACGAAAGCGCCACCGGCTCGGTGAATTTCTGGTCCGGTGTCGCGTGTAGGATCGCGGCCGATGCACCTCCGGATGCCGAGCATCGACCAGGGAGTCCTTGCCTTCGTCTGGTCGGTCGTGTTCTTCCTCTTCATGTGGCTCGGCGGGCTTGCAGTGGGCGTCCAGGGCGGACTCGCCTTCGTCGTTTCCCTCGTCGTTGCAGCGGGGATCTTCCTGTTCGTCCGCCTGCGCGGCGGAGACGCTCCAGGTCGGCCCTAGCGGAGAGTCAACGTCGGGCCGCGCCCGGCTTCTCGCTCAGAGCTGCGACGAGGCGGTCAGCGAAGTCCCTGCCGATCGCGGCTTCGAGACGATCGAGGGCGGGTTCCCTCGGGGCCACGTCGTCGCTCTCGGCGAACGCGCCAACGTCCGAGAGGATCCGCTGTGAGGCGGCGGTCGGGGCCACCTCCGTGAGCACGGCGGCACTCATGGAACGGGCATCGGCACAGGGACTCCAGGCGACGATCCCTGGCGGGAGTGAACGACCCTCGTCCGCGTTGCGATCGGGCACGATCTCCTTGTAATCGCGCCGTCGGACGGTGGATGCGGACGACGAAGGTGGGCGTTCGGCCGCAGTCAGCCCGGCACCCGAGCGTCTGCCGTCCTCTCGCGCGACCGAGATGCTGCGTTCGCACATCTCGGTCTTGCGCACGGTCAGTACTGGACGAGCGAGTGCACGTCGTAGCCGGCGAGGCGGTCGCGACCGTGCAGGAACTCCAGCTCGATCACGAAGAGCACGCCCGCCACGACGCCGTCGAGGCCCTCGACGAGCTCCACCTTGGCCTTCGCCGTGCCGCCCGTTGCGAGCACGTCGTCGAGGACGATGACCCTGGCGCCCGGCGGGACCGCGTCCCGGTGTACCTGCAGGCTGTCCGTGCCGTACTCGAGGGCGTAGCTCGCCTCGATCGTCTCGCGAGGCAGCTTGCCCGGCTTGCGGGCGGCGATGAAGCCCGCGCCGATCGCGTACGCGAGTGCCGCGCCGAAGATGAACCCGCGAGCCTCGGCGCCGAGGATGAGAGCGGGCTCCCGCGGCCGCGACCATTCCGAGAGCTGATCGATCGTCTCGGCGAAGTACTCGGGATCGGCGACGAGCGGCATCAGGTCCTTGAACACGACTCCCTTCGTCGGGAAGTCCGGGACATCCCGGATGCGATCACGCAGGTCGATGCTCATGACGTCCGCTCCACCGTGCCGCGGAGGTCCCGGACGAAGAGCATGTGCGAGAGCTCCTGCGCCACGCGTGACAGGGCTTCCAGGTCCTCGAGCGCACTCTTCCGGCGCTCGGGATTGCGCGAGCGGAGACCCGGAGCCACGAGTTGCTCGACGAGCGCGGCCTCGCGCCCGGCAGCGGTCAGGAACGTGCGGAGGTGCCGGGCGTCGATGCCGAACCGTGCGAACCGTGCGCACGCGACCGCGATGTCGGCCTCGCTCTCGCGGTAGAGTCGCTCCCCCGCCTCGGACCGCGAGACGACGAGCCCGAACTCCTCGAGCTGGCGCACGACGTCAGGGGACAGCGACGCGCGCTCGCACAGCTCCGCCTCGTCGATCTCGTCCTCCCGGCCGAGGAGGCCGACGCTCCGCCGGCGCGTGCGGTCGCTCGCCGCGCCCGGGCCGTCGAGCTCCTCGCGGATCACTCGGAGCGGGAGGAACTCGTCGCGCTGCATTCTGAGGATCGTCGTCAGCCGCTCGACGTCGTCCGGCGCGAACAGCCGGTAGCCGCCTCGGGTACGCCGCGGCGTGATGAGGCCTTGATCCTCGAGGTAGCGGATCTTCGACACCGAGATGTCGGGGAACTGCTCCCTCAGCTCCTCGCAGACCGAGCCGATCGTACGGAGCCTGGGCTCGGCTCCTCCCCGCCCCCGGCGTGTCGCGACGGTACTCATGGCTTCAGGAAGGTGAGCCGGTACTTGCCGATCTGCACCTCGTCGTCGTGCTCCAGCACCGTGGACTCGATCCGGCGTCGGTTCACGTAGGTCCCGTTCAGGCTTCCGAGATCGCGGATGGAGAACGTCTCGCCGTCGCGCAGCAGCTCCGCATGGCGCCGCGAGACGGTCACGTCGTCCAGGAAGACGTCACAGTCGGGGGAACGCCCGATGAGCGTCCGTCCCTCGGCCGGCTGGAACGATTGCCCCGCTAGGCCTCCGCCCGAGCGCACGACGAGCGCCGGCCCGGTGATGCCGAGCGCCTCGAGAAGGTCGACCTCGTCTCCGTCGTCGGCGATGTCAAAGCTCATGGTCGTCTCCGACCCGGCCTCGGGCGTGAGGAGCGCTCCGCAGCGCGAGCAGTAGTTGGCGGCCTCCGGGTTCTGGAAGCCACACTCGGGGCAATAGACGTGGCTCACTCGTCCGTCACAGGCGCCTTCGAGGTGAGGATCTCGCTCAGTCGCTCGACGTCCGCGAGCTTCGCCTCCCCTGCACTCACCTGCTCGCGCAGCCGGGCGACGAGCTCAGCGCGGAGGATGTCGATTCGACCGTGGAGCACGCGGCGGCGGAAGGAGATGTCGTCCTCCTCCTTCTCGAGCTCGCGGATCGTCACCCGAAGGTCGTCGTCGGTCAGTGTCGAGAGATCGGGAAGTGGTTCCACCGGCCGCCTTTCCTCGAGGGTCACCTGAGTAAAGCAGCAGCCCCGCACAGGGGTCAACCTCAGGTTGAGACTTTAGCTCCGATCAAGGTTCGTCCTCGACTCGAGAGTCCCTCCCCGAGTGCGCACCTGGCGCCATGCTCGAAACGCGTATTGCATGCCGGCGCCGAGCGAGAGCGCGACGCCGATCCACACCAGCACGATCGGCCACGTCGTCCCCTCGGCGGTGACGAGTACGAGGCCGATTGACGCGTACAGCACCCACGTCGCCACCTTGCCGAGTGCCGTGACCTCGAGCTCGTACCCGCCGGGAGACAGCAGCCGGTAGCCGAGCACGAGCGCGACGTCGCGGGCGAGGATGACGACCGCGGCGACGATCGGAATGCGGCCGGTCGCAAGCAGCAGCACCGCCGCGGTTCCGATCATGAGCCGATCCGCAAGTGGATCGGCGACCGTCCCGAAGCGCGACTCGACGTGCCAACGGCGCGCGAGGTATCCGTCGAGCTGGTCCGTCAAGGCGGCGGCGGCGAAGAAGATGCCAGCGCCCCAGGCAGGCCCGTCGCCCGCCTCGAGGTACAGCACGACGAACACCGGGATCGCGACGAAGCGGGCGATCGTGAGAGCGTTCGGAATCGAGCGGCGCAGCTCGGCGACGGACACGGCGAAACAGTACGCCGCCCCTGCTAGCGTCGCGCGCGTGGCGGGCACGCTCCGACTTCCCGGCTTCGTGAACGCCCACAGCCACACGTTCCAGCGAGCGCTCCGCGGACGTGCCGCCGGCGGCGACTTCTGGGCCTGGCGCGAGACGATGCTCGCGGAGGCGGAGCGCCAGTCTCCCGACTCCGTCCGCGCCGACTACGAGACCACGTTCCGCGAGATGCTCGCGGCAGGCTACACGGCAGTCGGCGAATTTCACTACCTCGGGCTCCCCGAAGCGCACGCTGCGTCCGACGCCGCGACAGCGGCGGGCATCGACCTCGTGCTCCTGCACGTCGCCTACGCGCGCGGTGGCCTGCCTCGGTTTTGCCAGGGCTCCGTCCGCGAGTACCTCGAGCAGATCGAAAGCCTACGGTCCACCGGGCTGCGTGTCGGCCTCGCCCCCCACTCCGTTCGGGCGTGCCCGGCGGACTGGCTGGAGCAGATCGGAGCCTACGCCGCCTCGGAAGGGCTCCCGCTCCACGTGCACGCGGACGAGCAGCCCAAGGAGATCGAGGAGTCCCTCGCCGAGCACGGCTGCCGGCCGATCGAGCTCCTCGCCCGTCTCGGCTGCCTGACCGAGCGGACGACGATCGTCCACGCGACGCATGCGGACGGTCCCGAGCTCGACCTCGTCGCAGCGGCGGGCGCGACCATCTGCGCCTGCCCGACGACCGAGTCCGACCTTGGTGACGGGTTCCTCCCTGCGGAGCGGGCGCGAAAACGGGGAATACCGCTCTGCATCGGCTCGGATTCGAACGTCCGCATCGACCCGTTCGAGGAGCTCCGGGAGCTCGAGGGGATCGCCCGCCGCCAGACGGGACGGCGCGGCGTGTTCTCGACGGACGAGCTGTACGCGTTCGGCGGTGAGATCGGTGCGAGGTCGCTGGACCTCGACACATGGGCCGACATCGAGATCGACGCGCGGCACCGATCGCTCGCCGGTGTGGACGCCGAGCACGTCACCGCCGCGCTGGTCGCGGGTTGTGGTGCGGACGTCGTGCTCACCCCTTAGCGGTTCAGTACAGTCGCCGGCGATCGACGTGGACGTAACCGAGACGACATTCGAGAGTGACGTGGTCGAGCGATCTCGCGAGCTCCCCGTCGTCGTCGACTTCTGGGCCGCATGGTGCGGGCCGTGCCGTGCACTCACGCCGGTCCTCGAGCGAGAGGTCGAGAGACGCGACGGGACGGTGGCGCTCGCCAAGGTCGACGTCGACGCGAACCCGGGACTGGCGGCAACCTTCCGCGTCCAGGGAATTCCGGCCGTGAAAGCGTTTCGCGACGGGCGCGTCGTCTCGGAGTTCGTCGGAGCGCTCTCGCCGATCGCCGTCGCGAGCTTCTTCGACGAGCTCCTCGCCCCGCCTCGCGTCGCGGCGATCGTGGACTCGCTCCGCTCGAGCGGCGACCTCCCCGACGTTCTCGCCGCGCTCGAGGTGAACGACGTCGAGCGCGCGCTCGAGCTCGTGATCGCGGAGATCGCGACGGCGCCGCCGGACCGGCGCGACTGGCTGCGCGAGCTCGCGCTGGCCGTGTTTCACGATCTCGGGGCCGAGGATCCCGTGACCGTGGAGTACCGGCGGCGGCTTGCGACCGCGCTCTACTGAGGCGCCCGCTCGTGGATGCGCGCGGCCCACCCCGCGGTCGCGGCGAGGTACGCGCGCTGAGCGGCGAGCCCGCTTTTCCCCCACGCTCCCTCGTAGCTCGGGCGGCCGACCTGCGCTCGTGCGGGCTCGATCTGTGTCCCCTCCTGCCACTCGTTGTAGCTCGTGATCGTCACGAGATCGGCATCGGACCGCAGCGCCGTCTTCCACATCCGGTCGTACGTGGCGCCCTCGAAGCGCTGCCGGACTGCTTCGTCGCGAGTCGCAAGGCGCGCGTCGTACCCGGGGCCGACCGAGGGCGCGCACAGGAGCCCGACCGCATGCGCTTCAACGCAGAGGCGCCGGAAGAGGGCACCGTTCCAGGTCACGACGTCGTACGTGTAGATGCCGTCGAACCCCGACGCACGCGCACGGCCGACGAGCGTGGTGTGGGCGAACACCCGCACTCCCTCGAGCGGATCGAGCGCCTCCGCCCAGTCGGTTGCGGGGTCGCGATCCGCGTCGTAGACGTAGAAATCCGTGACGCCGTCTTCCTCATGGAGGCGGACGATGTCCGCCGCCGCACGTGCCGGCGTGCGGCCCCGGTAGGGCTCGAGGTGAATCGCAACGGAAAGGCCCTGGCGCGCAGCAGACTGTGCGACGAGCGGGAGCCGTTCGCCCTCGGGCGAGTCGAAGCCCCACCAGGAGACGACGACGGTGTCGACTCCCGCCATGGCGATCTCGCGCATCTGCGCGGCGACGATCTTGGTGTTGGAGGACGAGTAGAGACCGCGACTCGGGTAGTACGCGGTCGAGAGCGCGGGTGTGCCGTCGCGGTCGACGTACCAGTGTGCCCAGCGTCCGTCCCGCACGGGAGTGGAGTACCACGGGTAGTAGAAGATCGCGACGGGACCGCCCTCCGGGCCGTTCGCGCGTGGGCCGGCCGCCGCCGGGAAAGCGATGACGGCCGCGGCGACCGCAGCCACGAGGAAGCTCCAGACGCGTCCTCCGCCCACGCCGCGCAGGACTCTAACGCCCGCTCCCGACTGACACCACTAGCATCTCTGCGATGTCGACCTACCGCTACCTCATAGTCGGCGGCGGCATGACCGCCGACGCTGCGGTGCGAGGAATACGCGACCACGACGCGGACGGCACGATCGGACTGGTCGGCGCGGAGGCGCACGAGCCGTACGCGCGACCGCCGCTCACGAAGGCGCTCTGGAAAGGTCAGGAAGAGAGCTCCGTCTTTCGCGGCACACCGGAGTTCTCCGTCGACATCCACACCGGTCGGCGCATCACGGGTCTCGACCTCGACGCACGAATCGCGACCGACGACACGGGTGCCGTTCACTCGTACGAGAAGCTCCTCCTCGCGACCGGTGGCACGCCTCGCCGTCTCGCGGGCAACGGGGAGGGTGTCATCTACTACCGGACCCTCGACGACTACCGGCACCTACGGAGCCTCGCGGGCGACGGCGTGCGTGCTGCGGTCGTCGGTGGCGGCTTCATCGGGTCGGAGATCGCGGCCGCCCTCGCCATGAACGGGTGCGCGGTAACGATCGTCTTTCCGGACCAGGCCATCGGGGCGCGGCTCTTCCCGCCCGAGCTCGCCGTCTTCGTCAATGCCTACTACCGCGACAAGGGCGTCACCGTTCTCGCCGAGGAGCGGGTCGAGATGGCCTCGTCAGGTGCGGTGACCACGAAGAGCGGTCGCACCATCGAGGCCGACGTCGTCGTCGCCGGGCTCGGGATCGTCCCCACGACCGAGCTCGCCGAGCAGGCGGGACTCGCGGTCGACGACGGCATCCTCGTCGACGAGTACGGGCGTGCCGGAGGGCGCGACGACGTATTCGCCGCGGGTGACGTGGCCCGGTTCCCGGTGCCTGCCCTCGGCGGAACGCGACGCGTCGAGCACGAGGACCACGCGAACACCCACGGTCGCGCGATCGGAGCGAACATGGCGGGCGCGAACAGGGAGTACGACCACCTGCCGTTCTTCTACTCCGACCTCTTCGAGCTGGGCTACGAGGCCGTCGGTGACGTCGACTCGCGTCTCGCCACGGTCGAGCACTGGGTCGAGCCGCTGCGCAAGGGAGTGGTCGTCTACGTCGACGACGACGCGAGAGCCCGCGGC